>NZ_BAABJQ010000002.1:0-333220 GCF_039543385.1 Rugosimonospora acidiphila
CCAGGAATTGTGCGTGAACACTATTTCCGCCCTCCAGTCGGGCCGGCAGAAGAAAGAACTTCGCAGGCTGAAATTAGCAGCGCTACAGGCCGTCAGGGACCCCTAGATCGCCCCGGTCGTGCCCGGATCACCACTGACTGAATTAGGGGTTGGACTATCCCCCGTGCCCGGTCACAGTGGCTGGCACCCGTTGCCGGGACTCATCCGCTCCATTGATCAGCGGGAGTTGGCACCAGATTACGGTATTGGTATTGATCTACGTTCAGCGCAGCCGCCCGAATACCAGCGGCGCCGACGCGCACGACCGGGCACGAACGGCTGTGCACGCGTCGAGAATCACCGCGCGCACCGGAGGCGGCACACTTTGGGACATGCCGGCAATGATTATCCCCGTCCGCCCGGACCCCCACGTTCCACGCTACCTGGCGCT
This sequence comes from Rugosimonospora acidiphila, assembly GCF_039543385.1. Classification (NCBI taxonomy): domain Bacteria; kingdom Bacillati; phylum Actinomycetota; class Actinomycetes; order Micromonosporales; family Micromonosporaceae; genus Rugosimonospora; species Rugosimonospora acidiphila. The sequence continues at coordinate 431 of NZ_BAABJQ010000002.1, forward strand.
AGGTGCCACGATTCGTGCCGTGCCTCTCATCGACTACTTCATCGCCGTCGACGACCCCACCGCCGCGACCACCATCGACGTGGCCGGCGGACCGGGCGTCGCGGGATTCGAAACGCTGCTCCTCAAGGGCATTGACCCCTACATCACGCTCGGCAGGCTGGAGTCGATCCTGACCAGTCACAGCTACGACGAGATAACCGACGACCCTAGGCACTGCCGTCCGATCACCGACCCGGAGGGAGACGCATTCGTCGTCACCGTCACCGACACGCTTCGCGACACGTTGGCCGCGGTCGGCGACGACCGGCTGGCCGATCTCGCGCGACGATGGGCCCAGACGGATGAGCTGAGGCTGGACGGCGTCGACGTCTCGGACCTCGCGGAAACGCTTACGCTGCTCACGGCGCTGGCGCGGCGCGCGGTCGAGACGGACGGCCACCTGTACTGCCGGTGGGCCCTCTAGACGGGTACCCCACCGGGAATTCTTGAGGTGGGGCGGGCCCATCCCCGCCTCGCCGACCGTGGAAGAGGGCCGCGGTCCGGGACGCAGCCCCGGCCCTCTCCACCCGCTACCCGTGAATGGGCTACTCGCACGGCAACGGCCGGTCCCACGGCTGGGGCATGGGCGACCTGGCGAGCGGCCATTAGCCTGTCAGCATGAAACCGTCCCGACAGCGGGCTCTTCGCGTTGACGATGTCGACTACGGCTGGGTGACCCGCTACGCCGATCCAGGACACGTCGTCGTCCGAGTCTGGCGCGCGGCTAACAGGCGAGGGCGCGGGTTGGAGGTACTAGTGCCATTCGACGACCCCTGGTTGAACTATGGACCGATCATCACCGCCCCCCGCGACCGGGTGGAGGAGATCTTCTCCCTCGATGCTGTCACGCCACGGCTGGTCGAAAAGCTCGTTCGGGCGGCAATCGGCGATGGCTGGGAACCGGACGGCCACGGCGCACCGATGCGCTTGGTGCTCGGCCGCGACGGAGTCGTCGCCCCCGACAACCGCTCCTGACGAACCGCCCTCCGTTCAGCGCGGTCACTCGCTTCACGCTGATCGATGGGCGCACGTCGATCGATGAAAGCACGTTAATCGATGAGAGCGCCGCCACAGCGCGTACCCGCTCAGGCCACCGAGCCCGACCACGACAACGGCGGCGGCAGCGGCCAGCAGCCGCCACACCGGAAACGTTCCACGGTCGGGATCGGCCGCGGCGCGGATGGCCGCCTGCCGGACCAGCGCCGTGGCCAGTTGCAACTGACACGCCTGGTCGCCGTGTTCGGGTAGCTGGCTCACCGTACGGATGCCGCGGTCGCTGAGGTCAACGTCGTCGACGCGCTCGTCCGAGTTGGTGAGCACGTGATCGGGAGAGCGCCAGCCGAGCAGCCGGTCGGCGGCCACCGGGGCCGGTACGGGGCGGTGGGCGCCGGGAACGTCGACGAACTCCACTCTGCTGTCGAAGCCGACCAGGGTGGAGAGCCCGGCCGGAGCCGTGGTCGCGAGCAGCAGGCCGTCCGGTGACCATGCCGCCGGCCCCGCCAGGTCCTGCCCGGCGGGCAGCGTGACCCGGCCCTGCACCGCGCCGTGGACCGTGACCACCCATGCCTGCCGCCGCACCTGCACGGCCAACCGGCCGTCCGGCGCGAACGCGGCGGCGCGCACCGGCCGGATCGCCGAGTACCGGGCCGAGACGCCGGTGCGCAGGTCGAGCACGGCCAGGTCCAGAACCGGCAGGCCGTCCTCGTACGCGCCGGCCGCGGTTCCATCCGTGGACGCCGGCACCGCGTACGCGACGTATCGGCCGTCCTCGGACCAGGCGAGCAGCCTGGGTGTGGTGCCAACGTTGGTGTGCCAGTCGGTCAGGGGAATCCTCCGGACCGTACCGGTCGTCAGGTCGATCAGCCGGACCCGGTGCCCGTCCTCCGCCGGTGGCACCTGGTCGCCCGCGTCGGCGTCGAGCAGCAGCACTCCTGTGCCGTCCGGCGCGATCAGGCCGCCATCGGGCCACTCGTCGAATCCGGACACCCCCAACCGCCGGTACGAGTCGCGGTCGGCACCGACCACCGTGGTCTGTGATGAGTCGTCCGAGCAGTACCGGAACAGCGCGACCGCCCGGCCCGCGGGATGCTGGCCCACCGTGGCCGTCCTCGTCCACCCCGACCGCCCGGCGATCCGGTCCGGCAGGCTCGGCCGGTCCGGCAGGCTCGGCCGATCCGGCTGCGCGAATGCCTGGCTCGGCGCCAGCGCGGCGACACAGCCGAGCAACACGCACCACCACCGGGCGCGCCGCCGAACACCGGCGAGTACCGATCGGTTGCCGGTCGTCTCACGGTCTGCCGTGCGCATCACGCCACGATAGGACTCACGTGCGTCCGGTGTGTGCGGTCAATCGCTGGTCAGGTCGCGGTGGACCGCGACGATCGCGGCCACCATGGCCAGCGCGGTCCAGCCCGCGAATATCAGCAGGCTGTGGTAGTCGCCGCCGCCCGCCTTGAGGAACGAGCTGATCGGCAGTGGCAGCTCGAGCTTGCCGACCAGGCCCTCGATGAAGATGAACCAGCCCGCGTACCCGATGAACAGCCAGGTGGGCCGGCGCACCACGGTGGCGTTGAAGACGCCGTACAGGGCCATCAGGGGCACCACCGCGAGCGTGGACCGGAACTGGTGGGCGGCGCCGGTGACCAGTACCGCGAGGCCGCTGGCCACCGCGACGGCGGTGGCCAGGACGACGGCGGCCAGCGCCTGAGCGGCCAGCGCGGTGAGCCGGCGGGGCTGGCCCAGGTACAGCAGGACGGCGGTGCGGTGCTGGTAGTGCTGGCCCGTGTTCATGACGGCGATCGCAAAGGCGCCCAGTTCGGCCAGCAGCGACCAGAAGTCGACGCTGAACCAGCCGAACGTCAGTCCGAGCAGGACGATGGCGGCCATGGAGATCCAGCCCGACCGGACCGTCAGCGACCGGTGAACCTCGCTGCGCAGGACCGCGATCATCGGTCGGACACCAGATCGAGGAAGACCTTCTCCAGGTTCGGGGCCTCGGAGCTGAGTTCGTAGAGCGGTACCCGGGCGTGGAAGGCGATCTCCCCGACGTCCTCCGGGGACAGCCCCGATACTTCGAGGGCGTGGCCGTCGGTCGTGACGTCGGCGCCGGCGTCCTGGAACGCGTACCACAGCCGCCGGGGGTCCCGGCCGCGCACCCGCAGCCGCCGCCCACCGCCGGCGGATAGTTCGGCCAGCGACGACTCGCGCACCACCCGGCCGCCCGCGATGATGACGACGTCGTCGATGAGCTGCGCGAGTTCGGCCAGCAGGTGGCTGGAGATGAGCACGGTGCCGCCCGCGTCGGCGTGGTCGCGCAGCAACTGGCGCAGCCACGCGACGCCCTCGGGGTCGAGTCCGTTGGCCGGCTCGTCGAGCACCAGGATTTCGGGATCGCCCAGCAGCGCCGTGGCCACCGACAGCCGCTGCCGCATGCCCAGCGAGTAGTCGCCGGTGCGGCGGTCCGCGGCGTGGGCCAGCCCCACGCGATCCAGCAGCGGGTCCACCCTCGACCGGTCGACCCGGGCGAGCAGCGCCTGGGTGGCGAGATGGGCTCGACCGGTCTGACCGGGGTGGCTCAGGCCCTGCTCCAGGACGGCGCCCACCTGCCGCAACGGGTGCTTGAGGTCGCGGTACCGCCGGTTTTTGATGAGCGCCTGGCCGGACGTCGCCCGGATCAGACCCAGCAGCATCCGCAGCGTGGTGGTCTTTCCGGACCCGTTGAGCCCGAGGAAGCCGGTGACGCGGCCGGGCGACGCGGTGAAGGTCGCCTCGTTCACGGCGCGGACCTGACCATATGTCTTCGTCAATGCGAGGGCCTGGATCATCGACTCCGATTATCGCCGGTGCCCCTGCGCGCGGACTTACCCGGTCGGGATCCGGGAGCCTCGCCGAGGGCGTCGCGCCGCTGCTTCCCACCAGTTCGTCGGCCGCACCGTTCGTCCAGCCCAGCGGCGAACTACCGCGGCAGGGGCGAATCGCCGCCGCCAGCGGGGTCCCGCGCGACCGCGTCGAGTGCGGCGCGTAGCTGGGGGATGAGCTGCTCCACCTGCGGGCCGGTGAAGGCGGTGTGCCCCAGTACCGTGCGGCTGAGCAGGACCCCGGAGCAGATCGCGACCAGCAGCCCGGCGCGGCCCCAAGCGTTGTCACCGGGGAGCGCGTCGGCCAGCCTGCGCTGATAGTTGCGCTCGATGCTGTCCCGCATGATGGCCGCCGCCCGGGGATTGGCGGCCGAGCGGAGAGTCAGCAGCAGTCCGTCGGACGCGGTTTGCCCGTCGCCCGCCAGCAGTTCCCGGGCCGCCCGCTCGTTGAGTTCCAGCGTCATCATCAGGGACTTGTCGTAGGCCAGGTCCACCACCTCGGCGAACAGCCCCTCCTTCGAGCCGAAGTATCGGCTGATCAGCCGGGAGTCCACCTCGGCCGCGCGGGCGATCTCGCGTACCCCGGCGCCGTCGTATCCCCGTTCGGTGAAGATCTCCCGGGCGGCGCGCAGGATGGCCGCCCTGGTGGCCGCGGAGTCGCGGCGCCGGACCGAGGCGGAAGGGAGATCGGCTTGGCTCATGGTGACCAGGGTACGAGGCCGTCCGGTGCCGGAGCGGGAACCCGAACGAACCATGTCCGCAGCTGTGGACATCCGTGCTATGGTAGCTAAGTCCACGAGTGTGGACATGCTCCGACCTGGCCAGGAACGAGTTTCACCGCAACCACCCTGACAATCATGAAAGTGCGGATATGTCCATTTCTCAGCGTTCCCTCGGTCCCGATGGCCTGATCGTCGGGGCCGTCGGCTACGGCGCGATGAGCTTCGCCCGCCCCTACGGGCAGACCGCGGACGTTGCCAGCCAGGACGGCGCCGACCGCCTGATCGGTCGGGCCATCGAGCTCGGCGTCACCTTGATCGACACCGCCGACGGTTACGGCGACAGCGAGGAGGTCATCGGCCGGGCCGTCGCGGGCCGCCGCGACAAGGTAATGATCGCCACCAAGTTCGGCATCGTCCGGGCGCTGACCCCCGCGGGGCCACCGATCATCAATGGCCGACCCGAGTACGTCCGGCAGCGGATCGAGCGCTCGCTCACCCGGCTCGGCACCGACCACGTCGACCTCTACTACCAGCACCGGGTGGACCCGGACGTCCCGATCGAGGAGACCGTCGGCGCGATGGCCGAACTCGTCGCCGAGGGCAAGGTCCGCCACCTCGGCCTCAGTGAGGCCGCGCCCGACACCATCCGCCGGGCCCACGCCGTTCACCCGATCAGCGCGGTCCAGACCGAATGGTCGCTGTGGTCGCGCGACATCGAGCAGGAGGTCTTCCCGCTCTGTCGGAAGTTGGGCATCGGGATCGTTCCCTACAGCCCGCTCGGTCGGGGCATGCTCACCGGCGGGATCAGGTCGCGGGAGGACCTGCCGGAGAACGACTACCGCCGCCGGATGCCGCGCTTCGCCCAGGAGGCATTCGACGCCAACGCGGCGGCGGTGGAGACGGTCCGACAGATCGCCGAGGCGCACCGGGCCGCTCCCGGTCAGGTCGCGCTCGCCTGGCTGCTGGCCAAGGCCCCGGACGTGGTACCCATTCCCGGCACGCTGCACGTCTCCCGCCTGGAAGAGAACGCCGGCGCGGCCGAACTCACCCTCGACGCGGCGGAGATCGCCCGCCTCGACGCGTTGCCGGTCACCGGTGAACGCGAGAGCGAGCTGGGCCACAACTGGTTCTACGGCGTCACCCCGCCACGGCGCTGACCCACTGGTTCGCCCCGCCCCGCCCCGCCCCGCCTCGCGCGGGGCGAACCGCCGCCGATTCGGTACGTGTTTTCGTGACGGATGGGTCGGGCAGTCGGCCGGGCGGTCGCCGCCTCAGCGTCGCCTCAGTCGCCGACCGCGACCGGCGCGACGACCAGTCCGTCCGCGACGACCAGGCCGTCCACGACGGCGTCCAGGGCCTGGACCAGCGGCCCCTCGTCACCGCGCAGGTGGGCGAGCATGGTGCCGCCCTGAAGCGCGGTGAGCAGGGCCCAACCGGCCGCGGCCGGGTCGGTGCCCGGGGACACCCGGCCCGCGCGGACGGCCCGGCCGACCAGGTCGGCGATGGCCCCGTGCCAGCGGGCGAACAGTTCAATGAGGATGGCCTTGAGCGCCGGATCGCCGTCGACCTGGCCGACGAACACGCCCAGCGGGCAGAGCCCGTGACAGGTCCTCCGGTGGGTGCGCACCACGTCGTCGCGCCACCGGCGCAGGTCCCCACAGGTCTGGTCGGTGAGGGCGGGCTGGCCGCCCAGCACCTGCTCGAACTGGTGGAACAGGACCGCGATCGTCAGCTCCTGCCTGCCCTCGAAGTAGTGGTAGAACTGGGACTTTCCGGTGCCGCTGGCCAGCAGCACGTCGTCCACGGACGGCGCGGCGAGACCCCGTTCACGCATCAGGCTGGCCGCCGCCTCGACGATCGCGGCCCGGGTGCGCCGTCCTCGCTCGGTGCTCGGCGGTGTCTTCATGCCGCCCTCCTCCCGCCTACCGGTCCCCCACCCCGCTGTTTGGCGATCCTCGTCACTCCTGGGCGCGCAAGGGCGACCCTCCCCCGGACTGTACTATACAGTACAGTCCGGGACGCGTCTTCGATGCCCCAATCCGGCGCCAAAGAAAGAACCGAAGCTAAATGTCATTGCGTACCGCCATGCGTACCGCCCCCGCCTGGGCCACCCTCGTCGTCTGCTGTGTGGCGCAGTTCATGGTCGTGCTGGACGTGACGATCGTGAATGTGGCGCTGCCTCAGATGCGGCAAGATCTTGGACTCAGCGTCAACAGCCAGCAGTGGGTCGTCAACGCCTACACCCTGACCTTCGCCGGATTCCTGATGCTCGGTGGCCGCGCCGCCGACCTGTTCGGCCGTCGTCGGATCTTCATGATCGGCCTGGTGATCTTCACCGTATGCAGCCTGGTGGGCGGCGTGGCGCAGAGCTCGGGCTGGCTCATCGGGGCCCGGGCCGCGCAGGGTCTCGGCGGGGCCGTACTCGCCCCGGCCACCCTGAGCCTGCTCACCAGCCGCTTCACCGATCCCCACGCACGGCGCCGCGCACTGGGCGCCTGGGCGACTACGGCCGCCAGCGGCGCCGCCGTCGGCGTGCTGGCCGGCGGGGTGCTCACCGACCTGCTCGACTGGCGGTGGGTGCTGTTCGTGAACGTGCCGATCGGCATTGCCGTCCTGGTACTGGCCATGCTGTCGCTGTCGGAGTCCCGCCTCAACCGGACCGGCCAGCGGCTGGACGTGCTCGGCGCCACCACCGTCACCCTCGGCCTGGCGGCCGTCGTCTACGGCATCGTCGGCACCGACACCAATTCCTGGGGTTCGGCCCGCACCATCGGCGTGCTGGCCGCCGGAGCCGTGCTGCTCGCCGCCTTCGCCGTGATCGAAACCCGGATCGCGGGCCAGCCGCTGGTCCCGTTCTCGATCTTCAAGATGCGCTCGCTGTCCGTCGCCAACGGGGTGGCGGTCACCATCGGCATGGCGTTGTTCGGCGCGTACTTCTTCCTGTCGCTGTATCTCCAGCAGGTCGCCGGGTACTCGCCCCTGCGCGCCGGCCTGGCGTTCCTCCCGGTCGGGCTGTCGACCTTCCTCGGCTCACTGATCGGCACCCGGGTCGTGCACCACATCGGGTACCGGCGCCAGCTCCTGCTCGGACCGGCCCTGTCGGCCGCCGGGCTGATCTGGATGGCCACCACCCTGCAGGCCGGCGACGCCTACCTGCCGCACATCCTCGGGCCGCTGATCCTCTTCGGCCTGGGCGTCGGGTTGTCGTTCGTACCGATGACCCTCGCCGCCACCCACGGCATGCCGCCGCACCAGGCCGGCCTCGCCTCCGGGCTGATCAACACTACCCGGCAGGTCGGCGGCGCCGTCGGGCTGGCCGTCATGGCCACCTTCGCCTCGAGCGTGTCCCGGGGCCACCACCCCACCGGCCCGCAGTCGGTGGCCACTGCGCTGACCGCGGGCTACGACCGGGCGTTCCTCATCGCCGGCCTCGCGCTGGTCGTCGCGGTAGTGCTCGCCCTGGCCCTGCCCTCGGCGGCCCAGCAGCGGGCGAACGAACAGGCCGTCAGCGAACAGCCGAGCCAGCAACCGCAGGCACGGGTCACCGCGGACGCGCTCGCGGAGGACTGACCACGAGACTGACGACACGAGTGGCGGCGCACCCATGCGGTGCGCCGCCACTCGTGAGGCTCGGCGCGGGCGCGGCGGCGCCGCGGCGAGCCGCGGGCTACTCGTGGGGCCACCGGCCCTCGGCGTCGCGGCCGGTCACGCTGAATCCCATGGACGAGCCGGCAGGTTCTGCCGGTCGACCGCCTCCCACAACTCCTCGGGTATCGCATCGCGCCCGCCGGCTCGCCGAAGGTGGGACACGATCTCACGCTGGGCGGCGTCGAGTTCGGCGCGAGCCTTCCGCCACCGTTCATAGAGTCCGAACGGGAGCTCTGCCCCCTGGTCGCCCCGCACGGGAGTCAGGTGGACAACCGCATGTTCGTCGTACCCGCCGATCATGTAGCGCGCCATCGCGCGTCCTCTCTGGTCCGACGCGGCGAGGGAGAGTTTCCTCAACGGTCGTCCGTCCTTTCACACCGTACGCGGACTCGCGGATCAGCGGGCAGCCGGACAACCGGGGCCGAACCGCGCTCCGGCACCCATCGGCCGACACAAGGCGCCGAGTTGCCGCAGGTGTGCTACCGTCCCAGGGTCGCAGTTTTGAGCTTCAAATTAGTCTGGGCGCCTGAGGGATCATGACCCTGGCGCTTCTCTGTTGCCAGTCCTTTTCCCTGGACGTAGGTGATCAACGCGGCGACACGGATGCCACACGGTGTGGTCTCCACAAGCCTTCCAAGGAGAAAAGGTATGGCTATCGGTACCGTTAAATGGTTCAACGCCGACAAGGGCTTCGGCTTCATCACGCCCGACGGTGGCGGATCGGACGTGTTCGCGCACTTCTCCGCCATCACCTCGGACGGCTTCCGCAGCCTCGACGAGAACCAGCGGGTCGAGTTCGACATCACCCAGGGCCAGAAGGGCCCGCAGGCGGCGAACATCCGCGTCGTCTGACGGTGGCCGGTGGCGGTGACGAGGTGCGGGACGCGCCACGTCACCGCCACGCCGGGCGTTTCACAGGGACGGAGAGGGTCTCTCCGGTCGGCCACGACGGGCACGGACGGCGTCGGCAACGGCGATTCCAACGAGGATGAGCGCCGAAACGCCGCCCGCGATCAGCGGTGTCAGCAGCCTGATCGCCGCCGCCGTCGCGGCCAGCGCGAGCAAGCCAGCCAGCCGGGAGGGGGATACCCGGGTGAAGACTTCATACTCGAACCGGGCCCGTCCGGCCAGGAACAGCGCGGGACCGCCCAGCACGAGGATGATCACGCTCGGGGTCAGCTGCGCGGTGGGATGACCGATGAGGGATTCGAAGCCCGCCGCGGTGACGACGACACCAGCAACCATGACCAGGTGGGTGTATGGGGCCGACCGCAGGAGCCGGCCGGGGTCGCGGGCGGACTCGATGGCGGGCTGGAGGAGCACTCCGGCCCGGTGGACGTAGAGCCGCCACAGCACCACGGTGGTGGTGAACGCGATCGCGAACGCCAGGGCCTGGCTGGACGTGAAGGCACTGCCGGCGAAGGTCAGACTGGTGGCCAGGATCGCGGTGCCGAGAGCCAGCGTGAAGAACTGTTGATAGCGCTCGGCCAGGTGTTCGGCCGCCACGTCGTACTGCGATGACGGGACCCTGCCAAGCCGCGGGGTGGGGTAGCGAAACCGGGCGGATCCGTAGTCCAGGACGAGTGCCAGTGGCCACAACACCTCACGAGCGGTGCGCGGTGCGAGACCGCCGGCGATCCACGGCGCGGCGGACACGGCGAACCAGAAGAGAAACCGCGCGGCGTGCCGTTGCGCCGGTTGACCGCGCAGGGCGGCGACCAGGAACAGCCCGCGACCAAGGTGGATGGCCACATACGCCAGGGCGAACACGAAGCCTCGCTCGGCGAACGCTTTCGGCACCGCGGCAGACATCACCATGCTGCCCGACATGACCCAGATCGTCATGGGCAGGATGGGTGGCCGCTGCCTGCGGTAGAGGTCCGTGACCAGCGCGGTGACCGACCAGATCCACCAGATCGCCATGAGCAGAATCAGGGTGTGTAACGCGCCGCGCCACGTGCGATCGCTAGCCAGCGATTGCGAGATCAGGGCGAGCGCGGCGACGAATACCAGATCGAAGAACAGTTCCAGGAGGGTCGTTCGCTGCGGGCCCTCGTGCATAGGCAGTGGCGCCCGCTCTGGGCCGGCGCCGGCCGTCACCGGCGACTCGCCCGACCGGCATCCTGGGCCCGGACATGCCGGCCGGCCGGTCCCCGCCCAGCGAGGCGGGCTCGAGCCGCGGTGGCGGGCACCTGTAACGCACCGGCGTTACCGGTAAGGGTTCCCGACAGGCGCGAAGCAGACCGAGCCGGTACGCGTTTGAGGCAGTGACAGAACATACGGCTCCACAGACAACGCCACGATCATGGAACGTGACCGATGGAGACAAGAGTTCCACCATCGGCGATCAGTCCGGCGCATTCGACAACGCTCGGCGTGTCAGCGACGGTCGCGCATTCGTCGCCGGATGCCAGCCGCCAGAACCGGTCAGGCACCTGCGGGGAATCACCACGATCTCACTCTGGTCGATCCGGTAAGGGCGACGAGAGTGGCAGCCGCCGATCTCGCTCGTGAGCCGACAGACGCCCGAACGTCAGAAGCCGGGCGGAGTCCGGTCGGGTAACAGGGCGGTGTCCGACCAGAACTGATTGATGCTGCGCACGACATCGATGAAGTTATCGTAGTCGGTGGGTTTGGTGACGTAGGCATTGGAGTGCAGCCGGTAGCAGCGGATGACGTCGTCCTGGGAGCGGGAGGTGGTCAGGACGACGACGGGAATGCTGGCTGTCGACTCGTGTGCCTTGAGATTCGCCAGCACCTCGCGGCCGTCCATCCGGGGCAGGTTGAGGTCCAGGAGGATGAAGGCGGGCCTGGGCGCGCTGTGATACGCGCCGCGCCGGTGAACGAAGTCCAGGGCCTGCTCCCCGTCGCTGACAACGTGCAGGACGGTGGCCATCGCGTCGTCCCCGAATGCCTCACGGGCCATCATCTCGTCGCCGGGGTCATCCTCAACCAGGAGGATGTCGACCGGTGAGGTGAGAGTGTCCGCGCTCATAGGTGCCTCCAAGGTGCCGCCGCCATCCCGCTGGCCGGACCTCGAGAGCATCGGGGCTTCGAGCGCATCTCGGGGCCCGAGTTTACCCCGAGGCCCTGAGCTCGAACCAGCGGCTCGGCCGCTGACCGGTGTCGAGAGACGCCGATGAGCATCCTCTCAGTAGCGGTTTGAGATTCGGCGGTGCCATCCGCACAGCAGCAGCGGTGGATGGGAGTAGGGTCATCCTCAGTTGATGGATCCCACCCGCGAAAACCCCCGGTGGTCTCCATCTCAGCCCGAAACGGGTTGTGGCGACGCTCAAAGCGTGGGCGCCCCGACGCGAACGATTGCTCTGCCGTGTCGAACCCTGTCTCGGGCCTGTCGTCATACAGGTTTCTCAGTGCTCTCGACGCGGATCCGGTCTGAGAGGACCATCAATGACCGCACCGTCGACCATCACCGCCCCCCGCATCGCCTCCCGGACCAAGCCCGCGGCACCAGGCGGATCGGCCGTGGCCCTGCTCCAGCACATGCACAAGCTGCCCAACGCACACCCGGACCGCGTCGCGGTGCGGGACCGCGCGATCACGGCATGGCTGCCCCTGGCCCGCCACCTCGCCCGCCGCTTCGAGGGCCGCGGCGAAGCGCTCGACGACCTGACCCAGATCGCCGCCATGGGGCTCATCAAGGCGATCGACCGTTTCAACCCCGAGTACGGCGCCGACTTCGCCTCCTACGCCGTTCCCACCATCGTCGGTGAGATCAAGCGGCACTTCCGGGACCGCACCTGGGACATCCGGGTGCCCCGCCGCCTGCAGGAGCTGAAGCTGGACATCAACACCGCCACCGCCACGTTGACGCAGACCCTGGGACGCTCCCCCACCGTGGCCGACCTCGCACGTCACCTCAAGCGCAGCGAAGACGAGGTCCTCGAAGGACTCGAAGGCGCCCGTGCCTATAACGCCGTCTCACTGCAGACGATAATCGGCAACGACGAAGACGGCACCGAGCTCGGCGACCGGTTCGGCGCCGACGACCCGGAATTCGCCACCGCGGAGCTACGCGCGAGTCTCCGACCCGCGCTCGACACGCTGGCGCCACGGGAGCGGCAAATCATCGTGCTGCGGTTCTTCGGCCACCAGACGCAGACCCAGATCGCCGAACGGGTTGGCGTGTCCCAGATGCACGTGTCCCGCTTGCTCGCGAAGTCCCTCAGGGCGCTGCGGAACCAACTCGCTCAGGGCTGAGCTTCCCACCACACGCGGTCCTTCACGACGAGTGGCCGCAGCCCGGTCCAGGTCCCGGTTCCCCGAGAGCCTGGACCGGGTGGGACGCTGCGGCGCCCGACAATCAACCGCTGTTGATCGCGCCGGTGATGGCGGCGGCGTTGGTAGACGCCACCCGGGCCGCGCGGCCGTTGCGGCAACCAGGTATTGACAGGCGTCTTAACGAAAGCGTTCAGTTACCTACAGGTCGCTTCGCGAGTTCCCCCACCAGCCAGCAGATCTACCAGTCGGCCCGCCGGTGCGCCGTGCCCAGGCTCCGCCGGCACCACCCTCACGGCGAAAGGGATAACGGCCATGCGCTTCCCCCCTCTCCGCCAGGCGCTCGTCCGCGCCTGGTCCGCTGTCTGCGCGGCGCTGCTGCTGACCGGCGTGCTCGTCGGCCTCGACGCCGCCCCGGCCACCGCGGCCACCACCACCATCACCATCAACGGATCCCAGGGTGGTCGCACGTTCGATGGCGTCGGCGCGATCAGCGGCGGTGGCGGCAACAGCCGGCTGCTCATCGACTATCCCGAGCCCGAGCGCTCGCAGATCCTGGACTACCTGTTCAAGCCGGGGTACGGGGCCAACGTGCAGCTGCTGAAGATCGAGATCGGTGGGGACGCCAACTCCACCGACGGTGCCGAGCCGAGCATCGAGCACGCCAGGGGCGCCGTGAACTGCGCCGTCGGATACGAGTTCTGGCTCGCCCAGCAGGCCAAGGCCCGCAACCCGAATCTCAAGCTGTACGGGTTGGCCTGGGCCGCGCCCGGCTGGATCGGAGGCGGCGACTTCTGGTCCCAGGACATGATCGACTACCTGATGACCTGGCTCGGCTGCGCGAAGAGCGACGGGCTGGCCATCGACTATCTCGGCGGCTGGAACGAACGCGGCCACGACAAGGGCTGGTACGAGACGCTGCACAGCACCCTGGCCAGCAACGGGTACGGCGGGACCAAGGTGGTCGGCGACGACACGAGCTGGGGGACGGCCGACGATATGGTCGCCGACCCGGCCTTCAAGGCCGCGGTGGACATCGTCGGCGACCACTACCCGTGCGGCTACCTGTCCGACTCCACCACCTGCAACTCCACCGCCAACGCGGTGGCCACCGGCAAGCCGCTGTGGGCCAGCGAAAACGGTTCGCTGGACGCCGATTCCGGCGCGCAGGCGCTGATCCGCTCGATAACCCGCGGGTACATCGACGGGAAGATGACCGCGTACCTCAACTGGCCGCTGGTCGCCGCCATCACCCCCAACCTGCCGTTCTCCACCGTGGGCCTGGCGGTCGCGCCGTCACCGTGGTCCGGCTCGTACCGGCTGGGCAAGGAGGTCTGGGCCATGGCGCAGGTCACCCAGTTCGCCCAACCGGGCTGGACGTTCATCGACTCGGCCAGCGGGTACCTCGGCGGCGCGCGGGCGAACGGCAGCTACGTCACCCTGAAGTCCCCGAACGGCAGCGACTACAGCTCCATCATCGAGACCACCACCGCGACCGCGGCGCAGACCGTGACGGTGCACGTGTCCGGCGGGCTGTCCACCGGCACCGTGCACGTCTGGGCCACCAACCTCGCCTCCGCCAACAGCAGCGGCTACTTCGTCCGGCAACCCGACGTCACCCCGAGCGCCGGCGGCTACACCCTGACCCTGCAGCCGGGGTACGTGTACTCGCTGACCACCACCACGGGCCAGGGCAAGGGCACGGCCACCAGCCCCTCCCCCACCAACCTGGCGCTGCCCTACAGCGACACCTTCGACGGCTACGCCACCAACGCCGAGGCCAGGTACGTCGCCGACCAGCAGGGCTCATTCGAGGTGCGCACCTGCGCGGCCGGGCGCACCGGCAAGTGCCTGCAGCAGGTCACCCCGGTCAAGCCGATCGAGTGGCAGGGTGACAGTGACGCGTTCGCGCTGGCCGGCGACACCACGTGGAGCAACTACACCGTCTCGGTGGACGTCAACCTGCAGCAGGCCGGCACGGCCGAACTGATCGGCCGGGCCAACACCCAGTCCCGGCCGCAGAACCGCCAGGCCGGGTACGAGCTACGGGTCGGCAACACCGGGGCCTGGCAGGTGGTGAAGAACTCGACGTCGGGGACGCTGACCACGCTGGCCAGCGGAACGACCACCGCGCTGGGCCTGAACAGCTGGCACACGCTCACCCTGACCCTGCAGGGCAGCACCATCACCGCCAAGATCGGCACCACGACCCTGGCGACGGTCAACGACACCTCCTACGTGCTCGGGCAGGTCGGCGTCGGCGTGGTGGGCTACCAGACCGACCAGTTCGACAATCTCGTGGTGACTCCGGGGACCGGGGGCGTGACCGCCAAGCCGATCACCTCCGGCATGGCGGGCAAGTGCCTGCAGGCTCAGAACGGCGCCTCGGCGGACGGCACGCCGGTGGTCATCGCTACCTGCGATGCCGGTAGCGCCGCGCAGAACTGGACGGTCGCCGGGAGCAACACCCTGCAGTTCAACGGGAAATGCCTCGACGTCACCGGGCAGGGCACCGCAGACGGCACGCTGGTGGAGCTGTGGACCTGCAACGGTGGCACCAACCAGCAGTGGGCGGTCGGTAGTGGCTCGTCGCTGATCGGTACCGGGTCGGGCAAGTGCCTCGACGACCCGGCCCTGTCCACGACCGACGGCACCCAACAGGAGATCTGGACCTGCAACGGTGGGGCCAACCAGGTCTGGCACCTGCCGACCTAGCCTGCCGCGGGCCGGAGCGCGAGCACGGCGATGGGCCTCCCGATCCCGCCGGGCGGCCCATCCCACGCGGTTTAGCCCGTCGCGACCAGGGCACTCCAGAAAGGGGATGTTGCAGTCCAGGTAAGGAGCGAGTCGCATGGGCACCACCGCGATCCCGGCCGATGACCAGACACGAGCGCTCGTACACGCTCGGCCCGAGGACGCCAGCGTCGCGCACGTCGCGATCGTCGGAGACACCTACACGATTCTCGTGACCGGCGAGCAGACCGCCGGTCGGTACTGCCTGATCGACATGCGCGTGCCGCCGGGCGGTGGCCCGGCACCGCACCGCCACGACTTCGAAGAGATGTTCACGCTGCTCGACGGGGCAGTGGAATTCACCTTTCGCGGTGAGCGGACCGTCGTGCGGGCCGGCGAGACGATCAACATCCCGGCGAACGCTCCGCATTTCTTCCGTAACGCCTCTCACGAGCCGGCGCGCATGCTGTGTATGTGCACGCCGTCGGGGCAGGACGAGTTTTTCCTGCGAATCGGCGACCTGGTCGATGGGCCGACCGCGCCGCCTCCGTCCCTCACCGAAGCCGAGCAGGGCGAGCGCAAGGAGCGTGCCGCCCGGCTCGCGGCCGAGTACCGGACGGAGCTGCTGACGCCTTAACGGCCAGGCCGAAGTTAGCGCTAGGCGTCGCCGATCAGCGTTCTCAGGGCCGCGACATGCTGTTCGTAGGCTTGCTGTCCGGCCGCCGTTATCCGGTAGGTCGTGCTTCCCCCGCGGCCATGACCGACCTTCGTCGAGCTGACGTAGGCGGCGGCTTCCAGAGTCGACATCTGTTTCGACAGGTCCGACTCGCTGATCTGCAGATGGTCCTTCAGGAACCGGAACGAGACCGACGGGGCGTTGGCCAGGACGGCCATGGCGGCCAGCCGCTTGGGCACGTGGATCACCGGATCCAGCCCATCGATCATTGGAGGCGGGCCCGGGTCCTGGCGGCGGCCACGCCATAACGCCGCTCATAAACGGTCAGGCCAACCGTCACGAGGACGAAAGCGGCACCGGCCGCTACGCCAACGCCCACCAGCCACCACACGAGACCGACGAGAACAGCGACCAGGGGCAGGGCAAGCAGGTATCCGCGCCAGACTCCGGCGATCTCGGCTGGCGGCGTTCCCTTGCCCGGCATCGGAAACGCGCCGTGCCGGCGCCGCAACCAGACGACGAACAGTGCCTCGACGGCGATCAGGGCGGCGAGTGAGCCCAGGAACAGGCCCGCGTTCACCCGCCACCAGGCGAAGGTGCCGATCACGGCGGCGACCCAGGCACCGATGGCTGGCGCATACCACCACGGGGTGGGTGGGTAGTCGACGTAAGGGGCAGCGGCGCCACGCTCGGCCGCCTTGAGCTGCTCCCGCAGGGCAATACTTTCCACACCGGAAACATTACTGATAACTTTCCACTCGCGCAAGTAAGGAGCCGGGTCATGGCTCAGCGGGCGGCGCACACGATCTTTCGCGCCTCACGGGCGAGCCTCTCGTCGTGCGGCCGGTCCAGCTCGCGCGCGAGTTCGATGGTCCGGCCGAGCGGCTCCAGCGCCTGGTCACACGCGGGACGGCAAGGTGGCCTGTTTCTTCCAGAGCGCGGCGAAATTCAAGACGCGGTACGCGACGCTCGGCTTCAGTGACGAGGCCAACCTCGATGAGGAGGCCAGGTGGCCGGCCTCGTACGCCCTGACCGAGCTGACCGCCGCCGCCGAGGCGAGGATCGGCGCGCTGATGAGGCAGGCGGTGAGCTGAGTGCCGGCGGCCGGCTGAGTACCGGGACGTACAGCGGGTGGTGCGGCGCGCGGCCTCAGCGGTTGAGGTATGCCAGCACGGCCAGGACGCGGCGGTTGTCGTCGTTGGAGACCGGCAGGTCCAGCTTGGCGAAGATGCTGGCCGTGTGCTTGGTGACCGCGCTCTCGCTGATGTACAGCCGCTGGCTGATCGCCGAGTTGGACCGGCCCTCGGCCATCAGGCCGAGCACGTCACGCTCCCGGTCGGTGAGGGCATCGACGGTACCGCGGGCGGTGCTGCGCACCAGGAGGCGGGACACGACGTGGGGGTCCAGCACCGTACCCCCCGAGGCCACCTGGCGCACCGCCTCGACGAACCGGCCGGCGTCGGAGACCCGGTCCTTGAGCAGGTACCCGATCGCCCCGGCCTCGTCGGCGAGCAGCTCCCGCGCGTACAGCGGCTCGACGTACTGGGACAGCAGCAGGATCGGCAGGCCGGGACGCTCCTGGCGGGCGGCCAGCGCCGCCCGCAGCCCGTCGTCGGTGAACGACGGCGGGAGCCGGATGTCGACCACGGCGACGTCCGGGGCCTCGGTGCGCAGCGCGTGCAGCAGGGCGGGGCCGTCCTCGACGGCGGCGACGATGTCGAAGCCGTGCTCGCGCAGCAGGTGCGTCAGGCCGTCCCTCAGGAGGAAGAGGTCTTCGGCGATGACAACGCGCACGGGATCTCCATTCGAACGGTGGTGGGCCCGCCGGGCGGGCTGTCCAGGGCGAGGGTGCCGTCGAACGCGGCCAGCCGCCGGATGATCCCGCGCAGTCCGCTGCCGCGTGCGGGGTCCGCGCCGCCGCTGCCGTCGTCGGTCACCTCGATGCGCAGCCGGCCGGCGTCGTACCGCAGGTCGACGTCGATCCGCTTGGCGCCGGAGTGCTTGGCCGCGTTGGTCAGGACCTCGTTCACGGCGAAGTAGGCCGCCGCCTCCGTGGGTGGTGACAGCCGCGCCGGGATGGCGGCGTCGACCGTCACGTCCGGCACCATGTCCAGCGCCAGCGCGCGCACCGCGTCGGGCAGGCCCCGGTCGGCCAGCACCGGTGGGTGGATTCCCCGAACGAGGTCGCGCAGGTCCGCCAGCGCCGCCGACGATGCCTGCCGGGCCTGCAGGAGCAGGGCACGCGCCGAGTCCGGGTCGCGTTCCAGCTGCCGTTCGGCGGCGTCCAGGCTCATGCCCATGGCCACCAGCCGAGCCTGCGCCCCGTCGTGCAGGTCGCGCTCGATGCGGCGCAGCTCGGCGGCGGAGGCGTCGGTCACCTCGGTCCGGATGCCGTCGAGCTGCTCGACCCGGCGGGTCAGCTCGACGCGCTCCCGGGCCAGTTGGGCGCGCCCGGCGCCGAGCAGCCGCCGGGTGAGCCTCGCGTGGCAGCGCAGCCACCACGGACCCGACCAGACGCCGAGCGCGAGGAAGGCCAGGCCGAGCGGGATGGCCAGGATCGCGTTGGTCCAGCTGTCGACGTGGATGAACGCGTAGTAGTTGCCGTCGGCGAACGCGTGGATCGTCGCCCACAGGAACGGCTGCGCCAGCGCACCGAACACCCCGTAGAGGATGAGGCCGAACGGCACGATGGCCAGCACCGCGCCGCTGAGCGGGTCAATGGTCGCCCAGAGCACCTCCGCCCGGAACGCCGGGTCGGTGAGGATGGTCCGGCACAGCAGCAGCCGACCGACGAATCCGTCCCGTCGCGCGACCCAGGGCGGCAGCTGGCGCAGCTCCCCCAGTACTGCCTGCTCCGGTGCCGCCTGCTCCGGTGCCGCCTGCTCCGGCGCGGCGACCCCGTTCGGCGCTGCCGCCGCGAACCAGAGGTCCGCCCGGGCCCGGGAGCGGTTGGCGAGCGATCGCAGCCAGGTGGCCGCAGCCGGGAACCACGGCACGCCGGCCCCGACCGGAATCAGGATGGCGGCACCGGCCACGGCCAGCACCGCGACCCACCCGACGATCGCGGTGCCCACCAGTGACAGTCCCTCTGCCGGCGCCGCCAGACGCGACGGCAATCGCCGGATACCCGGGCCACCGCCCGTACCGTCTGTCATTGGCCCTCCCCCAGCCGACGCGTCCACGGCCAACCGCCGGCCGCACGCGCCCCCGCCACGACGAGCGCGGCGAGCACGCTGGCGGACGCGACGAGCACTTCCGCCCTCAGGTCACCGGTCTCCTCGGGCATCAGCAACAATAGGCCGAGATTGACCAGGGCATGGAAGCCGCCCGCGATGAGCAGGTGGCGCCCCCGAGCCCCTTCCAGCACGACCGCCAGGATGACGGACAGCGCGATGGCGGACGTCAGGAACGCGGCGGCGTAGGCCGGCCCGTAGCCGAACACCTGCACGTGCCAGAGGCCCCACAGCACACCCACGATCGTGCCGGAGGTCATCACCCCGTACCGGGTGCGCAGGTAGGGCTGGAGGAAGCAGCGCCAGCCGAACTCTTCGGCACAGGCGCCGAGCAGTTGAGCGGCGGCGATCACCCAGAACGGGTGGGGCAGCGCGCCCGGGTGCGTGTACTCCACGTCGGCGCCGAGCAACGCGTACGCGCCGATCGTGGCCGCGAAGATGCCGGCGCCGATCGCGACGATGGCGAGCAGCCGGACCAGTACCCGCCGGGACAGCCCCAGCCCCGCGGCCAGCGGCGGGCGCCAGCCTCGGCGCCAGACCAGCACCACGGCCAGCACGCCCAGCACCGGTCCGAACTGGGTGAGCTCGATGACCACGGGGTCCACCCGCAGCAGCGGCTGCATGAGCCCGAGCGCCCCGGCGCCCAGCATCGTCACGAGGTAGTACAGGCCGATCACGGCCGCCATGCGCGGGGCTCGCCGTGCCGGCACCGTGGGCTCGGGGCGCGGTACCGGGTCGCGGTCGGCGGTCGGCGCCGTCAGGAGGTTTTCAGCGTTCACGCCCTCGACAATGCCGGCCGGACGCCACGGCGACGATGGAGTCAGCTGCCGAACAGGGGTGTACCTGTCTACACCTCCGGTCGGCGGCGAGGCACGCCCGCCGAGGTGCCGTGACCCAGCGCCGCGATCCACGAGACGTTCTCTGGTTCGTGGGAAGACGCGACGCGGAGACCGGGCGGTGGTGGTCCGGCGTTCTCCGACTCACTCGATTAGGCTAAATAACCCCATTACTGGCTTCTTTGGACAAATACTTGCTTCTATCTCTTCGTCTGGTTGTACGGAGACTGGAGTGGAATGAGCCGATTGATGGCCGCCGCGAGGCGTAGCGCCCCGGCAGCGACGGTCCTGAGCCTGCTGGCTGGTCTGGCCCTGGCGGTCCCCCCGGCCGCACCGGAAGGACGGGCGGACCGCGGCGCACTAAGCCAAGCGGCGCTCACGTCCGTGGGGCCCGTCAATCCGGTGGCGCCCGCGCTGAGTTTCGGCGTGATGACCGAGGGCAACGCCAACGTCGTCAACGACGAGAACGAAGGCACCATGGCGGTGGGCGGCGATCTCACCTTCGGCAACTACCAACTGGCCGGAAACTCGTCCGGTTCGTTCGTGGTGCCGGGCGACGCCAACCCCAGCGCGCTGGTCGTGGGCGGATCGGTGAACTTCGCCGGCAGCGTGCCGGGTAGCCGTCTCCAGATACTCAGCGGCGGGTACGCCAAGGTCGGCAACCTCACCGGGACCTTCGTGCGCGACACCGACAACAACTCGGCAGCGGTCAACACCCGCATCCTGCCGGCGAACAACTACGACGCGTTCCCCCGGGTCGAACTGACGACCAGGCAGCCGGTGCCGAGCGTCGGGCCGACCTCGCCAATCAACTTCGGCGCCGCCTTCAGCACCTTCCGCACCACGTCCACCAGCCTGGGCACCTGCGGCAACACCGTGGTGCTGCGCAACCCCAACGGCGACGTGCTGCCCCGGCCGATCCCGCCGGGCAGCAACGCGGTCGTCACGCTCGACCCCGGCGTCACCAACGTGCTCAACCTGAGCGCCGCCGACCTCAACAACATCGCCATTCTCACCTTCGCCAACCAGCCCAACCCCACCACACCCCTGCTGGTCAACGTCGACACCAGCGGCGTGGGCAACAACTACGCCTGGACCGTCCCGAACATGTCGGGTATCGGCGGCACCCAGGCCCAGTACGTCATGTTCAATTTCCCGACCGCGACCACGCTGACGCTCACCGCCGCATCGGCGACCGTCGAGGGCACCATCTACGCCCCCAACGCCGCGCTGATCGACGTGTCCCCCACCAACACCGAGGGCAGCATCATCACCCGCACCCTCGACCACCGGGGTGGCGAGATCCATTACTTTCCGTTCAGCACGACGCTGTCCTGCGGCGGGGCGCCCCCGGCGAGCATAGCGGTGGTCAAGTCCTCGACCACGACCTCAATCAGCACCGTGGGCCAGCAGGTGCCGTACTCGTTCTGGGTCGCGAACAACGGCGAAGTGCCGCTGACCAACGTGAACCTGACCGACACCCAGACCCCGCCGTCCTCGAACGCGAACCTGGGGCCGATCGCCTGCCCGTCGACCACCCTCGCCCCCGGCGAGTCCATGACCTGTACCGCCACCTACACCGTGACCCAGGCCGACCTGGACAACGATTCGCTGTCGGACACCGCCATCGCCCACGGCACCCCGACCGGGACGACGACACCGATCGACTCGCCGCCCTCGGACCTGACCATCCCGGCCGCGCCCCTGACGGCGAGCATCTCGCTCGTGAAGTCCTCGACCACCAGAGCCATCGTCACGGTGGGGCAGCAGGTGCCGTACTCGTTCCTGGTGACCAACACCGGCGGCCTGACCCTGAACAGCGTCAACGTGACCGATACCCAGACCCCGCCGTCGTCCAACGCCAACCTGGGACCGATCACCTGCCCCGCGACCACCCTGGCGCCGGGCGCGTCCACCACCTGCACCGCCACCTACACCGTGACCCAGGCCGACCTGGACAACGACGCGGTGTCGGACACCGCCATCGCCCGCGGCACCCCGACCGGGACGACGACGCCGATCGACTCGCCGCCCTCGGACCTCACCATCGAGGCCGCGCCCCTGATCGCGCAGATCGCCGTGATGAAGTCGTCCAGCACCGCCACCATCACCGCCGTCGGCCAGCAGGTGCCCTACTCGTTCCTGGTCGTCAACGTCGGCAACCGCACGCTCGGCAGCGTGAACGTGACCGACACCCAGACCCCGCCGTCGTCCAACGTCAACCTGGGCCCGATCACCTGCCCCGCGACCACCCTGGCCCCGGGCGAGTCCACCACCTGCACCGCCACCTACACCGTGACCCAGGCCGACCTGGACAACGGCTCGCTGTCGGACACCGTGATCGCCCACGGCACCCCGAACAGCGGTCCGACGGTGGACTCCGGGCCATCGCAGCTGACCATCCCCGCGACGGCGCCACAGGCCGAGATCACGGTCGCGAAGTCGTCCACGACCAGGGTCATCGGCACGGTCGGGCAGCAGGTGCCGTACACCTTCTGGGTGGTGAACACCGGCGGCGTGACGCTGAACAACGTCAGCGTGACCGACACCCAGACTCCGCCGTCGTCCAACGCCAACCTGGGACCGATCACCTGCCCATCGACCACGCTGGCCCCGTCCGAATTGGTGGTCTGCACCGCGACGTACACGGTGACCCAGGCAGACCTGGACAACGAATCACTGGCCGATGTCGCGGTGGCACACGGCACCCCCACCGGCACGACCACCCCGATCGACTCGCCGCCGGCCGACCTGGACATCCCGGCCGCCGGCCTGGTCGCCGACATCACGGTGGTCAAGACCTCCACCACGAACGCCATCACGACGGTCGGCCAGCAGGTGCCGTACACGTTTCGGGTGGTGAACACCGGCAGCCTGACCCTCAACAACGTCAACGTGACCGACACCCAGACCCCGCCGTCGTCCAACGCCAACCTGGGACCGATCACCTGCCTGGCCACGAGCCTGGCCCCGGGCGTGTCCACCACGTGTAGCGCCACGTACACGATCACCCAGGCCGACCTGGACAACGAATTGCTGGCCGATGTGGCGGTGGCGCACGGCACGCCCACCGGTACGACCACCCCGATCGACTCGCCGCCGGCCGACCTGGACATCCCGGCCGCCGGCCTGGTCGCCGACATCACGGTGGTCAAGACCTCCACCACGGCCGCGGTCACGGCGGTGGGGCAGCAGGTGCCCTACGCGTTCCAGGTCGTCAACACCGGCGGCCTGACCCTGACCGGGGTCGCCGTGAACGACATCCCGCTGACCCCGGCGCTACGCGGATCCCTCGGGCCGATCACCTGCGGCCCGACCGACATCCCGAACGGCCAGGTCAGCCTGGCACCGGGTGAGACGATCGAGTGCCGGGCCACCTACACGGTGACCCAGAACGACTTCGACCACACGATGATCTCGGACGTGGCGACGGCGACGGGCATCCCACCGTCGGGACCGGCACCGGTGTCGCCACCGTCGGCGGTGAACATCCCGGTTTTCCGTCCGGCGATCGCCCTCACCAAGTCCGTCGATCCGGGCACCGTGCACCGCGCCGGTGACCACGTCACGTACACCTTCCTCGTCAGCAATACCGGAACCACCGTGCTGCGTCAGGTCGCCATCGACGAGACGTCCTTCTCGGGTACCGGGGCGCTGGGCCCGATCACGTGCGGAGCCCCGCCGGTACCCAGCGGCAGCGTGGCGCTGACCGCCGGCGCGAGCGTGGCCTGCACCGCGGACTACGCCGTCACGCAGGCCGACATCGACGCCGGGAGCGTGGCGAACACCGCGGTCGCCATCGGTACCCCGCCGGACATCCCGGGCCAGCCACCCTCGCAGCCGGTGCGCTCCAACCCGTCCTCGGCGGTGGTGACGGGGGCGTACGCCACCTCGATCACCGTGCGGAAGTCCTCGACCACCACGGAGATCAACGCGCCGGGCCAGCGGGTCCCGTTCACCTACACCGTCACGAACACCGGCGACGCCACCCTGACCGGTGTACGGGTGGACGACACGTTGACCGCCCCGGCGCAGGCGACCGACCTCGGACCGATCACCTGCGGCCCGACGGGTATCGCGAACGGATCGGTCACCCTGGCCGCCGGGGCGTCGATCACCTGCCAGGCCAGCTACACGGTGTCCAAGGCAGACTACTCGCGGCAGTCGCTGCGGGATGTCGCGACGGTGACCGGGACGCCGCCGTCCGGCCCCCCGGTGACCTCACCGGAGTCCGTCCTGACGATCCCGGTCAAGGGCAAGCTGCCGATCACCGGCTACCGGTACCTGTCCGGCTCGATCCTCGGCGGCCTGGCGTCGCTCGTCGTCGGCGCGGGGTTGGTGCTGCTGGTCCGGCGGCGCAGGGCGCACGCCTGATGTAGGCGCACGCCTGACGTAGGGCGCACGCCTGACGTAGGGCGCGATCCAGCCGACGCACGCTGACATCGCCGGGTCCGGTGGCACACCGGGCCCGGCGGTCGGGCCCGGCGGTCGTAGGCGCGGTCAGCGACTGAGGTAGTCGGCCACCGCGTCGGCGGCGAGCGAGGCCGCCCGGATCGCGGTCTGCCGCGTGGCGCCGGCCAGATGCGGGGTCAGCACCACCCGGGGCGCGGTGCGGATCCGGGACGCGGCCGGCAGCGGCTCCGCGTCGAAGACGTCGAACGCGGCCGCGCCGAGCCGTCCCGACTCCAGCGCGTCGGCGATCGCCTCGTAGTCGAGCAGCCCGCCGCGCGCGGTGTTCACCACTACCGCGCCCTCGGGCAGCAGCGCCAGTTCCCGGGCGCCGATGATGCGCTCGGTCTCGGCGGTCAGCCGCGCGTGCAGGCTCACCACCGAGGAGCGTTCCAGCAGCGAGTCCAGGTCGGTTACCCGGGCACCGTCCAAGGTGGACGGGTCGGCGTACGGGTCGTACACCAGCACCTCGGCGTCGAAGGCACGCAGTATCCGACCCACCCGCCGCCCGATCGCCCCGTACCCGATCAACCCCACCGTGGCACCGGCCAGCTCGCCACCGACCTCGTCGAGCGCGTACAGGTCGCTGCGCCACTGCCCGGCCAGCACCGTGGCGTGCAGCTCCGGCAGCCGGCGCAGGGCGGCGAGCAGCAGGGCCACGGTGTGCTCGGCCGCGGCGACCGCGTTGCGGCCGGGCGTGGAGCGGACCTCGATTCCGCGCTCCGCGGCGGCGTCGAGGTTGACGTTGACCGGGCCGCCCCGGCAGACCACGATGAGCTTGAGCGCGTCGGCGGCGGCCAGCACGCGGCGGGTGAACGGGCCCATCTGCGTGATCGCGATCTGGACGCCGGGCAGCGCGGCGATCAGCTCGTCCTCGGTATCGGACGCCTCATCGACCTCGGCGACGGGACCGAACGGGACCAGCGGCCACGGCCCGGTCAGCGGGTGGAGGTCCAGTCCCCCGCCGATCCGGGCGTGCAGCGCCTCGGTAACCAGCTCGGGCGTCACGAAATGGTCTCCGGCGACCAGGATGCGCGTCACGGAATGCTCTCCTTCGAGGGTGAGTGTGCCCAGCCGGCCCGGGCCTGCGCCAAGTGGTCCAGGTAGCGGGCGTAGCCGTCCTGGTACCGGCCGGCGGTGGCCGGGTCCGGCTCGTACGTGTGACCGGTGGGCGCGTGGGCCAGCGGTGGCTCCCCGATGACGCGCAGCGCGGCGAGCGCCGCGCCCCGGGCTCCGGTCTCGTCGTCGGTCAGCACCCGCACCGGGCGGCCCAGCACGTCGGCGAAGATCTGCGCCCAGCCGGCGGAGCGTACGCCGCCACCGCACGCGGTGACCTCGCCGGTCAGGCCCGCCTCGGTCAGGCAGTGCCGGGCGCTGTAGGCGATCGCCTCGGCGGTCGCCCGGACCAGGTCGGGGGCCTCGGTACCCAGATGCATCCCGTCGATGCGGGCCCGGGCGTTCGGCTCCACGAACGGCGCCCGCTCGCCGGCCTCGGCGAAGAACGGCAGCACGGTCAGCCCGTCGGCGCGCCCGGTGGACAGCAGCGCGGGCAGCCGGTCGATGCCGACGCCGACCAGCCGCAGCACCCAGTCCAGCGCGGCGGTGCCGACCATCGCCGGCAGGGCTCGCAGCCACCGCCCGGCTTCCCAGGTGGAGATGGTGAGCCCGCTCGGCTCGCCGCCGGTATCGACCCGGTCCCGCAGCACCTGACAGGCCAGCGTGGTGCCCACGATGAGCAGCCCGTCGCCGGTCGCCGACACGCCGGCACCCCAGGCGCTGGCCGGCAGGTCGTACGGTCCGGCGATGACCGGGGTTCCCGCCGGCAGCCCGGTGCCGCTGGCCCGCAGTTCGCCGGCTGGCTGGCTGCGCACCGGTGCCAGCAGGTGCCGCCAGCGGGCCAGCCCGAGCAGGTCAAGCACGGACGCGTCATAGTCCCGGGTGTGCGGGTCGAGAAACGGCAGCGACGCGTCGGAGACATCGGTCGCCCGTACCCCGGTCAGCCGCTGCAGCACGACGTCCTTGCAGTAGCCGGCGGTGGCCGCGGCGGCCAGGTCACCGGGCTCGTGGGCGTCGAGCCAGGCGAGCAGCGGCCCGGCCGACCCCGAGAACATCAGGCCGCCGGTGCGCCGATACGCCGCCACCAGCCTGCCGTCGGCCGACCAGTCCGACACGATCGGCGCGGCCCGCGCGTCCAGCCAGGACATCGCCGGACGCACCGGGCGGCCGTGCGGGTCCACCAGCCACAGCCCGTCGCCCTGCCCGGTCACCCCGACCGCCAGGGCTCGACGGCCGGCCAGCCGGGCGGCGAGTGCGGCGAGCACCTCCACGACGGAGGCGACCACCTGGTCGGTGTCCTGCTCGTACCGCCCGGGTGCGGGCCGGTTCAGCTGGGTCGGCCGGGCGATGCGGCACAGCTGGGTGCCGTCGATGCCGAACGCGACCGCCTTGGTCACCGTCGTACCGGCGTCGACCCCGATCACGTACGGCGCGTCCAAGCCCGCCTGCGTCGCGGCCCGGGCGCGGTTACGCTCACGGGCGCGGCCACGCTCATGGTCGGCTGGCGGCATGGACGGCTCAGACGGCGACGTAGGCAACGGCGTTCTCCCGCATCTCCAGCAGCGCGTCCTCGGGTGCCTTGGTGTCGGTCACGACCAGGTCGACGTCGCTGAGCGGGGCGAGCCGGTGCAGGGCGGCCTTGCCGAGCTTGGTGTGGTCGACCATCAGCACCGAGCGCCGCGCCGCCGCGATCATCGCCCGTTTGACCAGAACGATCTCTTGTTCCTGGTGGTAGGCGTAGTTGCCGGAGACCGCCGAGGTGGAGGCGAACAGCATGTCGACCCGCAGCGCCTCGATCGCCTCGATGCAGGGCACGCCGAGAAAGGAGTCGTGGGTCGGCGCGTACTCGCCGCCGAGCGCGATCAAGCGGATGCCGCGAACCCCGGTCAGCAGCTTGATGGTCTCCAGGAAGTTGGTGATGACGGTCAGCGGGGTGAGATCCTCCAGCAGCCGGGCCAGTTCCAGCGTGGTGGTGGAGTCGTCCAGCATCACCGCCATCCCCGGTTCGATCAGGGTTCGCGCGTGCCTGGCCATTGCCGCCTTGGCGTCGCGGCCAGCCCGCAACCGGTACGCCACGTTGCTCTCGAACACGCTGGACGCCTGCGCGCTGACCCCGCCGCGGTAGCGGCGCACCACGCCGCGGCGCTCCAGCTCGTCCAGGTCACGGTGCACGGTCATCTGGCTGACGTGGAACATCTCGGCGAGTTCGTTGGCGGAGATGGAGCCGTGCTGCACCACGTACTCCGCGATCTCGGACTGGCGCTGTCCGGGCCGGTTGCGCCGGACGCCCGGCGCGCTCGTGTCGGCGACGTCGTCGCCGGGCCGTTGCTCGGTGGTCATGGCGTCGATCCTGACCGGACGGGAACGTTGAACGCCAGCAGCGCGACCGGTTCCTCGGGTCGCGAAGGGTATCGCAGGGCGGTCGCGGCCACCGGATCCAGCCGGGGCAGCCGGCGCCGGTAGTCGCGCAGCGGCAGGCCGAGCACGGCGCACAGGTGCAGCCGGATGATCGTGCTGTGCGCGATCACCAGGATCGGCGCGTCGGCCGGCGTCGCCGCGTCCCCGGTGCCGGCATCGACCAGGTCACCGAGGGCGGCGGCGAACCGGGCGGCGGCCTGCGCCGGTGCCTCGCCGCCGGGAAAGTGGCCGGCCACCGGGTCGGCCTCGAACCGGTCCGCCACGTCGGGATCGGCCGCGCGGACTTCCGCCAGGGTGCACCCTTCGGCGTCGCCGAAGTCGAGCTCGGCGAGCCGGGCGTCGACCAGCGGAGCAAGGCCCAGCGCGTGCGCGGTGGGCGCCGCGGTCTGCCGCGCTCGCAGCAACGGCGAGCAGGCCACCGTGGTGAAGCCGTGATCGCGCGCCCAGCCGGGCAGCGCCGCGGCCTGCCGCTGCCCCTGTTCGTCCAGCGGCAGGTCGCTGCGCCCGGTGTAGCGGTTGGGCTGGTGCCAGGCGGTGCGGCCGTGCCGGACGAGGACAACGGTGGTCATGTCAGCTCCTGGGCGTAGCGCGCGAGGTCATCGGAGATCCAGCCGCGGGCGGCGAGCGCGTCGAGGAACCGGCGGTAGGTATCCGCGAACCGGGCGGCGGCGCCTGGCCGCGGCTCGACGGTGCGGCTCGCGCGCACCATGCGCCGCGCGGTCTCGGTGAGCGGTCCGTCCCCGGCGGCCGCCACCACGGCCATCCCGAACGCGGGCTCCGGGCAGTCGGGCAGCCGGACGGCGCGACCGAGGATGTCGGCGCGCAGCTGCGTCCAGTACGGGCTGGCGGTGGCACCACCGGTCAGGAACAGCGCCCCGGTCACGTCCGCGCCGAGCCGGCGCAGCACCGCGTAGCACAGCCGCTCCACGTACGCGACGCTCTGCAGCACGGCCGCGTACCGGTCGGAGCCGTCGACCAGCCCGCCGATCTCGAACGGTTCGGCGTCGGGGCGCACGAACGGGAAGCGCTCACCGGTGGCGGTCAGCGGGTATACCAGGCGGTCGGCCGGCTCGTGCCGGGCCGCGTCGGCATCGGCCCGCTCGTGGTCCACGCCGGGGAACCAGGCGGCGAGGGCACCGGCGCCGATGTTCGACGCGCCACCGGGCAGCCAGCCGCCGTCCGGATGTCGGTGCGAATACACCGCGCCGTCGGGGTCGGCCAGCCGCCGCTCGGTCACTCCCTTGAGTACCAGCGTGGTGCCCAGCACCGAGTTCCAGGCGCCCGGGCGCAACGCGCCCGCGGCCACCTGGGCGGCGCACCCGTCGGTGAGGCCGGCCCGGATCGGCGTGCCGGCGGGCAGACCGGTGTGCCGCGCGCCGTCCCGGCCGACCGTGCCGATGGCGCTGCCCGGCCGCACCACCGCGGGCAGCACCATCGGGTCGATGCCGAGCCGGTCGAGCACGTCGGCCGGCCAGGCACCGAGGTCGCAGTCGTACCCGGTCTTCAGCGCGTTGCTCCAGTCGGTGGCCACCGGCCCGCCGTGCAGCCGGGAGGCCAGGTAGTCCGCGCAGTGCAGCAGCCGCAGCCGACCGTCGGCCAGCCCGGCGCGTATCGGCGGGCTCGCCTGCTGGGCCAGCCACAGCAGCTTGGGCAGTGCCCAGGCGGGCTGGATCGCGTAGCCGAGGGCGGTCCACCGCTCGGAACCGGCCGCCTGCACCTGCGCGGCCTGCGCCACGGCGCGGGCATCGTCGTACATCAGCGCGGGCGTGCATGGCGAGCCCGCTTCGTCGGCCAACAGGAAGGTGCCGGAGGTCGCCGCGATCGCGACCCCGGCGATGCGCGAGGCACTCGAGGCCTGGCCGGCGCCGGCCAGGGCGGCGGTCGCCTCGCGGCATGCCGAGCCGAACGCGTCCCACCAGTCCTCCGGCCGCTGCCAGTGCCGCGACCCGGCGGCGCGCTGGCTGTGCAGCCGGCTGGTGCCGCGGCCCACCTCACGACCGGTACCGTCCGCGATGAGGACTCGCAGGCTCTGCGTACCGACGTCGACACCGACCCACAACGCGGCGTGCTCCGCATCGACCGTACGCATGAGTGAGACAGCCTCCAGAGCCGGAGTTCGTATCAGGGATGGCGTTAACTTAACACAACGTCTTAACCAGATACCAGGGCCGCAGCTCCGGGAATCCGGGGCGCCATAAGCACTTTCCCGCCATCTGCCAGGCCAACGTATCTTGTCAACGCCGGAAACCTCGTGTTAACTAGCCCGCGAATCGAACACTCGGATTTAACAGATCTCACAGTAAGACCTGACGCTCCGCTGCTAAACATCTCTTCGACCATTCGCTGACGCCCCTCGCGGCGTTTGCCGAGATCGCATAGCCAGGAGGCCTCGTGTCACCGACTTCCGCAGCCATCAGTCGACGTTCACTGCTCGCCGGCGTGGCCGGTCTCGGCGGTGCCACCCTGCTCGCGGGCTGTCGCCGCCCCGGTACGTCGGCCATCGGCGGCACCACCTCACCCAAGCCGGGTGGCACCGCGGTGCTCGCCCAGTCCGCGGACATCGCACCGACCTCCGTGCTGGCACAGAACCTGCCGAACCTGGTACTGCAGCGGCTGGTCTGGAACACCCTCACCGAGTACGACCACAAGACGCTGACGCCGAAGCCGTCGCTGGCCACCGACTGGTCGTGGTCGGCCGACCGCCGCACGCTGACCGTCAACCTGCGCTCGGACGTGACCTTCCACTCTGGACGCCCGTTCGGGCCCAAGGACGTGGTCGACGCCATCGAACGCCAGGCCAGCCCGCCGACCGGGCTGACCGCCGGGCAGCTCAAGGCCGCCGCCGCGGCGGTCACCGGCGTCGAGGCCACCGGCGCCAACCAGGTCACCATCCACCTGTCGCACCCGGTCACCAACTTCTTCGACCTGTTCGAGGCGATGTACATCCTGGACAGCGAGTCCATCAGCGACCTGGTCGCCGGCACCTCGTTCGTCGGCACCGGCCCGTTCCGCTTCGGCTCACGCTCGCCCGGGGTGTCCCTGTCCCTCAAGAAGAACGACAAGTACTGGCAAAGCGGCCGGCCATACCTGGACGGCGTGGAGATCAGGGTGGTGTCCCAGCCCGACGCGATGGTCTCGGCGCTGCGCTCGGCGCAGATCCACCTCGCGTCGAACCTGCCGGGCAGCACGGTGGAGACGCTGCGCGACAACAAGTCGCTGGTCGTCACCGCGCTGGACACCCAGGACGCGTGCTGGTATGTGGGCTGCAACGTCAGCATCAAGCCGCTGGACAACAAGACGGTCCGCCAGGCCGTCGCCTACGGGGTGGACCGCCAGAAGGTGCTGGCCGACGCGCTCGGCGGCATCGGCAAGGTGACCAGCATCCCGTGGTCGAGCACGTCGCCGGCCTACGACAGCGCCCACGCGGGCACCTACAGCTTCAACCCGCAGAAGGCGAAGTCGCTGCTGGCCAGCGCCGGCGCGACCGGCACCGCGTTGCACATCGCGGTCAACGCCGGCCAGTCGGTCACCCGCGGCATCGCCGAGGCGCTGCAGTATTCGCTGCAGCAGTCCGGGTTCACCGTGACCATCGACTCGTTGCAGGACGCCGACTTCACCGCCAGGCTCACCGGGGCGAAGATGCCCGGGCTGTGGGTCGCCTCCCACGGCTTCGGCCAGATGAGCCCGGCGACCCTGCTCACCGGCGCGTACCCGTTCAACTCGGCGAAGAACGCCTCCAACTTCGTCGACCCGCAATATGCCACCCTGGCCGGCTCGGTGTTCGAGGCCGCCTCCGACGCGGCGGCGAAGTCCGCCTACTCCGACGTCACCGGGTACCTGCTCGACCAGCAGTTCGTGGTGGACATGGTCAGCAGCAGCTACACGTACGTCACGCAGTCCCTGCAGGGCATCGGCTACACCATGCTGGACTTCCTCAACCTGGACGACGCATATGTCGCCTGATACGACGCATACGCCGCCTGATACGACGCATCTGCCGCCTGGTACGACGCATCTGCCGCCTGATCGAACGCCCGCCGGCCCGCCGCCGCGGCTCCGCACCAATGGGGCCGTCCGGTGATCCGCTTCGTCCTGCGCCGGGCGGCCACCGCGCTGCTCGTGCTGCTGCTGTCCTCGGTGGCCATCTTCGCGTTCATCCGCGCCATCCCCGGTGACCCGGCCGCGCTGATGGCCGGCCCCGACGCCTCCCCGGCGACCGTCGCCGCGATGCGCCGCCAGCTGGGCCTGGACCAGCCCGCGGTGCGGCAGTACTGGCAGTGGCTGTCCGGCGTGCTGCACGGCGACCTGGGCAGCTCGTACTTCTCGCACGCACCGGTCGCCAGCCTTGTCGGCCGGGGCCTGGCCGCCTCCGGCGCGCTCGCGCTGCTCGCGCTGCTCCTGGCGGTGCTGCTCGGCCTGCTGCTCGGCGTGGCCGGGGCGGTGGCCCGTCGGGGCGTCGTACGCGTGCTGCTGTCCGGAATCAACACGGTCAGCCTGGCCGTACCCACCTACGTGACCGGCGTGGTGCTCGTCCTGCTGTTCGCGATCTACCTGCCCGCCTTCCCGGCCGGCGGATACATCCCGTTCCTGTCCGACCCGGCCGACAGCCTGGACTCGCTGGTGCTGCCCGCGCTCTGCCTGGCCCTGCCGGTTTCCGCGGTGCTCGCCCGGTACCTGAAGAACTCCCTGGTCGAGGTGCTGGGCCAGGACTATGTGCTGGCCGCTCAGCTGCGCGGGGTCGGGCCGGCGCGGCTGCTGCTGCGCGGCGCGCTGCCCAACGCGCTGCCGGCCGCCATCACCGTGCTGGGCGTGCAGGCCGGGCAGATCCTCGGCGGCGCGATCGTGGTCGAGACGTTGTTCGCCTGGCCCGGCCTGGGCAGCTCCCTGCTGCAGGCCGCGCTGAACCACGACTACGTGCTCATCCAGGGTCTGCTGCTGCTGTCCGTCGGCGCGTTCGTGGTGATCCAGGCGATCTGCGACCTGATCCAGGCGGCGGTCGACCCACGGATGCGGAAGGGGCTCACATGACCACCATCGAGCCGAGTCCGGTCGTGCCGGCCACCGCGCCCCCGGCTACCGGCGGCGCGCGGGGACGCGGGCGCGGGCGCGGGGCGCGCGGGTACCTGCGCCGCCCGGCGGTCGTGGCCAGCCTGGTCATCCTCCTGCTGCTGGTACTGGTCGCGTTCGTGGGCCCGGCGCTGACCGGGCAGGATCCGCTCAACCAGGACTCGCCCCGGCTGCTGGGCCCGTCCGCGGCGCACTGGCTGGGCACCGACGAACTCGGCCGGGACCTGTTCACCCGGGCCGCCTACGGCATCCGCGTCGACCTGCTCGTTCTGGTCATCGCGGTGCCCGTGGCACTGGTGCTGGGTTCGCTGCTCGGCCTCGTCTCGGCCTCCTCCCGACTGCTGGATGCCCCCGTGCAGCGCGTCTTCGACGTGGTGCTGGCCTTCCCGTCGCTGATCCTCGGGCTCGCCCTGGCCGCCCTGCTGCACCCCGGCGTGCCGGCGGTCATCGTCACCGTGATCGTGGTGGACACCCCGATCTTCGCGCGGGTGCTGCGCACCGCCGTACGGGCGCAGCGCGAGCGGGACTACGTGCTGGCCGAGCGACTGCTCGGGGTAGGCCCGGCCCGCCTGTACCTGCGACACATCCTGCCCAACTGCCTCGGCGTCCTGATCGTGCAGACTGGCCTGTCGGCGTCCATGGCGGTATTCCTGGAGGGCGCGCTGAGCTTCATCGGGCTCGGGGTGCGCCCGCCCCAGCCGTCCCTCGGCGTGCTGCTCAACGCCAGCCTGACCTACCTGCAGACCAGGCCGCTGTACGCGCTGGGCCCGATCGCGATCATCTCGGCGCTGGTGCTGTGCTTCACCGCGCTGTCCGACGCCCTGCAGGCTCACCGATGGGGAAAGCGATGACCACCACAGACACCATGCCGGCCGGCGACGACGCGCTGCTGTCCGTGCGGGACCTCACCGTCGGGTTCGGCCCCGGCGGCGCCACGACCGTGGTCAACGGCGTGAACCTGAGCATCGGGGCCGGGGAGATCGTCGGCATCGTCGGCGAGTCCGGCTCCGGCAAGTCGGTGACGGTGATGGCGATGCTCGGCCACATCCGCGCCGGCGGTGTGGTCCGCTCGGGCGAGGTGCGTTACCGCGGTCGAGACGTGCTGTGCCTGCCCCCGGACGAGCTGCGCCGTTACCGACGCCAGACAGTGGCCGCGGTGCTGCAGGACCCGATGAACTCGCTGAACCCGGTGCGCCAGATCGGCCGGCAGTTCGACGAGACCCTGGCCCTTGCCGGCGGGCGCACCGCCACGCAGCGCCGCGAGCGCGCCGTCGAACTGCTGCGCCTGGTCGGCATCCCGGACCCGCAGCGCCAGCTGTCCGCATACCCCCATCAGTTCTCCGGTGGCATGCGCCAGCGCCTGCTCATCGCGCTGGCATTGGCCAACGAGCCCGAGGTGATCGTCGCGGATGAGCCGACCACCGCGCTGGACGTCACGGTCCAGGCGCAGATCCTGGCCCTGTTCGCCGAGCTGAACCGCCGGCTGGGCACCGCGATCGTGCTGGTCAGCCACAATGTGGGTACCGTGGTCGAGCTGTGCCACCGGGTCGCCGTGATGTACGGCGGCCGGGTCGTCGAGGAGTTGCCCGCCGCGAACGTCACCACCGGCGGCAGCCACCCCTACACCCGGGCCCTGGTCGCCGCCATCCCGGGCCTGCGCACCGAGCGGAGCCGGCTGCTGCCGGTCATCCCCGGCTATCCCCCGGTCCCCGGGACGCTGCCACCCGGCTGCCCGTTCACCGCGCGATGCGACCGGGTCACCCCGCGCTGCCGGGACGAGCGCCCGCCGACCGTGGCCGAGGCCGCCAGCCTCCGGCTGGAGTGCTGGAACCCGGTGCCCGCGGGGCCGGGCGACGCCGGATCCGGGGCGGGCGCGGGCAACGAGCCCGGCCCGACCGGCGCGCCGCCCACCCGGCCGCCGGTGACGGTACGCGACGGTGCCCCCGCCATCGAGTGTCGCGCACTGGTGCGCCATTTCGCCGCCGAGCGCCTGTTCCGCAAGCGCGGCGCCGGGCTGGTCCGGGCGGTCGACGGGGTGGACCTGGCGGTGGCGCCGGGCGAGGCGCTCGGCATTGTCGGCGAGTCTGGCTCCGGCAAGAGCACCCTGGCCCGCCTGCTGGTGGGCGCGGACCGACCCGACTCCGGGACGGTGCGTTGGCAGGACACCGACCCGGCCAGCCTGCGCGGCGCGCCGGCGCGAGCCGCGCGCCGCTCCGTGCAGATGCTGTTCCAGGACGCGCTCGGCTCGATGGATCCCCGCGCCACGGTCGGCGACCTGGTCGCCGAACCGATGCTGGTGCACGGGCTGGAGCCGGACGCGAAGCGCCGCCGCGCGGCGGTGACCGAGCTGCTGGCCCTGGTCGGACTGGACGCGTCGGCCGCCGACCGGCGGCCGGTCGAGTTCTCCGGCGGCCAGCGGCAGCGCATCGCCATCGCCCGCGCGCTGTCCACCCGGCCGGCCGTGCTGGTCTGTGACGAGCCGATGTCCGCGCTGGACGTCTCGCTGCAGGCGCAGATGGTCAACCTGTTCGCCACGCTGCGGGCCGAGCTCGGCCTGACCTATCTGTTCATCTCGCACGACCTGGCCCTGGTGCGCTATCTCGCCGACCGGTGCGCGGTGATGTACCTCGGTGAGCTGGTGGAACTTGGCCCCGCCGCGGAGCTGTGCGAGCGGCCGCTGCACCCGTACACCGCGAGCCTGGTCTCCGCGGCGGCCGCGACCGACCCACAGGACGGACAGGTCCGCCAGCGGATCGTGCTGCGCGGCGACCCGCCGAGCCCGGTGGCGCCGCCGAGCGGTTGCCGGTTCCACACCCGCTGCCCGATCGGCCCGCTGGCCCACCCCGACCGGACCGTCTGCCGGGACCAGGCACCACGACTGGCCGAGGTGGCGCCCGGACGGCTGGCGGCGTGTCACTTCGCGGGCGAGCTGCGCCTGGATCCTGGTACCACCGAGACCGCCGCCGTCGGGAGCACGTCATGACCCCGCCCAACGTTTTGCTGATCATGACTGACCAGCAGCGCTTCGACACCATCCGCAGCCTGGGCAATGGCATTATCCACACGCCCAACATCGACCGCCTGGTCGCCCGCGGCACCGCCTTCACCAACGCGTACTCGCCGTGCCCGGTCTGCATCCCGGCCCGGTACGTGGTGCAGTCCGGCGGCGAGCCCACCCGGACCAGGGTGTACTCCAACGCCACCCCGGCCGGGGTACACGAGGCCATCGCGCGCGAATGCGGGCCGTGGCTGGCTTCGACCATGGCCGAGCTCGGGTACCGCACCTGGGGCATCGGGAAGTTCCACACCGTGCCGTGGGACGCCCCACTCGGGTACGAGGTCCAGCTCTACAGCGAGGAGTTCTACGAGAGCCCGGCGCAGCGTGGGGCGGACTCGTACGCGGCGTGGAT
Source organism: Rugosimonospora acidiphila (assembly GCF_039543385.1). Classification (NCBI taxonomy): domain Bacteria; kingdom Bacillati; phylum Actinomycetota; class Actinomycetes; order Micromonosporales; family Micromonosporaceae; genus Rugosimonospora; species Rugosimonospora acidiphila. The sequence goes on from NZ_BAABJQ010000002.1 coordinate 36,814, forward strand.
CGCCCGCGAGCATCCGGAGTACGACTGGGTCGAGATGCTGATGGGCGAACGCACCGACATGTACTACGTGCCGCAGCTCAGCCCGCTGCCGCCGGAGCTGACCGTGGAGTGGTGGGCCGCGCGGCGGGCCGCGGACCAGATCGCGAGCCCGGATCCCCGACCCTACTTCGGGTTCGTGTCCTTCATCGGCCCGCACCCGCCGTTCGCCCCGCCGCAGCCGTTCAACCGCCTCTACGATCCCGACCGCATGCCCGACCCGATCCTCGGCGACCTGGCCGTCGACCATATGGACGAGCAGATTCCCTACATGAACCATCTGGTGTTCGCCGAGGACATCTCGGCCGCCACCGCACGGCAGCTCAAGGCCCGGTACTACGGCGAGATCTCCTACATCGACCACTGCGTGGGGGCCATCCTCGACGCGGTCGAGGCCCGGCCGGACGCGGACAACACGCTCATCGCCTTCTTCACCGACCACGGCGACCACCTCGGTGACCACCACGGCTGGCAGAAGGAGAGCTTCTTCGAGGCGTCCACCAGGATTCCGCTGCTGGTCAGCTGGCCTGCCCGATGGCCGGGCGGCGGACGACGGGACGCCACGCTGGCCAGTCTCACCGACATCTTCGGGCTGTGCACAGGCGCGGCCGGCGCGCCGCAGCCACGCGACGGGGTGGACCTGGTGGCCCGGCTGGACGGCTCCGCGGCCGGCCGCGAGGAGCTTTACGGCTTCTGGGGGAAGCCCGGCCAGAACAACTTCAAGATGATGCTGCGCACCGGCGACTGGAAGCTCATCTGGCTGGCCAACGGCGGGCGCACCCAGCTGTTCGACGTGCGCCGCGATCCCCACGAACGGCACGAGCGCAGCGCCGAGCAGCCGCAGTTGCTGGACCGGCTGCTGCGCCGGTGCGGGGACCGGCTGCTCGCCGACGGCCTGGACGCGGCGCTGGCCGATGGCCTGCCCCGCGCCCAAGAGTGGCGCGCCTGGCCCCGGCAGCGCATCTACCAGTTCGACGCCTCGCGCGGCGTGACGGGCTTCCCGGAGGACCCGGGTGCCGCACTGCGCGCCTTCGCGGAAAGGTCACGGCCATGACGTCTCTTGAGCGGTCAGCCGGTCGCGCCACCCTGTCCCCCGGCCGGTCCCCCGAGGTCGACGGCGACCGGCCGGGTGTCACCGTCGAGCCGGTGCGCGTTGAGCACCTGCCCGAGGCGCTGGGCATCGACGAACCCAACCCGCGCCTCTCGTTTCGGGTATCCGCGCCGGACGGCTGGACCCAGGCCGGGTACGAGATCGAGGTGCTTGACCCGGCCGGCTCTCCCCTGGCCCGGCGGCGGGTGGAGAGCGCGGACAGCGTCCTTGTTCCGTGGCCCGCCGCCGCGCTGGAGCCCCGCCAGCGGGTCGCCGTACGAGCCCGGGTCTGGGGTCGCGACGGCGAGGCGCCCAGCGACTGGAGTGTGCCCACCACCGTCGAACGTGGACTGCCCACATCGAACTGGTTGGCGCGGTTCGTCACCCCGGATCGGCCGGTCGACCCGACCGTGGAGCAGTCCCCGCCGCTGCTGCGCGGCGAATTCGAGGTTTCGGGGCCGGTCGCCCGGGCCCGGGTCTACGCCACCGCGCTCGGCTTGTACCAGTTGGAGCTCAACGGCACGGCAGTGGGCGATCAGGCGATGGCACCGGGCTGGACCAGCTACCACCACCACCTGCGGTACCAGACCTACGACGTCACCGGACTGATCCGGCCCGGGCGCAACGCCCTCGGCGCCTGGCTGGCCGAGGGCTGGTATGCCGGCCGGCTCGGCTTCAACGGCGGCACCCGGGGCCTGTTCGGCGATCGGGTGGCACTGCTGGCCCAGCTGGAGATCTGGTACGCCGACGGCCGCCGCCAGATCATCGCCAGCAACGGGACGTGGCGCTGGGCACCCGGCCCGATCACCTCCTCGAGCATTTATGACGGGGAAAGCTACGACGCCCGGCTGGAGCTACCCGGATGGTCCGCGCCGGACTTCGACGCGTCGGCCTGGCCGCGGGTGGCGGTGCTGGACCAGGGCACCGCGAACCTGGTCGCGCCGACCGGACCACCGGTGCGCTGCACCGAACAGCTCACCGTGGCCCGGGTGGTGTCCACCGACGCTGACCGCGTCATCGTCGACTTTGGACAGAACCTCACCGGTCGCTGTCGACTGACGGTGGACGGCCCGGCCGGCACCACGATCTCGCTGCGGCACGCCGAAATCCTTCACGGCGGCGAACTGGACGTGCGGTCCCTACGTGACGCCGGGGCCACCGACCGGTACGTCCTGCGCGGCGGCGGGCCGGAGGTGTGGGAGCCGAGGTTCACCTTCCACGGTTTCCGGTACCTTGAGATCGGCGGCTGGCCGGGCGAGTTCGATCCGGCGGCGGTTTCCGCGCGGGTGTACCACACCGACATGCCGCGCACCGGCTGGTTCGAGTGCTCCGACGAGCGGGTCAACCAGCTGCACCGCAACGTGGTGTGGAGCATGCGGGGCAACTTCCTGGACGTGCCCACCGACTGCCCGCAGCGCGACGAGCGGTTCGGCTGGACCGGTGACATCCAGGTATTCGCCCCGACCGCCTCCTTTTTGTTCGACTGCGCCGGCATGCTGCGCTCGTGGCTGCGCGACGTCGCGGCCGAGCAGTCGCCCGACGGCAACGTGCCGCTCGTGGTGCCCTCGGTGCCCGACGCCGAGGTGCAGCCGGCCGAGCCGGCGGCGGTGTGGGGCGACGTCGCGGTGCTGACCCCGTGGACCCTGTACGAGCGCTACGGCGACCCGGGCATCCTGGCCCGCCAGTACGCCAGCGCGCGGGCGTACGTCGACCTGCTGGACCGCCGGGCCGGCGAAAGCCACCTGCTGACGCACGGGCACCAGTTCGGCGACTGGCTCGACCCGACCGCGCCACCGGACGAACCCGCCGCGGCCAAGGCCGACCAGTACCTGATCGCCACCGCCTACTTCGCGCACTCCGCGGCGACCCTCGCCAGGATGGCGGACGTGCTGGGCCGGCACGACGACCAGCGGCGGTATGCCGAACTCGCGGACGCGGTGACCGACGCCTTCCGCCGCCGGTACGTGCTGCCGTCCGGAGCGCTGACCAACGACGCGCAGACCTCCTACGCCCTGGCGCTACGCTTCGGCCTGATCCCGCCCGGCGCGCCCCGAGAGGCGGCGCACCGCCGGCTGGTCGAACTGGTCGAGGAGGCTCACTGGCGGATCGCCACGGGCTTCGCCGGCACCCCGGTCATCTGCGACGCGCTCAGTCAGGGCGGCGCCATCGAGGCCGCGTACCGGTTGCTGCTGGCCACCGACTGCCCGTCCTGGCTGTACCCGGTCCTGAACGGGGCCACCACGATCTGGGAACGCTGGGACGGCCTGCGGCCGGACGGCACACCGAACCCCGACCGGATGAACTCGTTCAACCACTACGCGCTCGGCGCGGTGGCGGACTGGCTGCACGCCACGGTCGCCGGCCTGGCACCGGCCGCCCCCGGGTACCGGCGCCTGCTGGTGCGGCCCCGGCCGGGCGGCGGGCTGACTCACGCGCGTGCTGCGCTGCTGACCCCGTACGGGCGAGCCGAGGTCGGCTGGCACCTGGACGACGGCGGCGCGCTGGAGCTGGACCTTCGAGTTCCCACCGGAAGCACCGCGAGCGTCCAGTTGCCCGGTGCCGATCCGGTCGAAGTGTCCAGCGGTCGCCACCGGTTCCGGTCCCCGGCCTGACGTGGCAGCTCGGCGCGGCCGGCCCGATCAGGACCGGCCGCGCCGAGCTGCTGACCGGGCCGACGCCCGACCAGGTGATCCGTCCCACAGGGGCGACGCTTGAGGAATTACCTACTTATCTGATCGGATATGCAGGGTAGCGTGACGACCGGCCCGCGAGGCCTTCCGGAGGGCGGATACATGGGAACTGCTGATCGCGATTCGCGACTGAGGCCGACGCGGCGTGGCGTCCTGATCGGTGGGATGGCGGCTCTCGGCGCCGCCACGCTCGGTGCGACGCCGGCCTGGGCCGGTGCGCGCGCTCCGGCCGACACCTCGCTCGGGGCCAGGCTCTACGACATCGTCAAGGCCTACAGCCGCTGGCCGGTCCACCGCACCGGCACCGACACCGAAGCCGCCGCGCTCGACTGGTTCCAGTCCGAGCTGCGTCAGCGCGGAGCCAAGACGTCCCGGTGGGACTACTCGTACCCGCGCTACGAATGGACCGCCCAGGTGCGGGTGGCCGGCCGGACCGCGCAGACGATCCCGCTGTACTACGAGGGAGTCGGCGAGGTCAGCAGCGACAAGCCGTTCGTCAGGTCCGTCACGATCAGCGACACGGGCGGCGACGCGGAGGTCCTCGCCGCCGTCAAGGACGCGAAAGCCGACAACGCCCGGCTTGCTGTCCTGCCGGTCTTCAACGCCAACCGGGGCTACCCCACCTACGATGGCCTGGTGGCCGACAACCGCGACCCGGCGGCGGCGACCACCGGCGTGCCCACCCTGTTCATCCCCGGCCGGCTGGCCGATCAGGCCGCGCGGGACGTGCAGGCCCACCTGAGCGCGCGGATCGTCAACGACCGCAGCCACGACATCACCGGTTGGTTCGGCAAGCCCGTGGCCGATCCGATCGTCGTCACCACCCCGCTGAGCGGCTGGTTCACCTGCGCCGCCGAGCGGGGTTCCGGCATCGCGGTGGCGCTGGAGCTGGCGGCGGACCTGGCACGTACCCATCCGGTGTTCTTCCTGGGCAACAGCGGACACGAACTCAACAACTTCGGCGCTCGGGCCTACCTCCAGGACGCATTCGAGCTGCGGCCCACCGCGGTCTTCCACATCGGTGCCTCCATCGCGGCCGGGGGCACCGACACCCAGGGGCACTTCGGGCTCGTCCCCCGGGTGGTGGCCAGCAACCCCCCGGTCGCCTCGGTGCCGGGCCTCGCCGAGGCCGTACAGCTGGGCAACTTCGTCCCCACCCCGACGTTCCCCGGCGAGGGTGCGGTCTGGAGCCAGAAGCTGGGCAGCTCGGTGCCGTTGCTGTCGTTCGCCGGGCAGTTCCCGCAGTTTCACACCCCGGACGACCGGCCCGGCGTCGCGACGGACCCGTCGCTGCTCGACACGGCGTACCGTTCCGTTCGCGGCGCGGCCCAGGCGCTGCTAGGCGCGTAGCCCGCGCCCGGCGCGGCCCCGCCCGACCTCGACCGTGCGGCGTGGTTGCGCCAGTCGTCGGCCGGGCCCGCTTTCCGGATCGGGTTAACCCAACGACGTCCCTGGTGGAGCCGGCGCTCCACCAGGGGCAACGTCCGCCGGCCAGCACGCCCCGGCTTGGAACGGCGAGCGCTCGTGCCCGGAAGGACGCGCGGGGTGGGGTGTCAGTCGGCGGTGAGCAGAGACTCCGCGGCGGCGGTGCGGGCGTAGAAGACGAAGCGCCCGGCCCGGTGAGGGCTCACCATCCCCGCGTTCCGCAGCGCGGTCAGGTGCTGCGAGACCGCGGCCGCCGAGATGCCGGTGCGCCGCGCGAGTTCGGTCGTCGACGCGGGCGCCTCGAGTTCGGCCAGCAGCACGGTGCGTGAGCGGCCGATGACGGCCGCGATGCCGTCGGCGCGCTTGATCGGTCGGTGCTCCCAGAGGCCGCCGGTGCCCCGGGCCGGATAGGCGAGTTGCGGTGGGTGCGGCGGGCGTGACCAGGTCAGCACGTGAATGGCGAAGACGGACGGGGCCATGAGCAGGCCGGAGCCGGTGGTCTCCCGGGAGATCTCGCACTGCCGGCGGACCAGCCGCAGAGTGTTGTCGTCCCAGCTCACCGTCCCGTGCAGGTCGTTGAACAGGTAAGCGGCGCCGCGCTCGGCCACCTGCCTGGCCCGGTGGAACACGTCGGCATCCAGTACCGAGCGGATCCTCGCCCAGTATGGCGCCAGCGCCAACTGCCAGTAGGTCTCGATCTCCTCGGCGAGGCGGGGCAGCCGGCCCTCCGGATCCGCGCGCAGCGCCCGGATGCGGGCACCGGTGCGGGAGAGCACGTCGAGATCGGTGTGGACCTGGTCGTCCGGGGTCGCGCGAATGGCCGCCAGCTCCGCCGCCAGGGTGGGAGCGGGCCGGTCGGGGAACGGGTTCAGGAAATCGGGAAGGTAGCCGGCGGCCGGAATGAGGTCGGCGAGCCAGCCGGAGTCCAGCCCCGCCGCGGTCAGCCGGGGTCGCACCTGTCCCATCCAGGCGTTGTGGACCGGATGCGCCGAGCCGGCCGCCAGGAGCTGGAAGCTGGTCACGACCTGCCACATCGGCGAGACGGCGAACCGGGTGTGCGCCAGATCGTCGGCCGAGAAGGCTAATTCGGACAGCACTTTCGGCTCCTGGATTCGGTCTCGGCTTAATTAATGGCAGCAGTCTACGCCGGCCCGCAGGATTCTCCCCGTGCTATCGACCTTCAGCGGCCTGCCCCGCACCGCATGGATCATTTTCGCCGGTACCGTGATCAACCGGCTCGGCTACATGGTGACCCCGTTCCTCGTGTTCTACCTCGGTGCCCGGGGAGTCCCGACGGCACAGGTCGCATACGTCCTGGGGGCGTTGGGCGCGGGCAACCTCATCGGGCCCGTGCTCGGCGGATTGGCCGCCGACCGCGCCGGCCGGCGGCCCACGATGCTGATCGGGCTGATCGGTACCGCCGTGGCACAGGGGCTGCTGTTCGCCGCGCCGAACGTGCCCACGCTCGCGGCCGCGGCCGTGCTGCTGAGCGCGACGGCCACCATGGTCAGCCCGGCCGCCGGCGCGATGATGACCGACGCGGTGGCGGCCGAGCGGCGTCGCGCCGCGTTCTCCCTGTTCCATTGGGCGATCAACATCGGTACGGCGGTGGCCGGTGTGCTCGGCGGGTTCCTGGCGGCGCACGGGTACTGGCTGCTGTTCGCCCTGGACTCGGGGACCTGCCTGGCATTCGCCCTCGTCGTCGCGGTACTGCTGCCCGGCGGACGCGGCGAGAGCGCGCCGCGCACCCCGGCGGACGCGCCGACCGGGTACGCCGTGGTGTGGCGGGACCCGCTGATGCGCGTGCTGCTCCCGCTGTTCGGCGTGGCGCTGGTGATCTATTCGCTGACCGAGGTCTGCCTGCCGCTGGCCATCCGCGACCACGGGCTGTCCACGACCACGCTCGGCACGATGGCCACCCTCAACGCGGTTCTGGTGGTGGTGCTCCAGCCGATCGCCACGAACGTCCTGGCTCGATTCCGGCAGGTACCCGTCTACGTGGTCGCCAGCATGCTCGTGGCGCTCGGCGTGTCGCTCACCGGCCTCGCCCACGACACCTGGTCGTTCGCCGGATCCGTGGTGGTGTGGTCGATCGGCGAGGCGGCGACCGGCGGCCTTCCCGGCGCCATCGTCGCCAACCTCGCCCCGGCCTCGGCGCGCGGACGGTACCAGGGCAGCTACCAGTGGATCTGGGGGGTGGCGCGGTTCATCGCCCTGGCCGTGGGCACCGCGGTCTACGCCGCCGAGGGACCGGCGGCGGTGTGGTGGTTCAGCCTCGTCGCGGGAATCTCCGCCGCCGCCGGGGTGGGCGCGCTGAGCCCGCTCATCTCCCGCCGCATGGCCCACCCGGCGGGCTCCGCTGCGCAAGTCACCGACACCGATTCCCCGCGAGCCGGGGCCACCGCGCGGATTCGTCGGGTACGGGGCCGCATCGGCGGCGCGCCGGCACCGCGAACGTCACGCTGACCTACGCCTGATTGGGCACGCGGGCCGCCCTGTACCAGGGCAAGCGGCGGAGATCGTAGAATGGTCTCCCGCAAGAGACGACCAGTATGTTGTCGGTCAAGCCATCGGTAGGGTCCGCGAATGCCCGCCGAAACGACGTCCGGTCGGCTTCCCTGTCTCACTACCGCGAGAGTGGCAACCGTGACCTCCTACACCATCACCATCGCTGCCGATGACGGCGGCGCCACGAGCACGACGCTGCGGCTGGACATCACCAGCGACGGCATCACGCTTACCGATCTGCACCTGCACGCTGGCGGTGGTTTAGCCACCGGTGCGCTACCGGCCATCGATTACAGCACGTTGCTGCGGGCCATCATGCCGGCAGCGCCGATCCCCGCGGTGAGCGCCGGGCGGCCGGCGACGACGATCGAGGTTCCGGCCACAGCGGCCGTCGAACAACCCGCTACCGAGGCCGCGACTGCCAGGCGCACCCCGCGCAAGGCCCGCTCCGCCAAGGCCGCGGTCGCCACGGCACCCGCGCGGACCGAGGACGGCGCCGCGGCGGCTCCACCACGCAAGTCCCGCGCCGCGGCCGCCGAGCCGGCGTCGGCGACGCGGCCGGCCCGCTCGTCGCGGTCGGCCCGTCGCGGGGCCACCACGCCGGCCGCCGCCCTCACCAAGTCGGCCGCTCCCGCAAAGTCCACCGCCCCCGCCAAGTCGACCGCAGCCGCAAAGTCCACCGCCCCCGCCAAGTCCACCGCAGCCGCCAAGTCGACCGCGGCTGCCAAGTCGACCAGTCCCGCCAAGTCGACCGCTCCCGCAAAGTCGGCCGCGGCCGCCAAGTCGGCCAGTCCCGCGAAGTCGACCACGGCCGCCAAGTCCGCCGCTCCCGCGAAGTCGACCACGGCCGCCAAGTCCGCCGCTCCCGCGAAGTCGACCACGGCCGCCAAGTCCGCCGCTCCCGCGAAGTCGACCGCGGCCGCCGAGGAGGCGAAGCCGGCCCGCTCGGGCCGCGCGGCGGCCGCGAAGGCCGCCCCGGCTCCAAGCACCGAGACCACGAAGGCGAAGAGCGCCGCGAAGCCCGACCCGGCCAAGAAGACGACCACCAAGGACACCGCCCCGACCAGCGAGCGCGCGTACCGGCGGATGCCCGACAACTTCGCCGTCGTGTTCCAGCAGGCCGGCAGTGCCGCCGCGGTGGCCGACCGGTACAGCGTGCCGCGGCACACCGCGAACGGCTGGATCCGCCGGCTGGGCAAGAATGAGACCACCGGCTGACGGTCGAGCAAGCATCGACACGTGGGTGGTGTGGGACGCGGTGGAGCCGAATCCGCCGCGCCCCACACCACCCACGCGGCCAAGTTCCGTTGGATATCGCGGGTATCGAGAGCCGCCGCGTTACCCGCGCGCGTCGGCCGGTTTGGTGATCCGGTCGGCGAGGTGCGGCGGGATCGAACTCGGCGCGGGCGAATCGATCACGCCGCAGCGCCACCTGTACGACGAACTCGTACACGTGGTGGCCGGGCATGGGTTCACCACGATCTGGAACGACCGCGGCGACCGGACGACGTTCGAGTGGTCCGACGGTGCGCTGTTCGCGATCCCGCTGAACGTGCACTACCAGCATCACAACGCGAGCCGGGTGGACCCCGCGCGGCTCGTGGCGACCAACAACGCGCCGGTGTACATGAACCTCATCCACAATCTGGACTTCATCTTCGGCACCGACTTCGACTTCACCGACCGGTTCACCGGCGACACCCAGTTCGACGGCGACACGGTCGACCAGGGCTTCCGGCTGTGGGAAACGAACTTCATCGCCGACGTCAACCAGGTACCGCTGATCAAGCGGCCGACCCGTGGCGGCTCCAACCGGCAGCTGGAACTGGTCAACTCCTCGATCGGCGCGCACCTGTCCGAGTTCCCGGTCGGTACCTACAAGAAGGCGCACCGCCACGGGGCCGGCACCCACATCGTCATCACCAGCGGCGAGGGCTACTCGCTGATGTGGCGGGAGGGCGAGCGGATCGAGACGGTCGAATGGAAGCGCGGCGCGTTCGTGGCGCCCCCGGATCGCTGGTTCCACCAGCATTTCAACACCATGCCGCAGTTCTCGGAGTAACGCGGTAGGCGGTAACGCCGGGATCGTCCGCGCCCGCCGTCGGTTGTGATCACGGCAGGCGGCGACCATGGCGGGCACAGACCGGCGGGCGTACGGCCCGCCGGTCTGGTTCACGTCAGGCTCGGCAGGTCACGGGCGTGACGGTAACGCGACACACCGGGTGGCGCGCCGGGCCGCTGCTCGACGGTTGGGCGCCTGGTGCCCAGGCTGGCCACATGAACAGCGCGCGAAACCGGCAAATTGGGACGCTTGTACTGATGGCCTACGGGCTCCTGGCCCAGGCTGGCTGCGGTACGACGGCCGATTGGGCCGCGGCACCAGGGCCCTCACCGACTCCTCCGGCCGTCCCCACGGGCGTCGCCGACCCCGACGCGCAGACGGCCTGCCGGCTGCTCAACTCGACCACCGATGTCACAACGGGCCTCGTCGACCCGAACGATCCGAACCTGTCCGCCATCGTGGACGCCGCCCGGTCATCGACGACCGCACTGGTTCACACCGACGGCCAGCGCCTGTCGGACAGGCTCGCCGCGTGGCGCGCCGCGAAGGGCACCTCGAACCAGGACCTGGCCACCCTCGATGTTGGCACGGCCGCGATGACGATGGCCGCGGACTGCGAGCAGACCGGCGCGGCCTGACACCCGCCCGGCACGGCTCTGGGCCCGGTTGGCGCGGCCGCACCCCCGGCGGGCGCGGCCCGACGCCCGGCCGGCGCGGGGCCCGAGGGTGAGGGGTGCGCGTATCGTGCCGATGATGTCTGTGTCGAGCTACATCTCCCCCAAGGCGGTCAAGGGCGGGCCGAGCGCGATCCAGGGCCGAGGGCTGATCGCGGTGGCGCCCATCGACAAGGACGAGGTGGTCGCGGTCAAGGGCGGCCACATCGTGGACACGGCGACCCTCCAGCAGTTGCCCGAGCGGCTGCGGCAATCGGATATCCAGATCGCCGACAACCTGCACCTGGCGGCGATCCAGGACGCGGAGTACGAGCCGGTGATGCTGTTCCTCAACCACTCGTGCGAACCCAACGTGGGCTTCGCTGGCAACGTGGTGCTCGTGGCGATGCGGGATATCGCGGAGGGCGAGGAGCTGACCACCGACTACGCGCTGTTCGACGACTACGACGGTGAGATGCCGTGCCGCTGCGGTACGCCGTCGTGCCGCCGGATCATCGGCGGCCGGGACTGGCGCCGGCCCGAGTTGCAGCGCCGGTACGCCGGCTACTTCTCCTGGTACCTGCGGCGCCGATTCGACTAACGCCGGACCCGATGACCTCCGAGGTCATTCGAGGACGACGTTCGGATCGACGGGGTCTCAGGAGCGGAACACGTCCCGGTTGGCGAACAGGAGTACGGCCGCGTTCACCGCCAATGCCACGGGCCAGCACAGTTGTGCGACCGTCCATCCCGGCTGAGCAGGGATCGGCCACGGCGACCTGGTACCCGTGAAGAACAGCGTCCCGACCAGCGCGACGCCCGCGACGAGCGGCCCGGTCAGCGCCGCGCTCAGCTCGTCGCGGTATCGCGCCGCCACGGCGGCCGCCGCCAGCGGGGTCAACCCGCACACCGCCGCCTGCAACGTAAGGTAACCGGCGGGTCCGGCGACCAGCCGGCCGCCGACGGCCACGACCGCCCGGTAGAGCAGCGCCCAGACCACAGCGGCCGGCAGCAAGGTCAGGGCCACCCGCAGCCACTGTCGCAGCCATCGCGGGGACGGCGCCATCACCGTCGAGGCCATGCGGTCCGGCATCGCGAAGCAGACCGCCGCGCCCAGCCCGGCCGCCGCCAGCCGGAGGCCGGGCAGCGCGAGGCCCGGCGCCGGCTCGGCGAGCAGCGCGGGTAGCTGGCTGAGCGCCGCGAGCGCGGCGGCGGCGGCCAGGGGCCACCAGGGCACCGCCCGGGCGAGCGGTCGGACCAGCAGCAGCCCCAGGCGAAAGACGCTCACCCGCAGACCCTCGGCGGGCCCGGCGCTCCGGATGCCGCCGGCGCGTCGCCGGTCGGGATCGGCGGCGGCATGGTCGTCACGCCCAGCGGCGCGAGAGCCGTCGAGGCCGGGTCCATGACCTGTGCCCAGTGTGCCGCCAGGAAGTTGGCCACCTCATCGTGCGGCCGGCTCAGCAGCGCCGTCGCGGCCCGCGCGTCGGCCGGGGCGTAGCGGACCAGCCCCAGGGTCAATTCGCCGTCGGCCAGCCGTCGCGCGCCGTCGGGCAGGGCCTGCGCCAGCAGCCACAGGGCCACGACGGTGCGATGTTGGCCGGCGCCCGAGCAACTCACGTCGGCCGCGGGGGCGCGGCGGGTCAGCCCGGTGGCCGCGGTGGTGTAGGCCACGGCCAGCCGCGTGCGGGAGTCCTCCACCCATCGCCCGTGCCGTCCCCAGCGGATCGGGGTGACGATCTCCGGGGTCCCGGCCACCAGGGGCTTCCCGTCGTCCGAGCCGCCGAGCTGGCGGACGGTCGGCCGTGCCGCCGCGGCCGGGAGGTTATCCGCGACCGGCTCGACCGCCTTGCGCCACAGTGGAATCCAGGCCGCGTAGTGCGGGAGTGCGCAGTACCGCACGCCAGCGTGCACCTGGCAGGTCAGCACCGCCGGCCCGGTCAACGCGTCCTCCATCGCCTCGTAGATGACTTTCGGGGTGGCCCGCACCTGCTGGTCGATGGCGATCCCCGAGGCGACGACCGCCGCGAGAATGACACCGACCGCGATGAGACGGCGATATCTCAGCCACAGCAACCCGACGACCGCCGCCAGCACGGCCAGCAGGTACACCAGGTGCCACCCGGTGGGGCGAGCGGCCCCGGTCTCCCAGGGCGCCTGGGGCACCGGGAAGAGATGCCAGACCACACTGTCGTAGCCGGTGCTGAGCACCGGCAGGCCGGCGAGGACGACCGCCACCGCGACCAGGGTCAGCGGCCCGGCGGCCGTCGCGGGCAGCCAACGCCCCACCGCGATCCCCAGCGCCGCACCGGTCGCCGGAACCACCACGGTGACCAGCAGTACCCACGGGTCGAACCGCCCGACCGGCCAGGCCGGCAGCATGAGCAGCAGCCCGGCGAGGCAGACCGAGGCGCCGGCGGCACCACCCACCAGCACCAGCGCAAGCAGGCCGGCGCCGCGCCGAGCGGCGGTCGTCGGCACCGCCTCGAGGCTATCCGCCCCGGCGCGCCGGTCCCGACTCGCCGCCAGATGTCCGGCCAGCAGCAGCGCGCCGGCCAGCACGAGCGAGGACATCCCGGCGTCCCGGGCGAACGCCTCCCAGGTCGGCATCCTGTTCCACCCGGTGACCGTGCACAGCGCCAGGGACAGCACCGCGCCGCCCCACAGGAGCGGACTGCGCAGCACCAGGCGCGTCTCGGCGCGGGCCAGGGCGACCGTGGCCACCCGGCCGGCATGCCGCGCCGGCGGCGGTACGAGCGTGGCCGTCATCGCTGTGCCCCCATCCGAGCCGAGGCGCCGAGCAGCAGCAAATATCCGTCCTCAAGGGACGGTTGACCGGGCCGCGCGCCCTCGGGTTGGTCGCCCAGCGTCCGGTACAGCCCGTCCGCGTTGCGCCAGTACGCCCGGGAGCCGGACGGAGCCGTGGTCGACAGCCACACCCGACCATCGGCGACGGCGATCAGCTCCCGCGGGCTGCCATCGAAGACGGCTCGCCCCGAGTTCATCACCACCACCCGTTCGCAGAGCGCGCCCACGTCCTCGGTCTGGTGGGTGGACAACAGCACGGTGCGCCGCTCGCCGAGCCGGGAGATCAGGGACCGGAACAGCATCCGCTGCTCCGGGTCGAGGCCGACCGTGGGCTCGTCAAGGATCAGCAGTTGGGGCTCGCCGAGCAGGGCCTGGGCCAGGGCCAGCCGCTGCCGCATCCCGCCGGACAGCTTGCGCACCTTGGTCCCGGCCCGGTCGGTCAGCTCGACCTCGTCGAGCACCCGGCGCACCTCGGCCCGGCGCCGCCGGCCGTCCGTCAGCTCCTTGAGCACCGCCACGTAGTCGAGCAGTTGGTAGGCGGTGAACTGGGGATAGAGCCCAGGACTCTGCGGCAGGTAGCCGATGCGTCGGCGCAGTTCGGTCCGCTGCCCGGACACCGCCGGGTCGAGACCGAGGAGCCGCAGCCGGCCCCGGTCGGCCGCCAGCGCGGTGGCCAGAGCGCGCAGCAAGGTGGTCTTGCCGGCGCCGTTCGGCCCGAGGAAGCCGGTCACCCCGGTCCCGAGCTCCAGGTCCAGATCGTCCAGCGCGACCGTGGCCCCGTAACGCTTGCTGAGCCCGCCGATGCTGACTGTGCTCATCGGGTCTCCCCCGGGTCGAAGCGGCCTCGCCGCACGGTCAGCACCGCGACGGCCAGCGCGGCGGCGAGCAGGTAGCAGAGTTGCGCGGTGCCACCGAAGATGACCGCCAGCGAGGATTCACGGTGGGCCAGGGCCGCGCCGCCCACGACGATCAGCCAGGCGCCGCCCAGCAGCCCGGCGGCGGTCGCGAGCGGGACGAGGGTGCTCAGCGCCAGGCTCCCTATGCTGAGCAGCAGTGCGGGCAGCAGCCAGGCCACGGCGTACCGACCCGGGCCGGGCAGCAGGACCGCCGCCGCCAGGCCCATGGCCACCGCGACAGCGACGACCATGGTGGCGCGCCAGAGGACGAGCCGGGGCCCGGCCGCCGGCAGCGTACCGGTGATCTCGTGCATCGGGTCGGCCGGTGGCCCGTACGCGGTGGCGACCGCCAGTACCGGCAGAACCGGTGCGAAGACGAGGAAGACCAGGTCGCTGGCCCGCGCCCCGGGCTGGCCGAGGTAGGCCGCGGCCACCGCGAGGGCCAGCACCGCCGCGGTCGCGCTCAGCCAGGACCAGCGCAGGGCCGGCGTCGCGGCGAGCAGTTGGATGCGGTGCTCGGGCAGCCCGACCCGGCCCAGCAACCGCCGTAGCGCGCCCTGCCGGGGCGCGTGGACCGCGTCGAACACCCCCGCCCAGTTGCCGGCCAGCCACCCCGGGTCGACCGCGACGCGTGCGCGGCAGGAGGCGCAGGCCAGCAGATGGGCGTCGACGGCCATGACCCGGCTCGGGTCGAGCGATCCCCGGTCGTAGTCCGCGAGCAACCCCGCGTCGATGTGCCAGCCGGTCATGTGAGCAACTCCCTCAACCGGGCCCGGGCGCGCATCAGCCGGGTCTTCGCCGTGCCCTCCGCGATGCCGAGCAGCCTGGCCGCTTCCCGCACGGTCAACCCGTCGATGGCGGTGGCCTGGATGAGCGCCCGAAGCTCCGGTGGGATCCGGTCGAGCGCCGCGCCCAGGTCGCCGTGCTCGATGCCCAACAGCACCACCTCCTCGGCCGAGGGTGCCGTGGCGACGTCGGGCAACTCGGGGGTGGCGCCGCTCAGCCAGCGGTGCGCGGGGCCGCGCAGCGCGGACACGAGCCGCCGGGCGGCGATGGTCCAGATCCAGGCGGCGGCGTCGGCACCGGTCGCCTCGTACCGGTGGGCGTCGGTCCAGATGGCGACGAACGTGTCCTGAAGCGCGGCATCGACCAGGTCGGGGTCCGCGCAGCGCCGGCGCAGCCGGGCGCGCAGCCACGGCGCGTGCCGGTGATGCAGCAACCGCAGCGCCTCGGTGCGCTCGGCCGCGATGGCACGCAGCAACTCGGCATCGCTGCTGCGCTCGTCGACCGGCCGCTGCGGTTCCTGTCTGCTTCTTCGCCGCACACAAGAACTATCGCGCCGCGCCGGGAATTTGGTTCACTCGATCGTCCCCGACCCGCCCCTCGGACCCGGGACGCCCCGGTGTCCGGGTCATGTCGGGGATCGAATCAGGGATTGACCCGATCACCTGCGGCCCGCATCGCGGAATACTCGCCGTTCATGAGATCAATGACGCCGGGCGTACCGAGACGAACCGAGCCGACGAGTGCCGGAGGGGTGAGAACCAGACTGATCCGCACCTGGCCGGCCAGGGCCCTGGCGCTGGTCGTCGCCGCGATCGCGACGGCCACGCTCGCCTTGGCCGCACCGGCCGCCGCCCATCCGGTGCCGCTGCCCACAGATCCGTCGGCGTTCGACTTCTCGGACTGTCCTACCCTGCCGGCCGGGCTCGACCCGACCGGTTGGCAGTGCGAGGTGCATCTGGCCAACGGCGACCTCACCATCGGCCGGGTGAGGCTGCGGGACGTGCCGCTGCGGCTGGTACACGCGGAAGGTCCGCTGCCCAGCGGCGACGACGGGCAGATCTTCGGCACGCTGCAGTCGCCGGCCGTCGCCATCCCCGCCCGCGGCGGCAGGGGCCCGCGGATGACCGTGCAGCTACGCTACGCCGGGTATGCCGACCTGATCGGCAACGGTCCCGACCCGGGCGGCCTTTACCTGCGGCTCGCCGTGCGCGGACCCGACCTGGGAACGAACTGCACCATCGGGACGCTGGGGGCGCCGGTCAAGACTCACGCGGCCCGGGTCGGCGATACAACCACCATTTCGACCGACCCGCCGATCAGGGTTTTCACCTTGCAGGACACCGCCTTCACCGTTCCGGCCGCCACCGACTGCCGCGGCCACGAACGGCAGGTCGACGAGCGGCTCGGGCTGCCGTCGACCGGAGGTAACACGATGACGCTGCACGCGGAGTACACCTACCAGCCGTACTGATCGTCGGGGCGCCGCGACCGGCGGTGGGTCACCACACCGCCGGTCGCGGCGACGCTCGGCTCCCGGTCGCGGGTCCGCCGGTCGATGATCGGCCGACGGACCCTAATGGCTGGGCGCCGTCGGGCGGTTCCTCAGCAAGAAGGTCAGCCCCTCGGCCATCGTCGGATGGGTGAAGATCGCGTGACGCAGGTCCCGGTACGACAGGCCGGCCACCATCGCCGTCTGGACGGCGGCCATCGGTTCGCTGGCCTCGGCCCCGAAGACGGTGAACCCGAGAATGTCGTCGCTGTCCGCCGCGATCACCATCTTCATGAACCCGCGCGGCTCGGACAGCGTCCTGGTCCGCAGGACGGCGGCCATCGGCATGGTGAGCAGGCGGTACGGGATGCCGCGGCGCCGGGCCCCGGTCTCGTTCAACCCGACACGCGCCAGTTCGGGATCGGTGTACATGCAGTAGGCCAGCAGCCGGTCCCGGGTGGTGCTGTCGCCTCCGGTCAGGTTGTCGTGCACCACCCGGAAGTCATCGAATGCCGCGTGGGTGAACTGCGGACTGCCGGCACAGTCCCCCATGGCCCAGACGTTCGCGGCCGTGGTGGCGAGACGCTCGTCAACGGCGATGTAGCCCTTCTCGTTGAGCTCCACCCCGGCCAGTTCCAGCCCCAGGTCATCCGTGTTCGGCGTACGGCCGGCGGCAACCAGCAGGTGCGTGCCCTCCACGATGCCCTCACCGTCGCCGCCCGCGGTGCTGACCCGCACCCGGTCGCCGGATGTCCCCTCGACGCGTCGCACCTCGGCTCCAAGGTGGACGGTCATGCCCTCGTCGCGGAACAACTCCAGGATCGCCGCGCCCACGTCCGGGTCCTCGTAGCCGGCCAACTGCGATCCGTGCTCGATGACGGTGACCCTCGCGCCGAAGCGGCACATGGCCTGCGCCAACTCCAGCCCGACGTAGCCGCCGCCAATGACGATCAGATGCTCCGGCAGGCGGTCGAGGTCGAGCAACTCGACGTGGGTCATCGGCCGAGCCGCCATCAGCCCGGGCACGTCCGGAACGATGGCACGGGTACCCAGATTGAGGAACATCCGCTCACCGCTGATGCGGCGGGTACCGCCGCCAACCAGCTCGACGTCGACGGTTTTCTCACCGACGAAGCGCGCGTCACCCATGATCAGCTCGGCGCCGCTGGCTTGGTAGCGGTCCAGGTGAAGCTGGCGCAGGCCGTCGACCATCGCCCGCTTCCTCGCCTGTACCGCTTTCATGTCCGTCGCCGCGGACTCGAGCTCGACTCCGAACTCGGCCGCCCGCGTCGCGAACCAACGGACCTTCGCCGAGTGGATGATGTTCTTGCTCGGCAGGCACGCGATGTTCGGGCAGGACCCGCCGATCAGCGCGCGCTCGACAACGGCCACCCGGTGGCCCTCGCCCGCCATGGTCCAGGCGAGGTATTTCCCAGCCTCACCACTGCCGACGACGAGAATGTCGACGTTCTCGTGAGAAGACATCTGTCACGCGCTCCCGGGGCCGTGCGCTTCCGTCGGTGGGGCGGGCGACGGCGGCAGGAATCTTCCGCGCGCCATGGCCACGATCGACCGTGAATCCGGACGGCGGCCACCTCACACCTCCCTCCGGCGCGATCGTCGCTCGGCGTCCCGGATTCCATCCTGCCCGGCGCCCGATCCGCCGCGCGGTCGATTCGGCCAATCGCCGCGCGGGGATGGGACATCGGCAGTCCGCATGTTGGGTGTCGTAGCGGCATGATCGCTTCGGCCGAGGCGGAGGACGGCTACCGGTTGGCGGCGCACCGGGAGCGGCTACCAGTACTGGTGCCGTTTACCGTCGGTGTCGGCGACGAAGACGACCGCGTCCGCGCCGTCCAGATCCGCCGGGTTGAGCGGGAGGTGGCCGGGCACGATCGGTCTGCCCGCGCCGATGGACGGGGCAAGGGCGGCGTGCAGTGCCCTCGCCGGGAACAGCGCGCGTCGGGTGGTCGCCTCGGCCAACGCCCGCTGGAGGGTGCCTGGGTCGCTGTCGGGGTTCGCGTCGGTTGCCAGGAACACGTAGCGCTCGCCGAGGGTGAGCCCGACCAGTGCCCCGGCGCTGCCCCAGTTCGCCTCGTCGTCGCCGATCGGCACCCGGGAGGGCGCGCGTTGCAGGTGCACGTTGTGCGCGAACACCAGGCTTGGCCCGCGTCGCCGCTCCCGCGCGACGATCGCGAGCAGGTTGTCGGCCATCATCTCGGCCCGCAGGCTGAGCAGGGTGGCGATGCGATCGGGCGCGGGGCTGGCCATGGCCGCGTGGTAGCGCAGCAGGCCCTGGGCGGTGCGTGCGTGCGCGAGCGCGTGCTCGTAGCCGGCCGGGTCGGCGGGGCGCAGGCTTGGTGCCGCGCGGCGCAGCGCGCTGGCCAGATCGTCGGCGACGATCCGCAGGGCGCGGGCGCGATCGGTGTCGCCGATCGACTCCGCCGGGTCGAACATGGCCGCCTCGTTGGTCCAGTCCGGGTCCTCGCCGAGCAACGCGTCGAGGTCGCGGACCGACGTGGGCCTCAGCGGCGCGGGCAGGTAGTCGTGTACCGAAGACAGTGAGCGACGCGGGCTCGGCGCGGCGGAAAACGCCAACGGCGCGTCGAAGCCGTAGAAGCGGACCCGGTCGGCCGGCGCGCGGGCGGCATTGTGCGCGCGCAGCCACTCGACAAGTTCGCGGTTGCCCGGCACGGCACCGAACCCGTGGCTGAACCCGGCCGCGAGCACCGTGTCGATGTCCGGCGGGTCGGTGCGCGCCGTCGCGCCGCCGACGTAGTCCTCGACAATGGACGCGGCGAACGCATCGGTCTCCAACGCGATCGACCGGTATCCCCGATCGACCAGGTGGCCGAGGATGTCGTTGCGCAGCGACGGGAACGCCGCGATCCCGTGGGTCGGCTCACCGAGGGCGAGCAGGGCCGGCGGCTCGTTGCGCGCGGCGAGCAGTTCGTCGAGGGCACGACCCAGGCTTGCCGGGTCGTCGATTTGGCGGCCGAGGGCACGCAGTGCTGCGGCAGTGGACATGAAGACCCCTTCCGAAGAGAACTGCGTTCGACAGTATCGTTGAAGGTTCGGGGAAGACTTTTGCGAGATTTACCTGGGCTTCTAGGGTGGAAGCCTCAATCGGAGGTGCCCGCTGCGACCCATCGACCTCGCCCGGAGACACGGGCTGTCCGCACAGGCGATCCGCAACTACGACGACGCTGGCATCTTCCCGCCGACCGAGCGCAGCGAGACCGGGTACCGGCGTTACACACCGCTGCACGCGCAGGCCCTGCACGCCTTCCTCGCGATGCGCGCCGGACACGGCCACCGGCAGGCCCTGGAAATCATGCGCGCGACCAACCGCGGCGACACCGAATCCGCCTACCGACTCATCGACGCCACGCACGTCGAACTGCTCGCCGAACGCGACACCCGCGCCGAGGTCGCGGCGGCCCTTGGCAGCCTGTCCATCGCGACACCCACCCCCGTCCACGGGCGACCGCTGACGGTGGGCGAACTCGCGCGCCGGCTCGGCGTGCACCCGGCGACACTGCGCACCTGGGAAACCGCGGGCATCCTGCGCCCCGGACGCGATCGAGCGACGGGTTACCGCGAATACGGACCCGACAGTGTCCGCGACGCCGAGGTCGCACGGCAGTTGCGCCGGGGCGGGTACCCGCTACGCCACGTCGCGCAGTTCATCGAATCGCTGCGCGAGGCGGGCGGGGCACACGCATTGAGCGCTTTCCTCGACTCGTGGCAGGACCGGCTGACCACGCGCAGCCGCAACCTCCTGGCCTGCGCGGCCCAACTCGACGCCTACCTGTCCCTGCTCGACCCGGCCACCCAAACGCCGTGAACGCACCCGGCCGCACGGCGCGGTGGATCCCGGGGTGGGCGAGGGGCTACCCTGGCGCGCGTGCGGCAGACCATCGAGGCACTGATCCGCCGGGCCGGATACGGGCCGCACGAACCGATCGTGGTCGGGGCGCGCCGCGCCGGCGCCGACCCGGTGTTCGTCGCCACGGGTCGGACCCGCGACGGTGCGGGGCTGCGCGCCGACACCCTCGTCTACGCGGCGTCGCTGTCGAAACAGCTGACCGCGGCCTGCGCCGCCCTGCTCGTCACCCGCGGCGCGCTGGACCCGGACGCGCCACTGTCGCGCTGGCTGCCCGAACTGCCGGCGTGGGCCGGTGCCGTCCGGCTGCGCCAGCTGGTGCACCACACCGGCGCGCTGCCGGCCGACGCCGAGATTGACGCCGCCGTCGCCGCGGACGGACCGGCGGATCGCACCAGCCATGGAGTACTCGACGCGCTGTCCCGGACGCCGGTGCCGCCAGGTGTGCCCGGCACCGAACACGTCTACTCCAACGCCGGCTACGTGTGCCTGGCGGCGGCCGCCGCCCGGGCGGCCGGCCGGCCACTGCCCGACTTCGCCCACCGGTACCTGTTCGAGCCGTTGGGCATGGTCGACACCCGCTACTGGCCCGGCCCGCTACCGGCGCCCGCCCGGGCGGCGCCGCTGGCGGCCGAGCATCCGGCACCGCTGTCACTGGGCGACGGCGGAGTCTGGAGTACCGCGGCGGATCTGATGCGGTGGAACGACGCGCTCAACGCCGACCGGCTGGGCATTTCGGATCTGCTGCAGACACCGGGCAGGCTCAACGACGGGACCGTGCTGGACTACGCCTGGGGCATGGGTGTGCGGTCGCGCGCCGGGCACACCGTGTACCGGCACGGCGGCGGGTGGCCGGGGCTGCGCGCCCTGGCGGCGCGGGTACCCGACGCCGGAGCGAGCCTCGTGATCGCGGCGGTCGCCGACGACACCGAACGCCGCGTCGGCCTGGCCGATGGCCTGCTCGACGCTCTCCTCGGCACCGCGGCACCCTGACGGCGGGCGTGAGCACCCAGCGCCGATCCGGTGTCGCTCCCGGGCCGATCGGTGGGTGCCGATGGTTGACACGAAAATGGTGTTGTCCCTGCGATCAACACGTCGTACCTTGGATTCAGCAAGGGAACCCGAAGCACCAACCACCACCATCGCCGATTGGCAGGAGTACGACCGTGAGGACCTGGACCGCCACGCAGAGCCGGCAAGCGATGCCGGTGCTGTGTGCCGCGCTGCCCATGGACCGATTCGAGTCGGCCTACTGTGGCGAGCCGGAAGCGCACCACGCGGGCAGGTGGCGAGGCTAGGAAGCGCAAGCTCCTCCAGCCGCCCGCCCCGCCAGGGACCGGGCGGTTTTTCGTTGCGGGGCAACAACTTCATAGGGGTGTAGCTCAGTAGGTAGAGCGGCGGTCCAAAGAGACCGTGTAGCGCGGGTTCGATCCCCGCCACCCTTGCGTACGGCCCCAGCATGCTGGCGGCGCATGGCACAGCCTTGAAAACTCCACAGTGGATGGCATACATACAACAACGGCCCGGTCGTCGGCGACGCTGACGTCGACGGCGGCCGGGCATTTCGGGGGCGAGGGAGCTGGTTGACCCGCCTGCCTTGGGAGCAGGACACACCGGGTTCGATTCCCGGGTCCCCGACGTATGGGCCGCGCGTCACTGGTGTGCGGTGCTGCCTGGCAGGCAGCGCGTGAGGGGTTCGACTCCCCTGCGGTCCACCCATGCCCTCTTGGTGTAACCGGCAGCACGGTTGGCTGAAAACCAGCGAGTCCTGGTTCGATTCCGGGGGAGGGCATTCATGGACCGTTGGAGCAGTCGGTAGCTCACCCGACCCTCATTCAGGAGGTCGCGGGCGGTATCCAGACGATGGGGAATGGTGTAACCGGCAACACGCCCGGCCTTGGACCGGGAGACGATCTCGCTCGTGCAGGTTCGAGCCCTGCTTCCCCAGCACAGGCCCCGGTAGCCCAACGGTAGAGGCGGCGCGTTCAAACCGCGTCCAGTGCGGGTTCGAGTCCCGCCCGGGGTACGCATGTCTTCGAAGCTGCGGCTATGGCTCAACGGCAGAGTGCCACCTTGCCATGGTGGAGACCCGGGTTCGACCCCCGGTAGCCGCTCCATCGTCCACACCAACAGCCGAAGGAGGTGACCCGGTGGACGCTGTACTCGTCGTCAACGCCGACCTGGGGCCGCTGCACCGGGTCAGTGTGAAACACGCGATCAGGATGTTGCTGCGCCAGGTCGCGGAGATCCACGAGGCCGAGCCGGACCGGCTCATCGGCGTCTACCCGATGCCGAGGGTCGTTCGTCTGGTGCAGTACGTCGTCACGAAGTGGCGGTACTCGGCCGGACCAGCCTGGTCTCGGACCGGTGTCATCGCCCGGGACGAGGGCCGGTGCGGGTACTGCGGTGGTCACGCGACCACCGTGGACCACGTCATGCCGCGCTCCCGTGGAGGTAAGAACACGTGGCGCAACACCGTGGCCGCCTGCGGCGGCTGCAATCAGCGCAAGGGTGACCGGACGCCGGCCGAGGCGCGGATGCCGCTGCGGGTGACCCCGCGGGTTCCGACGTGGGCCGCCCTCGCCGCGCGCTGATACCGGTCGGCGGGTTCCAAGGGCTCGCCGGCCCCTTTCCGGGTCGGCCAACCGGCAGGCCGCCGCGCTCTGAACGCGGTAATCGAGGTTCGAATCCTCGTCCGGGATCCAGGCCCTCGTAGCCCAACGGTAGAGGCACGACGTTGAGGACGTCGACGGTGCCGGTTCGAATCCGGCCGAGGGTACGCGCATGCCGGTGTAGCTCAAATGGTAGAGCAGCGCTCTTGTAAAGCGCGGATTGCGGGTTCGATCCCTGTCACCGGCTCTCCATGCCAGCGGAGCAGGTCGGGACCTGCGTCGTCCTCGTAAGACGGAAAGAGCCGGTTCGAGTCCGGCCGCTGGCTCCGTGGGCCGGGTGCTGGTGCACAGCGTCGCCTTGCAAGCCTCGCGTGCCCGGTTCGAAACCGGGTCGGTCCATTCAGGTGCTCGTGATGGAACTGGTAGACATGCCGGGCTCAGGTCCCGGTGCCGGTGAAACGGCGTGGGAGTTCGACTCTCCCCGAGCACACTCATGGTGGCGTAGCTCAGTTGGTCAGAGCGCCAGACCGTCAATCTGGAGGCCGCCGGTTCGAGACCGGTCGTCACCGCCATGGAGAGCTGGCCGAGTGGTAAGGCTGCGGCTTGCTAAGCCGTCGATGGGGTCACGCCCCACGGGGGTTCGATCCCCTCGCTCTCCGCCATCCCGTCGTGGCCCAGCGGTCAGGGCACTGCCCTCATAAGGCAGCGATCGGTGGTTCGAATCCACCCGGCGGGACGATGGATCAGGCCCCGGTGGCTAAGTGGATCCAGCTCTCTGTTAAACGGGCTGTGGCGCAGCTTGGTAGTGCGCTCGCTCCGGTGGCGAGAGGCCGCCGGCTCGAATCCGGCCAGCCCGACTCAGGGAGGAGCCAGCCGACGTGGTGACGGCACCCCGTTCGAAGCGGGACGAGCGCAAGCCTTGGCGGTTCGACTCCGCCCTCCTCCGCCTGTGGTGAGGCCAGCCGACCGGTGCCGGCCGCGGTCCTGAAAACCGTTGGGGCTCGCCGCCCGTGCGGGTTCGACCCCCGCCCTCACCGCCAAGCCCCCGTAGCTCAGAGGAAGAGCAACCGGTTCTTAACCGGTGGGTCGGGATGTCGGAATTCCCCGGGGGCACAACGCGGCACGCGCCGGACGCGCAGCTGGGTCTTCTAAGCCCGGCACGCCGGGTTCGACTCCCGGGTGCCGCTCAACCTCCCGCTAGCTCAACGGACAGAGCAGCGCTTTCCTAGGGCGTGAATCGAGGTTCGAATCCTCGGCGGGAGACCATGCGCCGCTAGCTCATCAGGTTAGAGCAGCTGACTTTTAATCAGCGGGTGCGGGGTTCGAGTCCCTGGCGGCGTACTGCGGGTGTGGTGGAGTGGAACCATACGGGGCCCATAACCCCGAGACGCCGTTCGAATCGGACACCCGCCACCAATGCCCTGGTAGCTCATGGGGAAGAGCACTGCTTTGACGTGGCAGGGGTGCCCGGTTCGAGTCCGGGTCGGGGTACGCGACGCGCGTTCGGTTATAGGTAGGCCCCTGCGCCTTCACCGCAGAGAAACGGGTTCGAGTCCCGTACGCGCGACTATTTTTGGCATCACCCGCAGCGGGGGGTTGACCCGTCAGGTGCAGGGTTCGAGTCCTGCTGCCGGAGCCGTGGAGGAGCCGGCTGGTTTCGGAACCGCCGCTGGAAACGGCGGGCACTTTCGGGTGCCGTGGGTTCGAATCCCACCTCCTCCGCGTTGTTCAGGCCCGTGTAGCTCAGTGGTAGAGCGCTGGTTCCACACACCAGAGATCGGGGGTTCGATCCCCTCCGCGGGTACGGTGCTTGTAGCGCAGTGGTTGTCGCGCCGGGTTGTGGCCCCGGAGCAGGCGGGTTCGATTCCCGTCAGGCACCCTCTTGAGAGCCCGCCGACGCTGGAGAGTCGGGCTGGTCTGTAAAACCGGTGCTTCGGCTGAGTGGGTTCGAATCCCTCGGCTCTCACCATGCCCCCGTGGCCGCAGGGATGGCGCTTGTGGTCTCCGGATCCGGAGGCCGCACGCTCGAATCCCGTCGGGGGTACCCAGTGACCTGGTGGCGTTCCTGGTGGAGCGGCCCGCCTGCAAAGCGGGTGATGTCGGGGTTCGATTCCCCGCCGGGTCTCAGTGCCATCCACTGTGGACGTTGATCGGAAAAGGGCTCCGAGGCGGCGAAGTGCTCACCCCAGCCTCAGTTCGGCGGTCCGAGCCGGACGATCCGCAGGCCGACATCGTTGAGGATGTCCGGCAGTCGGCTGATCGCGTTGCGGTCCTTGTCGCGCTCGCTCTCGGACAGTTCGTCCCAGCCGACCACGGACGGGTGCAGCCTGCGCTCGTCGTCGCGCTGCGGGCCGTAGCGCCAACCGGCGGACGTTCGCTCGTCGAGCCACCGCTGATGCTCCACCGTGGCGAGCAGCTCGAGCTCGTCCGCGCTCAGCGAGTGCGGCGGTCCGTCGCCGTCGCTCGGGGCGAGGGTGCAGCCGATCATCCGTAGTTTCGCGCCGATGTGCGCCGCCTGGTCGCGGCTGGCCGTCCGGTAATGCTCGGCCAGCTCCTCCCAGGTGCACATGGTCGGCCTGACACCCATCGCCTCACCGGTCGCCAACTGCTCCGCGACGTAGTGCTCGTGGATCGCCCTCGCCAGATGCTCCAACAGATCCTCCTGTATCACCGCCGGACGGCAGGCCAGTTCGTTGACGCCGATGAGCCAGAGTCGACCGTCGAGGTCGTCCAGCAGTTCGCCGCCCGGGCCGTGGAACGCGGTGCCGTGCCGGCCCAGGCGGTTGAGTCGGATGACCACCGACCGGGTGCCGCCGCGCCAGAGGCTGGCCGCGGTCAGCCCGGTACGCAGCGCCGCCTGCTCGTCCTCGTCGCAGAGGTACACCCGGTCCGGCGTCGGCACTTCCGCGTCCAGCGTGTCCGCGCAGCGCAGGTCGCAGCTTTCCCGGACCACCCGCCAATGTCCGGTGATCTCCCCGGCCGCCCGCGCCGCGTCGGGTCCGACCAGGCGGACGGCGAGCCGGTCCGGACCCGGGTGCAGGCGCCACAGGAGGGCCAGTTCGATGAGGACCCGGCGGCCGAACCGGCCGAGCCCGACGATGACGACCGGGCCGGACACCATCGGTTGGCGGCGGACCAGTTCCCGCGCGGCGAGTTCCTGAAGATTGAAGAAGTCGAGCCGCAACTGGGGCGACGCGGCGATGCCGAGCCGGCGCGCCCGCAGTGCGGTGGCCAGCGCCGGGTCGCTGATGTGCGCGTATGCCTTCAGTGGCGTGCCGATGCGGGTACCGCCGATCCGGGTCAGTGTCACGGCGAGGTTCACCGCACTGTCGAGGTTGTCCTCGGCGCACAGATATAGCACCTGCGCTCCACGGATACCAGCGTCCTCCAGCTCGTCAAGGGTGCCAGAGTCGACGCGGACCACGTCCCGGCCGGGCACGCCGAGCGTCGAGGCCAGTTCCAGTGCCTCCGGCGTCTGGCCGACGACGATCGCGTGTTGCTTGACCCGGCGGATACGCCACCGCCGCCACCGGTCGGCGAAAATGGTGTGGGCGGCCTCGATGAAGGCGTACAGGGTGACCGTGGGCGCCAGGAATCGGGCGGTCTCCAGCGGCCAGGGGATCCTGCCGCCGTCGCCCATGGGCGCGAAGTTCAGCACGAACAGCTGGAGGGTGTCGTACGTCATCGCCAGTACACCCCGGCCATATTGCTCGGCCCGCGCGCCGACCAGGTATTCGCTGTAGCCCCAGAGTCCGAAGGCCAGGGACAGCGCGCCGAGCAGCGCGACCACCGCTATGCGGGTGGCGGCGGAGGGCACGGGTCTCATCCAGGCCCCTCTCCCGGTTGGCTGTGGCGGGCAGGCTATCCGGTGAGGACTACCTTCAGTCGGCTCGCGGTCGGATCCGCGTGTTCGCGGAAGACCCGTTCGGCGTCGCTCCACCGCGCGTGGCCGGTGATCAGCCGCCGGAACGTTGCCAGGTCCTCATGCACCGCGCGGGCCCCGACCGGAAGGTAGGTCTGCCACGGTGGTGAGATGCTGCCCACGACGCACAGGTTGCGCCGCACGATGGTTTCCACGCCGACCGCGTGGGCGGTCTCCGCCGGATTGCCCAGGAGCAAAACCCGCCCGCCCGGGCGCACGGCACGCAGGCAGACCGGCAAGGTCTGGCCGTACGCGTCGTGGCCGACGGCCTCCACCACGATGTCGGCCCGCCCGTCCAGCTCGGCGTCCCAGGCCGGGTAGCCCTGCGCGTCCACCAGGCAGGCGCCCAGCGTCCGGCGGTACTCGTTCGGTTCGATCGCGGCGAGGTGCGCCACCCCGCGCCGCCGCAGCAGGATCGCGGCGATCAGCCCTATCCCGCCCAGCCCGACGATCGCCACACGCGCACCCGTGACGTCGCCGAGCCGATCCAGGCCGTGCAGCACGGCCGCCGTGGGCTGGCCGAGGGTGGCGTAGCGTAGGTCGTGCTCGCTCCAGTCGGTCAGCGGCGTGACCTGCTCGGCGCGGGCCAGGTACACCTGCGCAAGCCCGGCGTCGCGCTTCGGGATGGCAAGCACCGGCGTTCCCTCGGCGATGCCGGCGACGCGGCTGTGCTCCACGATGCCGACGCACTCGTGGATGGGTGCGCCCGGCACGAGCGGAGGACTGAACCGGGCCCACTCGCCGGTGAACTTCGGCACGTCCGACCCGCATACCGTGGCGAAGCGCAGCCGCACCGATACCTCGCCGTCGGCGGGCACCGGCCAGGGCAGCTCGACCGGTTCCATTCGCCACGCCCGGGTCACGTGCAGCGCCGGCATCCGGGGGCTGGTCATCACCGGGTGTCGTCTTCGGTGGACAGTTCGTAGGTCTCCGGCGCGACCATGGTCAGCTTTTGGGTCCACAGTCGCGGCACCGAGGCGCACGGTCCGAGACCGCTGCTCAGCTCGAACGGCAGGTTGTGCCAGGCGCAGCGCACCCAGCCGTCGACCACGTAGCCGTTGGCGAGGTCGGCGCCGGCGTGTGGGCACCGCCGGGCGAACGCGAAGACACCCGCGGCCGTACGCGAGACGCACGTGCGCCGGTCGACCGGGCGGATGCCGTCCACCGGCAGGTCGCCGAGGTCCCACCGCCGCGGGGTCACGGCCGGCCCGTCCGCTGCGACGCCGGAGCGTCCGCGGTGCGTGGCCGGACCGTCCGGATGGCCTGTCGCATGCCGCTGCGGGTCAGCCGCGAGCGCAGCGAGCTGATCCGGCGCATGGGCGTCTGTAGCAGCCGCAGGTCGTGGTACGGCACCCAGCCGGTGCCCTCGCGGCGATAGGCGGGCGGACCGACCGTGATCCGGGTGCTGACCACGAACCGGGTGCGGTCGGTGAGGTTGATTTCGGTGGAGTGCACGTGGTCGCCGTGGAACAGCAGCACGTCGCCCGGGTCCAGCGCGATGCAGCGCGGCAGACCGACGGGCTGCCCCGGATCGCAGGCCTCGTTCTCGCGGCGCAGCCCGTCGCGGTACTGCGAGGGAAAGAACAGCATGCCGTTGCCCGGCATCACCGTGCCCAGGGCCATCCACAGGTTGATGGTGTTGGTGCCCTGGCTGAACCAGGAGTCCAGATGCGGCCCGTGCGGGGTCATGAAACCGGCCTCCCGTACCAGCATCGTCCGGTGCGGCGCGATGACGTCCTCCGGCATCATGATGCGGGCGTAGAAACGGCCGCAGACATACAGCGGTCGGGACTGCGGGCGAAGGCTGCGCAGCAGCCGGCCGGTCCACACCAGTGAGCGGCCGGTCAGGGTGGCCGCCAGCCGCCGCCGCAGCTCGAGCGCCTGAGGGACGCTCAGGTGCTCGTGCAGCCGCTCCACGCCGTCTGCGGCCACGCCGGCCCGGGCCTGTGGCGAGGCCACCGACTCGACCAGTTCCAGGGTGTGGCCCAGCAGTTCGTCGTAGATGTCCAGCCGTTGCAGGGCCCCGGTCAGGTCGACCAGCGCTCCGGCCAGCACGTCGTCGAGGTCGACATCGACGCCCTCGGTGCCGGCCGGGACCGACCGGACCGCGGCCAGCGGGGCGGGTGGGAAGTTGGGCGGTGTGGGGTCCGAGTTTCGGTAGTCCATAGACACGCTCCCTCGTCGCTATCGAACGGGCCGCCCGTAGCCCGGCCGGTCAGGTCCGGTGCAGCAGCAGTTGGGTGAGGCGTTGGTACGACCGGGGGCAGTACCGCAGGAACAGGTCCGGTTCGACCAGCTCGAGCTCCATGAGTTTCGGGTCACCCGCCCGGTCGACGAGGAAGTCGACCCGGGCGTAGGCGGGCGCCGAGGGCGCCGCGGCCAGCACCGCAGCGCAGTACCGCGCGATCCAGTCCGTGGCGGCCACCGGCTCCGTGCGGCCTCCGAAGTGACCCTGCACCCGGAAGTCGCCGGCCGCCGGCGTTTTGCGCACGACGTGACTGAGTTCGCCGCCGAGGTAGACCGCGGAGAATTCCCCGAGCGTCTCGATGTCCGCCTCATATACCTGCGCCAGCACCGCCTCGGCGGGGGCCTGCCGCTGGATGGTCTGGTAGGCCAGCTCCGGCGAATCGCACAGCCACGCCCGGCGACCGCCGGCGGAGATGGTCGGCTTCACCACGATGCGGCACTCGCCGAGCTCGTCTCGCAGCCTCTGCGCGGACAGTGCCGAGCCGGTCAGGCCCAGCACGGTACGCGGCAGCGCCACGCCGCGCTCCTGCAGCTCCAGCAGGTAGCGCTTGTCGGTGTTCCACGCGATCAGACTCGCGTCGTTGGACGTCCGGCCACCGACCTGCTCCGATCCCAGCCAGCCCAGGAAACCGTCGAGGTGCTCCGAGTAGTCCCACGGCGAATGCAGGTGCACCGAGGTGTACCCGTCCCAGGCGACCTCCGGGGCGTTCCAGACCGGTAGGTCGGCCTCGGCGCCGGCCCGGCGGAGCTGCTCGATCAACTCCACGGTGTCCTCCATGCCCTCGCCGAGCCGGGCGGCGGTGACCAACGCGACTCGCTGCTCTACCACTACAGATCGCCTCCCTCGGGCCGGATGCCCGTGATCCCCCAGATCACGTGGTCCATCGGATCCGGCGAACTGCGCCGGAAGTCGACCCATTGCATGTTTCCCAGCAGGCTCGGCAGCTGGGTCTCGGTGGTGCCCTCCAGCAGTACCGGAATCACCGGGCAGCCGCGGGCGAGGAACTGCTGCAGCACGTACCACATCTCCTGGCGCTGCCAGGGTCCGATGCCGCTCGGGCCGAGCACCACTATCGCGCTGGGAATCGAATCGACCTGCTCCTGCAGGGAACCGAGCCACTGCTGGCCCGGAACGAGCTCCCAGATGTCCAGCCACGGCCGGATGCCCCGGGCCCGCAGCCGACGCACGAGGTCGACCACGGCCTGCTCGTCCTGGTGGCTGTAGGAGACGAACACGTCGTACAGGTCGCGCTTCTCCTTCAGCTGCACCTCCGCCGAGCGCAACGAGACCACCCGTTCGGCCGCGGCCCGGTGCTCGATGTCGTCCGTCCGGGACACCACGGTGGACTGTGCCGCCCGGGTCATGAGTGCCGGTTCCGCCGGCTCACCCGGCAGTTCGATCCGGCCGTCGCACACGCCACAGGTCATCCAGGACAGTCCCCGCTCGCGTCGCCGTCGCACCTGATCGGGTGAGACCACCGTCGCGCAGGTGCCGCACACCACGGTGACCTCCCGGGTGACCGCGCCGCCGACCGCGAAGTGCAGCAGGTTGGCCAGGCACAGCTCATGGAAGACGGCCAGTTCCACCTCGGTCACCTCGCGACCGTGCCGCACGTCGACCCGGATGCGCCCGGCGCCGTCGTGATCGGTACGGATCCAGGACCGGTGCCCGTTGGGCCGGGTGAAACAGGCTGTCATCGTCCACAGTTCGTAGTCTGTGAAGATGCCGGAGGCGTGCAGGGCGACCACCAGGGCGCCGTGGGCGTAGTCGGCGAGCGCGGTGAGGCGGTAGACGATTCCCCTGGCCAGTCCCTGCCAGGCCGACTCGTCGGGCAGCCGGCGCACGGCGCTGGGGAAGCGCAGTGCGGCGCCGGAGCTCTCGCGGATCACCACGCCGGCCGCGAGGAACTCCTGCAGGGCCGCATGCAGCAGGTCCCGCTCCCGTTCCCGGTCGTCGACCCGATCCGTGACCGGCAGCGGGACGCGCTGGGCCAGCACGTCGTCCTCGTTGAGCGTCCCGTCTCCGGCCGGGCAGCGTTGCGCGGCGACGAGCAGCATCGACGCGTACGAGCGCAGCAGCGCCGGGTCGAGCAGCACGAGGTTGCCGAAGCTCAGCCGCCGCACCAGCCCCTCGACGTCCAAAAAGGACAGTAGCGAGCGGAACTGCTCCAGGGACGGCTCGGCGGCCCCGAGCCGGCTGCAGTGCCGCACGTACTGCGCGTGGAAGGTGTGAATCCGTTCGAGGATCGTGCCCTGCGAGACACTTTGCAGCACGAACATCCGCAGTCGCTGGAAGCCGGCGTCGGAGGTGATCACTGGGACCCGGTCCCAGGCGATGTTGTCGAGGATCATGGTGCGCAGGGTGTCGATGTTGGTCCCGTCCTTGGCGCTGGTCTCCACCACGCCGAGCAGCCGCTCGATCTCCTGCCCCAGCGCCTGGCTGGGCAGCGGCTTCTGGACGCTGCCCCGGTCGACCCGGGCGACGACCACGATGCGGGCCGGCGCACCGTACGGCGTGGCCTGCGCCGTACGCAGCAGCGTCTCCCACTCGCGGATCTCCTCCCGCGGATCGGTGGTGTTGCGGTTGTCCAGCACCAGCAGGGCGATCGCCATGTCCTCCACATCGAGGCGCTGCATCAGCCGGTAGATCGGCTGGCCGGCGAAGTCCCAGAGGAACACCTCCCGGACCACTTCCCCACCGTCGTCGTCGACCACCACCCGGCTCAGCAGCGAGGCCCGGGTGCCGTGGGTGGACTCGGTGGGCTGGAACTGTTCACCGCGTAGCGCCGCGGCGAGCGCGGTCTTACCGACCCCGGTGTTGCCCAGCACGCCGATGCGGCAGTTCGCGTACCGCGGGGCACTGGTCTCGGCCGTGACCCGCCGGATCAGCGCGGGATCGTAGGACCAGGCGGTCAGGCGCCGGTCGCCGTCGCCGGTGGTGACCAGCCCGTCCTCGCTCGGGTGGAACCGCACGGTGCCGTACCAGTGGTGGTGGTCGGCGCTCTCGTCCACGACGTCGATCAGCTGGAACGTGTCGGTGCGGTAGAACCGGACGGCATGGCCGTCGTCCTTGACCGCGAGCAGTTGCTCATCATGCGACAGAGACAGGTCGTGCGGCGTTGCCTCGAACCCCTCGATCACGTGCAACAGGGCATGGTCGCGCCCGTCCCAGACCCGTACCGTGCCGTCGCTGGAGGCGCTGAACAGGGTCGGACTGTGCCGGGCGGGCAGCACCCGCAGCACGAATCCGCGGTGCGCGGCGATGTCGGCGCGCAGGTCGGCGGTTGCCGGGTCCCAGATGCGCACGTGTCCGTCGCGGGCGGCGGTCACCAACTGCCCATCGGCGCCCCAGAACGCGTCCTCGATCCGCGCGTGGTGCGCCGGTACGGTCCGCAGCGCGGCGCCGTCGGCGGCCTGCCACAGGCGCACGGTGCCGTCGTAGCTGGCGGAGAACACCGTGGCACCGTCCGGACTCCAGCCGACCGCGTGCACATCGTCCGAGTGGCCCCGAAGGGTGATGGTCTCGGCCCGGCGGGCGAGATCGAAGACCCGGACCGTGTTGTCCCGCCCGCCCACCGCGAGGCTGGTTCCGTCCGGCGACCAGCACGAGATCCACAACGGCTTCGCCGATGCGGTGAACTCGTCACGCCTGCTCAGGCTCGGGTAGTTGAGGATGCTGACCTTGCCGGTCTGGTCCGGCACCGCCAGCTGTGCGCCGCTCGGGGAGAAGGCCGCCCGGGTCAGCACCGCGGGTGCCGGTCCGAACGACGCCCTCGCGACGAACGCGCTGCTCGCGTGGGTCATACCCAGCTCCCTTCACATCCGGCCGCCGGCCGGACGCAGGAGACGGTCAGTAACCGGCATCGGGATCAGCCGCCAACCCGGGTCGTTTGCCGGCCAGCAGAGCCTCCCGGCAACGCCGGAAATCGGCGAGCACATCGTCGTCGGCGGTCACCCCGGCGATGTGCGGCGTGATCGTGGTGTTGGGCAGGCTCCACCAGGGATCCTCGGCGCCGGGCGGTTCGACGGGCAGTACGTCGAGCACCGCCCGGCGCAGCCGGCCGCTGGCCAACGCCGCACGGATGCCGGAATAGTCGACGGTGGCGCCCCGCCCGACGTTCATGAAGCACGCGTGGTCGCAGGCGTCGAACAACCGTTGGTCGAACAACCCTCGGGTCTGGTCGGTCAACGGGAGGGTGGAGATCACCCATTGGGCCGCGCCGAGCCGCCGCAGCGCCCCCGCCAGATCCACGACCTCGTCGAAGCCGGGCACGAGTTCGCCCCGGCGGGACACCCCGAGCACCCGCAGACCGCAGGAGCGCAGCAGTTGGCCGACGGCACCGCCGATCCGGCCGACACCGAACACCACGGCAAGGTCGTTCTCCAGCAGCCGGACCGGCTGGCGCCGCCAGTCGCGGCGTTGCCCCTGCGCGGTGAACGCCAGCGACTGCTGCGTCTCGACGAGCATCCAGCTCAGCAGGTACTCGGCGATCCTGCGCCCCATCCGCCCGGTGGTGCGGGTCAGCAGCGTGGCGGACGGCCAGGACCGACCGCCCAGTAGGCCGTCGACGCCGGCGTTGGTGCTGTGGAACCAGGCGAAGGCCGACGGCGGCCAGCCCGATGGCAGCCTCGCACCAATGTGGACCCTGCGTCGGTCCGCCTGGATCTCCTCGGATGCCGGCAACTCGGCGAGCCACTCGATGTCGTCTCCAACGAGCTCGGCCAACGCGGCCCGCAGGTCGGCAGAGACCTCGGGCGCCGCCGAGTAGCGTGCGGAGCGAACCCAGTCACCGGGCGTTGCGGTCCCAACCACTCGTCCTCCAGGATCGCGCTCACGCACCCACCGTGCGGCCCGACTCGCGGCTCATCCTAAGACGGATCGAACGAGGTCGACAGGACCGTTGGGCTGAATTGTCGCTCCGCGAGGCCAACGACCTGCGGATCAAGCGCCCGGCCGAGTTGGCTCTTGGCCGGAGATTGACGACAGAGATCAGCCTGCGGCACCGGCGGGGTTACAGGCGGAATGGGGTCAAATCTGTGTTCCACTGTCCGGCGCACGCGCCCTTGTTGCGGCCGCGCCCGGCGAGTTGACTCGCCTCACAGCCACTACTCTTAGTGATGTCGTCGTAGGTGCCGGGGAGGGCGTCGCGGTTCGGCCGCTGACCGCTTGGGCCTCGGCCACGGCCGCGGCGGACCACGTGAACAAATCTCCTTCTCGTCGGGCGGCGCTGTCCCACCAGTTTCGGAGCAAGGAATGATCGATCGACGTACCCTGTCCGCAGCTCTTGTTCTCCCGTTGACGGCCCTGGGCCTTGCCGTTGTCTGCGCCGCGCCGGCGTCAGCGGCCGGCGCCACCGGCCGGGTCTACGCCACCAACTTCATCGATGACACCGTCTCGGTCATCAACGCCGCGACCAACACCGTCACCACCACCATCCCGGTCGGCAACAATCCCGGCGGTGTCGTGGTCGACCCGGCCGGAAACACCGTCTACGTCGCCGACTTCAGCGACGGCAAGGTCGAGGTCATCGACGCCGCCACCAACACCGTCACCACCACCATCCCGGTCGGCAGCGTGCCCGGATACCTGTCCATCAACCCCAGCGGTACCCGCCTCTACGTGCCCAACGCCGGCGACAACACGGTGTCGGTGATCAACACCGCCACCAACACCGTCACCACCACCATCGCGGTCGGCAGCGCCCCCACCATGGCACAGGTCAGTCCGACCGGGTCAACCGTCTACGTCACCAACCAGGTCGGCAACAGCGTCTCCGTCATCAACGCGGCCACCAACGCGGTGACCGCCACCATCAACCTCGGACTGGGTGCCTCCCCCGCCGAGACCGCCGTCACCCCCAACGGGGGCAACCTCTACGTCGCCAACGCCGGCGCCGACAGCGTCTCGGTCATCAGCACTGCCACCAACACCGTCGCCACGACCATCACCGGTGCCTGCGACAAACCGGGCGGCGTGAAGATCACCCCCGACGGGACGGCCGCCTACGTCGCCTGCGGCCTTGACAACACCGTGCTGGTCATCGACACCGCGACCAACACCGTCACCACCACCATCCCGGTCGGCGCTAACCCCACAGATCTGGCCCTGGACGCCACCGCCACCCACCTTTACACCCCGAACCTCGCTGATGGCACCGTCTCGGTCATCGGCACCGCCACCAACACCGTCACCACGGTCACCGTAGGCGCCTTCCCGGTGGGAGTCGGCGCCCAGCCCCCGGCGGTGCGGTCGGCCGATGTGGATGTCGACCTGACCGCCTCACCGCAGCTCCAGCTGCTCCCCCCGTACATCCAGGTCGACGTCACCGCCCACAACCTCGGCCCCGACGCCGTCGCCTCGGCCACCCTCAGCACGGCCATCCCCACCGGGGTCACCGCCACCAACCTGAGTTCCGGCTGTAGCCAGACCGGTGCCACGATCAGGTGTACCTACCCGAACCTCGCCAGCTCCGCCAGCGCGACCAAGACCTTCCGGCTTCCCATCGGCCTACTCACCCTCGGCACCGTGTCCCTTGCCGCCACCCGTACGGCGTCCAACCTCATCGACCCGAATCCCGCCAACGACACCGCCACCGACACCTGCCTTGTCCTGTCGGTCCTCCTCGCCACCTGTTGAGGCGAGCGCGGATCAGATCGGCCCGGTGACCCCTCCCGGCTCCATTTGGGGCCGGGAGGGGTCCCGCCACAGCGCGTTCTAACCTTGGAGAATGGCGCGAATCGAACTGGTCACCACCATCGTGGCGGGTCCGGACGCGGTGTTCGACGCTTGCCTCGACGTCGATACGCATACCCGCTCGATGGGAAGGAGCGCGGAACGTGCGGTCGCGGGCGTCACGACGGGGCGCCTGAGCGCGGACGATGTCGTCACCTGGCACGCTCGCCACTTCGGCATCCCGTGGCGCATGACCGTGCGGATCACCGAATACCAACGGCCGGTCCGCTTCGTCGATGAACAGGTCAGCGGTCCATTCGGTCGGTGGCGACACGAGCACGTCTTCGCCTGCGACCCCCGCGACCCCACCACCACGCTCATGCGCGACGTCGTCGAGTTCACCGCCCCGGCGGGCGCAGTCGGAGCGTTGGTCTCCACCTTGGTCCTGGTTCCCTACCTCCGACGGCTGATCGCACGTCGTAACGGATTCCTCGCCCGGTCCTTGACTGCCCCGACGATTGACTGATCTGACAAGCCTTCAGGCGGCGGACAGCGATTTCACGATCGCGTCGGCGGCGTTGCGGCCTTCGGGCGCCGGGACCAGCGGATAGACGTGTACCGCGCCCTCGCCGACCGTCGTGGTGAGCTGCCACCCCTCGGCCTCGGCCCGCGTGCGCAGCAGCTCGGCGTCGGGCAGGGAAAGGTCGCGGGAACCGACGTAGACGTCGGTCGGGGGCAGCCCGGCCAGTGGGCCGTTGACCGGGCTGAGCCGCGGGTCCTCGGGATCGTCGCCGCCGGCCCACACCGTGCCGATCTCGATGAGCCCGGCCCTGGCCAGCCACGGGTCGCGCGCCTCGACGGCGGGCAGGTCCGGATTGCTCAGGGTCAGATCCAGCCACGGGGAGATCAGCACCAGCCGCCCTGGCCCCGGCAGGCCGGCCCCGGCCAGGGTCTGGGCGAACCCCAGCGCCAGACCCGCACCGGCGGAGTCACCGGCGATGCTGACCGTTGCCGCGTCCACCTCGCCGATCAGGTCGCGGTAGACCTCGGTGACCAAGGGGTACGCGTCCCGGTAGGTGTGCCGCGGGGCGAGCCCGTAGATCGGTACCTCGACCCGGACGCCGGCCCGCGCCAGCCGGGAGATCAGAGCCCAGTGCTGGGAGACGATCTCGTTGACGTAGCCGCCGCCGTGCAGGTAGATGACCGCCCGGGTGGCCGGTCGGTCGTTCGGGGCGACGGTCCAGCAGTCGAAGCCGTTGACCTGCCGCCGACTCACCCGATGCCGTCTGCCCAGCCGGGCGGGAGGCTGTGACGGGCCCTTGGCCGCGGCCAGCATCCGGCGAGCGCCGGCGACGGTGGCGAACCTCGGCTTGGCGGTCAACCGCACGTACCCGGCCACCGCCCTCATCAGCAGGCTCGTCACGTCCGGTTCCCTCCCCGTTGTGGTGGCCGGCCTCAGCGTACCGGCGGCACCGGCCGCGACGCTCACCGCTGCCGCGGCGAAGCTGGTTGGGTCTCTGACAGGATGACAGCGGACATGCGGGTGACGATCCGACGCGCGCGGGGCGGGAGCGGTCGAATGGCGATACTGCTGGACTTCGAGAAGGTCCGCGACGACGGCCGGGAGGTCGAGTACGTCTTCGGGTACCCGGAGCTGAACCGCCGCCTGGTCATCCTGAAGGACAGCCAGCAGGGCCGGGCGCTGGACGGGAACGAGGACCGGGACTACGCGGCCGTCCTGGTCAAACTGCTGCGGATCCGGCGCTCTCGCGGGACCTGGCCGGTCAAGGGCTCCTACGCGGCCTGACGGGCCGATCGGCACTCTCTGTCAAGCCTCCGAGGACCCGTCCACCCGCCGGACGGTCAGCAGCGCGGCGGCGGCCACCACGCACAGCCCGGCGATGCCCTCGACCACCCACAAATAGTCACCGGTGGCGTCCCGGATCGCCGCCGCCCCGAGGGGGGCGAGCGCCTTGGCCACGGTCAACGGTACGGCGAGGATGCCCGAAAGGGTGGCGTAAGCGGTGGTGCCGTACCGGTCGGCGAGGATGGCGGGGCGGGCGATGGTGGAGACACCGAAGCCGAGCCCCACGCCGAGCGTGGCGAGGACGGCGCCGAGGTTCCCGCGTCCCACCAGCGGCAGGCAGGCCGCCGCACCGGCCTGCACGACGAACATGGCCGCGGTGGCGGTGGCGGGGCTGGCCCGGCGGATGGTGGCCGTGGTGGCCAGGCGCCCGGTGACGGACAGGATGCCCAACAGCCCGGCGGTGTTGGCGGCGAACTGCGGGGTGTGGCCGAGTTCGGTGAGGTACGCGACGAGGTGGACCCCGACGGCGGCGACGGCGGCGTTGCTGGCGACGAACGCGACGGCCAGCGCCCAGTAACCGGGATCGCGCACGGCCGCGGACACTACGCGGCGCCGCTCACCGTCGTCACGTGACCGATCGGCGCCCGCCGCGCTCGGGGTTTTCCCGGCAGTACCCGGCGGTGCCTGCCGCTCATCGGCAACCGGCCGGGGCGCGCGCCGGACAAGCAGATGGCCCGGAATGGTGATGGCGGCGTGGATCGCGGCGAGGACGAGGATGGCGGAGCGCCAGCCGTACCGGCCGACGAGATGCCCGGTCAGCGGCAGGAAGATGCTGGAGGCGAAGCCGGCCACCACGGTCACCGCCAGCAGCGCGGTGCCGCGCCGTTCACGGAACCAGGCGATGACCACGGCGAAGGCCGCCTCGTACAGCACGCAGGCGGTGGCCACCCCGATACCGGTCCACACCAGGTACAGGGCGAGGATGGTGTGCACCCTCGACCAGGCGAGCAGGAGCAGGGTGGCCGCGATGGAGCCGCCGGTCATGAGGGCCCGTGCGCCGTGCCGGTCCAGCCACCGTCCGACCGGTACGGCGGCCGCGGCACTGGCGAGGATCGAGCAGGTCAACGCTCCGGCGATGACGGTGGTACCGGTGTGCAGGGCGGTGGCCATCGGGGTGAGGAACACGGCGTACGCGTAGTAGAGCACGCCGTACCCGACGGTCGTGGTCGCCGACAGCGCGGCGACGATGAGCCACCCGTACGTCGGCACCCCGGTGGCTTCCCCACCGGCCCGGGTGGCACGCGGTGCGTGGAGGTGGGTCACGAATCGGGTCGCCGCCTACACGCCGAGAGACGCCGCGCTGATCACCTCGTCGAGCACGTCACGGGAGTTGGCCAGGTCGGCGATCATCCGGTCGATGCGCTCCCGTTCACCGGTCAGGTCGGTGACCAGTTGCGGGGTGGCTATCTCCGAGGGGCCTCCGTCGGCGTCTCGCATGCACGGCAGCAACTGCCCGATCTTCTTGCTGTGCAGCCCCGCGGCGAACAGCTCCTGAATGCGCACCACCCGGTCGACCGCCTGCTCGGGATAGTCCCGCTGGCCACCGGACGTGCGATCGGCCGCCAACAACCCCTGCTGCTCGTAATACCGCAACGACCGCTCGCTGACTCCGGTGCGCCGCGCGAGTTCCCCGATCCTCATCACACTCCTCACGCTTGCAGCTGACACTGATGTTAACTTCTACCGTGTCGGCATGACGAACACCGATCTGTCCCAGACCAGCGAACCGACACTCTTCGACTACCGCCCCATCACCCAACGTCCGGCGATCCGCTGGCCGGGCGGAGCCCGGGTGGCCGCGTACATCGGCCTCAACGTCGAGCACTTCCTGCTCGACCGCCCCTCCACCAGCATCTGGCCCGGCACCGCGGACCTCGTCCCGGACGCGCTCAACTACGGGTGGCGCGACTACGGGGCACGGGTCGGGGTGTGGCGCACGATGGACATCCTGGACCGGCACGGTATCCGGGCCAGCGTGCTGCTGAACTCCATGGTGGCGCAGCGGTACCCGCAGATCATCGAGGCCGGGCGCAGCCGCGACTGGGCCTGGCTGGCCCACGGAAAGACAAACTCCATCCTGCACACCGGCATGTCGCTGGACGACGAACGCCACGTGCTCACCGAGATCGTCGACACCATAGCGGATGCCACCGGCCAGCGCCCGCGAGGCTGGATGGGACCGGGGCTGACCGAGACGCTCAACACCCCGGCGCTGCTCGCCGAACTCGGCCTGAGCTACGTGCTGGACTGGACCAACGACGACCAGCCGTACGAGCTGAACGTCCCCGGCCTGATGAGCGTCCCGTACACGCTCGAACTCAACGACCTCGGGCTGTTCGGCAAGGGCACCACTGGACCCGAATTCCTGCAGATCGTGAAGGACCAGTATGAGCAGTTGCACGCCGATTCCGCCGACAGCGGCCGGGTGATGGCGTTGGCCCTGCACCCGTTCGTGACCGGTCAACCGTTTCGGGCCAAGTACCTGGATCAGGCGCTGGCCTTCCTCGCGGCGCAACCGGACATCTGGCTGACCACCAGCGACGAGATCGCCGAGCACTACCGCCGCACCGGCGGCCAGCAGGAGCGGCGTAAGGCCTGAGGGCTGGTAATGATCGCCCGCCATCGACTGCCGGCCACGTGCGAGGATCGTCGCGTCAGTTGAGATACCGGTGGATGGCATGCCGGATCTGCTCGGGTGTCATCGGCTCGGTGGACAGGGCGCTGTGCAGGACAAGCCCTTCGATCAGCGCGTCAACCTCGCGAGCGGTGGTGGGGTCGAAGTGATACTCCAGGGCACGCCGGCTGCGTTGCATCCAGGCCTGGGTCACGGCCCTGAGGGCGGGCTTGCGCGCGGCGGCAAGGTAGAGCTCGACGGCGAGGATGAGGTCGCGCTCGCCGCCGAGTAGCTGGTCTGAGATGACGGCGATCACGGCTTCGATGGCGGACTCCCGGTCGGGGGCTGCTCGCAGGCGCTGGTCGAAGACCGTGGCCACCGCGTCGGCGTGCCGGGTGAACGCCTCGGCGAGGATCTCGTCGAGGCTTGCGAAGTGGTAGGTCATCGAGCCCAGTGGCACGTCGGCGGCGCGGGCGATCTCCCGATGGGTGGTAGCGGCGACGCCGTGTTCGGCGATGACGCCGAGCGCGGCGTCGATGAGACGGTCCCGCCGACCGGGGTCGTGGCGGCGCGGCCGCCGGCCGGCGGAATGCGCAGTGGTGGAACGGCTCACTGCGGCGCCGTTTCGATCGTGCGGATTACGCGGGCGGGGTTGCCGACCGCGACCACGTTCGCCGGCAGGCTGCGGGTGACCACCGCGCCGGCGCCGACGACGGTGTTGTCCCCGATGGTGACGCCGGCCAGGACGATCGCCCCGCTGCCGAGCCAGACATTGTCGCCGATGACGATCGGCTTCGCGGCCTCCCACTTGGCCCGGCGTGGCTCCGGATCCACCGGGTGTGTCGGGGTGAGCAGCTGCACGTTCGTGCCGATCTGCACGTCGTCGCCGATGGTGATCGGTGCGACGTCGAGTGCGACGAGGCCGAAGTTCGCGAACGATCGGGCGCCGATGCGCAGGTTGCTGCCGTAGTCGACCCGGATCGGCGGCCGGATCTCGGTGCCCTCGCCGAGGGCGCCGAGCAGTTGGGTGAGCAGTGCCCGTCGCCCCTGCGCGTCCCGGGCCGGCGCCGCGTTGAACGCCTCCATCAACTCCGCCGCACGCAGCATGTGCTCGGCCAGTTCTGGGTCGTCGGCGAGGTACAGGTCGCCCGCGAGCATCCGCTCCCGCATCGAGCGGTCATCTCGATCAGAGGTCATATGTACGACAGTACGCAGCGGTCGGCGCCGGCCAGTTCGACGCCGGATCGCGCCCCGGGACGCGCCCGGCACGGACCCGGACACGATCGGGTGACGGGGCGGTAAAAGGCGACTGGGCCCGGGTGCGTTCCGGCACGGTGGAGCCGCCCTACTGTTAGCTCGCCATCATCGGGATAATGAAGATAGTTCGGACGATCGCTTCCATCGTGACACTCACCGTGCTCGCGGCCCTCGTCGGCACGGCCATCGCAGTGCCCGCCGAGCCGGCAGTCGTCGATACCTCCACCATCTCGATCCTCGCTGCCGGCACACTGTCGATCACGGCGCCCGCCAACGTCAATCTCGGCTCGACCCGTGCCAGCGGCACACTTACCGGCTCGCTCGGCACCGTTACGGTCTCCGACACCCGAGGCAACCTGGTCGCCGCCTGGACCGCGACCGTCAGCAGCACCGACTTCACCACCGGCCCCGCCACCCCGGCCGCGACGATCGGCAAGGCCAACATCCGCTACTGGTCCGGCACCGCCACCGCGACCAGCGGCGTCGGCGTGTTCATCGCCGGACAGGGCACGGCCTCCAGTGCCGTGGTGCTGTCGACCACTCGCACCGCGTTCAACCTGACCGCGGGCG
Organism: Rugosimonospora acidiphila; assembly: GCF_039543385.1. Classification (NCBI taxonomy): domain Bacteria; kingdom Bacillati; phylum Actinomycetota; class Actinomycetes; order Micromonosporales; family Micromonosporaceae; genus Rugosimonospora; species Rugosimonospora acidiphila. Next base: position 78,902 of record NZ_BAABJQ010000002.1, read on the forward strand.
TCGGGAACAACTCGGCCTCCTGGAAACCGACCGTCATCGTCACCGTCCCGGCCACGGCGCTCTCCGGTACCTATACCGGGACCATCACCCATTCGGTCGCCTGACCGGACCCAGTTCCGAGACTCCGGCCGCGACCTGGTCGGGGGGTCCGGGCGGGGTGTCCCCCGCCCGGACCCTCACTCATCAGCCCTGGGTAGCGGTGGTCGGGGGCGCCGGCAGGGTCTGCGCCGTGAAGCCCGTCCGAGCCGGGCCGGCGACCCTGGCCGCCTGTGCCCCCACGCCCGTCGAGCGCGCCTCGTAGATGCGCGTGTCGTTGTTGTCGTTGCGGAACACGAACGCCCAGGTGGGGTCGGTCCCGGTGGAGTACTGGAAGACCGTCGGGTCGGTCGCCGCGACATCACCCACCGTGCTGACGCTCACCCAGTCCCGCCACTCTCCCGAGCCCTGGATGGTCTCGCCGGTGCTCCAGATCGCACCGTCGGCACCCCGGGCGACCAGCTCGGTCTTACCGGTTGACGGGCTCAGCAATGCGGCCGGCGGCCCGGCCGCGGTAAACGTGCCGATCGTGTCCCAGGTCTCCGGGAACGCGCCGGTGGCATCCTGCTTCACGGTCTGGATCGAGCCGTCGGCCGCCCGCGCGAAGATGGCCAACCGGTTGCCCGGGTAGGCGATGACCGAGGGCTGGCCGGTGAAGCCGGAGCCGGCCAGCGTGGTGCAGCCGGACGTGGTGCGGTTGCTCGCGTACAGAACGGTGGTCACCGCCCCGGACGGGGTCAGCGCGAACACCTGGAGCCCGCTGGCGACCGGCACCACCACGGGGGTACCGGACAGGCCGCCGACCCCGAGGCTGACCCAGGAGGCGTACCCGCCGTTGGCCGCCTTCTCCGGCAGCGCCCACAGCACGCCGCTCGCGTCGACCGCGAAGGCGACCAGGGTGCCGTCGGTCTGGCGGGCGATCGCCGGCTCCGAGGCCATCGGGCCGGCCGGGTCGCTCCAGGCACCCCAGACCGCCGGGTCGTTGCTGGTCTCGGTGTTCACCGCGATGGTGCCGTCGGCGTTGTGGGCCACCACGGCCAGCTTGCCGTCGGCCTGTCCGGCCAGCGACGGAGTGCCGGTGAGCGCCAGCGTGCCGGAGATGACCGTCCACTGCACCGACAGCACGTTGTTCGGGTCGGTCTGGTGGCCGTGCAGCAGCCAGCCGACGTTGTTGGTGTAGGCGTACTCGATGGTGCCCGCCGATCCCCCGTTCGCGGGCGCCTGCATGGCGACCGTCGGGGTGAACTTCTGCAGATCCACCGCCGCGGCCTCGCGCGGCGCCAGGTTGGTCAGCGCCACCACGTTGCCGGAGGCCGGCGTGCCGCTCCCCGCCTCACCGGACGCGCCGACGGCCGCTTCCGCCTTGCCGTCCCCGGTGATGTCGCCGAGCGCGACCCCGGCGCCGAACGCGTCACCGGTCTCGTTGCCCTCGCTCACGTCGGTCTGCCCCAGGCGCCGGCCGAGGTTGAGGCTGCGGGTCGAGCCGGTCTGCCGCGGGCCACCGCCGAACAGGTACGCGTCGCCCGCGCCGGTCGCCGTCCCGTACGACTTGCCGGGCGCGCCGATCAGCAGGTCCGCGTACCCGTCCTTGTCCACGTCCCCGGTCGCCAGCGAGGCGCCGAACTTGTCACCGGCCCCGATCACCTCACCGGTGTACGACTCATCCAGCGTGTACCCGGCGGCGACCTGCGAGGACGCGCCGGGGAAGATGGCGATCGAGCCGCCGGCCGGCGCGGTGGCCGGAGCCTCGCCGGGGATGCCGACCGCGATGTCGGCGAAGCCGTCCTTGTCGAAGTTGCCGACGGCCACCGCAGTGCCGAACGCGTCGCCGGTCTCGCTGGCGCCGCCGTCGCTGCCCTGGCTGCGGCCGAATCCGGCGCCCTTGCCGCCGCTGGCGCCGGGGATCACGTAGATCGCGCCGCTGCCGGCCGGCTCGTCGCCGGGTGCCTCGCCGGGGGTCCCGACCACCAGGTCTGCGTGGCTGTCCCCGGTCACGTTCCCGATCGCCAGGGAGGTGCCGAACTTGTCACCGGCCTCGTTCGTGCCCTGCGCATCGGACTGGTCGACCCCCCAGCCACGCACGACGCCGGTCGACGATCCCTTGTAGACGGATGCCGATCCACTGTGGACGGTACCGCCGCCGGGCGCCTCACCCGGTGCCCCGATGGCCAGGTCGGCGTACCCGTCACCGTTGAGGTCACCGGCCGCGAGCGCGGAACCAAAGGCGTCCCCCGCCTCGTCGCTGGCACCGCCGGTGGTCTGGCCGTAGAAGGTTCCGGTGTTCAGGCCGCTCGCCGAGCCGGGGAAGACGGCGACAGCGCCGGAGCCGGTCGCGGTGCCGACCGCCTCGCCGGGGATGCCCACGGCCAGGTCGACGTACCCGTCCTTGTTGAAGTCGCCGGCGGCCAGCGCCGCGCCGAACTTGTCACCGGCCTCGTTGCCGGCGCCGATGTTGGTCTGGGTGAGCCGCTTACCGGTGGTCGACAGCCCGGCGGCCGAACCGTTGAACACCGTGACCGTGCCGGAGGCCGCGCTGCCCACCTTGTCGGCTGGCGCGCCGACGGCCACGTCGGCGAAGCCGTCCTTGTTGAAGTCGGCGACCACGACCGCCGACCCGAACTTCGCCCCGGCAACGTCGGCGCCGCCCGTGGCGGCGGCGGGGTACACGATGTGGTGTGTGTACAGGTCGGGCGCGACGCACGCGGTGGCGGCGTCGGCCGGCGACGGCGCCACACCGGCGACCACGAAGGCGGTCGCTGCGGCGGCCACCGAGGCCGTACTGAGCAGGCGGATTAACTGACGATGAGCCATGGCGCCCTTTCCCCGATATGTTGCCCGTCGCGGACGCGACGGGCACGTTGACCGCGCCGGCAGGTTTCGACGCCGGCACGGCAGCGTGCTAGTCGAACCCGACCAGGTTGGGTTGAAGCATCTCCGGATCGTCGGCGTGGAACACACGCAGTAACCCGTTCCTCACCCGCCCGATATCCTCGGCGCCCAGCTGCAGTTCCAGCACCACCCGGGCGGGCAGCCTGAGTACCTCGCGAGCCTCGTCGGTGAGGTCCACCTCCACCGATGAGTCCCGCCAGGTCACCGTCCGCACTCCGCCGTAGTAGGTGCGATGGTCGGCGGTAACCACGCAGTAGGGCGGCGATCCGGCCCGCCCGTCCCCGTAAATTCCGCCGACTCCTCGCTGAAACTCCAGGCCAGAGACGTCGCCGTTGGCCTCTTCCCGGAACAAGGCCAGCGCGTAGTAGTCGCCGCGCGCGCTGGACTCTTCCTCCTGAATCTGGTTTGCCGAAAGGTTCATCTGTGACTCCCAACCATCATTTCGGCCAGGTGCCGCTCGGCCCGTGGTACTGGATGTCGGCACCCATGCCCTCGATGAACTCGCTCATCAAGTTCTTACACCGGCCGCACGGATCCAGCTCGCCCCACAGGTGCAGCGTGTCGCCCTCCTCGACCGGTACGTCAGCATGCAGCCCGAAGTACGGATCGTTGGGAATATTTTGTTTCGCCGGCAGCCCGAACATTCGCATCAGCCGGTTTTCGGTGTTCGTGACGGCCTGTCGGTTCCAGCCGCCCGGGACCTGGCTCTCCTCGGGCGTGGTGTTGCCACTCCACAGGCTGCCGGACACCTTGGAATTCCCTTCGGCGTCCCGCAGGTCGTAGGTCAGCCGGTGGCCGGCGTCCTTCGGAACGAACGTCGCGCAGTTGTGGACGAGGACCGGGGTGTCGCCAGCGAGTACGTAATAGGTGTGGACACCGTCGATCGTGAGGTTGTAGACCGTGGTGGTCAGCGTGTACGCGTCGGTGGAGACCACCGACGCGTCGGTGTCGTTCTGGCCCTCCAGCCGCTGCCCGGGGGTCAGCGAGTAGGCGTCCTCCCAGTGCCCGCCCGCCGTCGGGTCGTGGCTGATCGGCTGGCCCCGGTCGTCCACCCAGAACGGGTGGTTGGCGGTGGCGATGACGAAACCGTTCGCGTGCTGGCCACCGGCGCCGGTCGCGGCCGCGCTGGCCGCCACCGTCCCGGCCGAACCCCCGGCGCCCACGCCGGACACGGCTGCGACCGCGATCGAGACGAGGCTCTTCTTGCCGGTACCGGTGATGACATCGGTGACCGGCTGGACCGAGGTCTTCCCGGTGGTCGGGTCGGTGGCGATCACCTTGTCGCCGATCCGCACGTCCTCGATCCGCCGGTGGCTGCCGTCGGCCATCAGCACCTCGGTGCCGGCCGCGAAGCTGTTCCCGCCGCAGACGCCGCTCGCCAGCTTGCCCGCGCCGTGCAGCAGGCCGCCGGTGGCGGCGCCCACCACGCCCTGTTCGAGGACTTCCCCGGCATTGATGTGGCCGGTGGTCAGCAGCTGGGTGGTGGCGTCGCTGCCGGCCGCGGCCAGGCCGCCGCCGAGCATCGCCACGGCGAAGCCGCCGCCGAGGCCCCCGGTCGCCGCGGCGATCGCGCCGCCGACCCCACCGGCCACCGCACCGATGGCCGCGCAGCCGGCGATCGAGTGGCCCGGTGGACAGTTCATCGCGTTGGCCACGGCGCCGCCGACCGCGCCGGCCAGCGCCGCGCAGCCGACCGCGCCGACGCCGGTCCAACCGATGGCCACGCCACAGCCGATGCCGACCAGCGCGCCGGCCGCGATGCCGGCGATCTCGCCGGCGTGCTCCTGGGCGAACTCGGACACCGCCTGCGCCGCGGTGTCGACGGCCTGCACCACGACGCCGGCCGCCTGCACCGCCTGCTGGTAGATCACCTTGACGGACTTGGCGACATCCTGAACGACGTCCCGCACGGTGGACACCACCGAGGCGGCCACGTGGGCCGAGGCGGAGACCACCTTCTTCAGCCCGGAGTAGATGGGCTTGACCGCGGCGGCCAGCGCCGGCAACGGGTTGTGGTCGGCCGCCCACTTGGCCGCGCTCTTGGCGACCGCGGTGACGTGTTTCGCGGCCGCGAGCGCCGCGGCCTTCGCCTGGGCTGCTTTCTGGGCCGCCCATTGGGCGGCGGCGGCGGCCTTGTTGTAGACCCACTTGGCGGCCGAGACCACCTTGCTCGCCACGTATTTGACCGCGGCCTTGGCCTTGTCGTAGACCCACTTCGCGGCCGAGGAGATGGCGTGCGCGACCGTCTTGACGGCCGACCAGGCGTAGTTGGCCACCGTGACGGCCGCGTGGTAGACGGTGCTCGCGGCCTTCTTCACCGTCGAGGTGACGGCGTGCGCGGCCTTGTGGCACCAGCCGCAGGAGGGCCAGTGGCCGTCCGGGTCGGTCTCGTCCATCGGGTCGCCGGCCGCGTAGGTGTAGCGGTTGGCCAGGATGGAATCGCCGGAGGTGTAGTCGACGTCGTCACGGGAGTCGAAGGTGCCGCTGCTCGGGTCGTACCAGCGGGCGCCCATGTTTACCTGATCGGTGTCCGGGTCGGTCCACTCCCCCTGGTACCCGAGGTTGCCGTCGCTGCCGTCGGTGGCGATGACGTTGCCGTACGGGTCGTACGCGGTGGACGAGGACAGGCCGCTCAGCGTGGTGTCGTCCGGGTCGAAGCCGCCGACCACGTCGCCGTGCTGGTCGGTGACTGCCAGCTGATCCTGCTGATCCTGCTGGCCCTGACCGATCGCGAGCAGTTCGTCGAGGGCGCCGTAGGCGTAGTCGGTGGTGCCGTCGGAGACCGGCTGGTCGTCCTGGCCCGCGTAGTCGAACGTGGTGTCGTTGCGGGTGGCCAGCCGATCCAGGCCGTCATAGCTGTAGCCGTTGCCGTCGTCTGAGATGAGCCGGTCGAAGGCGTCGAACGAAAAGTCCTCGGTGTACCCGGAGCTGGTCCGGGAGGTGAGGTCGCCGCGGGCGTCGTAGTCGTAGGAGTATTCGCCGTCGGAGAGCACCCGGTCGCGCTGGTCGTACGTGGCGGTCTTGTCGCCGGCACGGGTGCGGTTGCCGGACGCGTCCCAGTCGTACTGGGTGGTGCCGGCGCTGCCGTTGGTCCACGAGGTCAACCGGCCGGCGTAGTCGTACCCGTACGTGTTCTGGGCGGCGCCCGCCGTACCGGCGGTGGTCTTGCTGGTCAGATCGTCGTTCGAGTCGTACCCGTACCCGATCGACGACACCGTCTGATCGGCGCCGTTGCGCAGGGTGTCCGAGTCGGTGCGCCCGAAATCGTCGTACCCGTAGGTGCGCACCCGGCCGGCGCCGTAGTCCACGGTGGACAGTTGCCCGGACGCGTCGTACCCGAGGGTCTGGGTCACTCCGGTCAGGCCGTCGGTCTCGGTGTTCAGGCGTCCGTTGAGATAGCCGAAGGTGGCGGTGCCGGCCGCGTCCGTGCGGCTGGTCACCTGGCCGTCGCCGTCGTAGCCGAAGCTGGCCGTGCCGGACGGGCCGGCCGCGCTCAGCATCAGCCCGCGGTCGTCATAGGTGTAGGTGTCGGTGCCGCCGGGCGCGCTGGCCTTGGTCAGCCGGCCGGCCAGGTCGTAGTCGAGTGCCCGGTCCGTGGTTTGCGCCTCGGCGCCGGTACCGGTCTCGGCGGTCAGTCGGTCGGCCGCGTCGAAGGTCCGCTGGTCGGTGACGCCGCCCGGTGCGGTCATCGCGACCGGGTTGCCGTTGGCGTCATAGGTCGCCGTCCAGGTGCGGTCGGCCAGCGCCGGCTGGGTGTCGGTGGCCGGTTCGATGACCGCCTGCGGCAGGCCCAGGCTGTTGAAGGTGTAGATGGTCGAGTTCTGGCGCCCGTCGGTGTAGCGGGTACGCTCGCCGGCCGCGTCGTACCCGAAGCTGGTGGTGATCGACGAGCTGTCGGTCACCGGCTCGGTCTGGCTGGTCAGCTGGTCGAGCGCGTCGTAGGTGTAGGTGGTGTCGTGCTTCTGCGGGTCGGTCGCGGTGGTCAGGTTGCCGGCCTGGTCGTACCCGTAGTGCTCGGTGCGCAGGACGTTGCCCTGAGCGTCGAGGTCCGAGTCGCTGCTCAGCAGGCCGAAACCGTCGTACACGCTCTGCGAGGTGCGGCCCATTCCGTCGGTCTGGCGCACCTGCCGGCCGTCGAAGTCGTACCCGTACTGGGTGACCACGTGGGACGGGTCGGTGCTGCGGGTCAGCTCGCCGGCCTTGTCGTACTCGCTGGTGGTGGTCGCTCCGGTCGGGGAGACGACCGAGGTGGCGTCGCCGGCGTCGTCGTAGGTGTATCGGGTGGTGAGGTTGACCGCGGTCGGCTTGCGCTCAACCTCGGTGAGGGTGACCGGGCGATCCAGGTCGTCGTAGGTGGTCTCGACGCGCGCCCCGGTCGGGTCGGTCACCGACAGCACGTCGCCGGTGCGCGTGTAGGTGTAGTGCCACACGGCGCGGTCGTCGTTGGTGGCGCTCGGCTCGTCCTGGGTGACCATCCGGTTGAGCCGGTCGTAGGTGTACTTGGTGACGTTGCCGCGCGGGTCCTTGGACTCGGTGACGTTGCCCAGCGCGTCGTACTGGCTGGACGAGACCGGCGTGATGGTGGAGCCGGCCGGCAGCTTGTACGGGGGCTCGGTGACCGAGGTCTGGCGGCCCAGCGCGTCGTAGCCCACCCGGGTGACGTTGCCGAGTTCGTCCTGCGTTTCGACCGGCTCGTCGAAGGTGTCGTACCCGGTCAGCTGGGTCGGATTGGTGGTGACCGGCGCTTGGCCGTCGTGCTCGGTGGCCACCGCGGGCATGGTCACCGTGGTCGGCCGGTTGAGCGCGTCGTACTGGTAGGTGGTGGTGTACTGGGTCGGATCGGCGCCGGAGACGTTGCCCCGCGGGTCGACGGTGGAGGTGAGCAGACCCCGGGGGTCGTAGTTGTAGGTGGTGACCCGGGTCGCGCCGCCCGCGGTCTGGGTCTGCCGGGTCTGGTTGCCGGACAGGTCGTAGTTGTAGTCGACGACCTCCGGGGTGGCCGACACCGCCCACGGTACGTTCGAGGGGTTGCCCGAGGTCCGGACCTCGGTGACGTTGCCGTCCTGGTCGTAGGTGAAGGCCGTGGCGCGGGACAGGCCGCCGGGGTCGACCACGGTGCTGGCCACCTGGCCGTTTGCCCCGTAGGTGGACGCCGTGGTGACGCTGCCGTTGCCGGTGACCTGCTGGGTGGGGTTGCCCGCGGCGTCGTAGGAATCGGACTCCACCACGTAGTCCCTGGTGCTGCCGTCCGGGTTGTGCATCCCCTTGAGGGTGATGGACTTGAGCAGGTCGTCGTCGTAGTAGGCGTACTCCAGGTGGTGGCCCATCGCGTCGGTGTCGCTGACCATCCGGCCGGCGAAGTCGTACGCGTAGGAGTGCAGCACCAGTTCGTCGCCCGGCCCCGCGTCGCCGGCACCGTCCGGGTCGTCGTGCCAGTCGCGCAGCCGGATCTCGGCGATCATGTTGCGCGCGGTGTACCCGTACTCGTACTCGTTGCCGTTGGCGTCCACCATGGACGTGCGGTTGCCGAAGTCGTCGTACCCGTAGCTGGTCTCGTTGCCCAGCGCGTCGGTGACGCGGACGAGGCGGTCGTGGTCGTCGTAGTCGTAGGTGGTGGTGCGGGTCGGGTCGCCGCCGAGCAGGTCGGCGACGTCCGTCCTGGTGAGGTTCCCGTCGGCGTCGTAGGTGTTGGTGGTGCGGCCCTGGTGCTGCACGTTGGTGACCACGTCGGTGGTGGGTGGCTCGGTCGTGCTTACCAGTCGCGACAACGCGTCATAGGTGTAGGTGGTGGTGACGCCCGACGGGGTGGCGCTGGACACCTCGGTCTCGCTGACCTTGCGGCCGAGGGCGTCGTAGGTGAACGTGGTCGTCAGCCCCGACGGGTCGACGGACTGGGCCAGGTCGCCGTTGGCGTAGTAGCTGTACTTGGTGATCGCATTGCGCGGATCGGTGCTCTTGAGCAGCAGGCCCGGTGGCATCGCGCCGCCACCGTAGGCGGCCTCGGCGCCGGTGGTGAAGGTGTTGAAGGTGGTTCCGTTGTCCGGGTTGGTCTGGGTGGCCACCTCACCGGTCGAGCTGTAGGTGTACGAGGTGCGGTAGGTGTTATCGGTGGCGCTGGCCGAACGGGCGTCCCTGGTCTGGATCGGCACGTCGTTGCGCGGGTCGAACGGGCTGGTGACCGTGGGGTAGGTGTTGTACGAGGTCTGGCACTGCGACGGTGTCGTCCTCGTCCGGCACGTCGTGGTGGAGGTGACGTTGCCGCGGGCGTCGTAGGTCATGGTGACCGTGTCGCCGTTCTCGTTCGTCACCTGGTTCTGGAAACCGTTGGCGTCGTAGCCGAACGTGCGGATCGCCATGCCGTCGAGGTCGTGCCCGACGAAGACCGGACCGTCGGCATCGCCCGGAATCGTGGTGCAGAACTGCGGGTCGCCCGGGTCGGGGCTGGTGCACACCTGGCTCGGGGTCGGGGTGGGCGCCGTGGTTGGTGGCGTGTAGCCGGCCTTGTCCTCGTCCTTGATGGTCAGGCCCAGCGGCGAGCCCGAACGCACCATCCGCCCGGCGAGCGCGTCGTACTCGTACAGGTAGGGCCGGCCGGACGGGTCGAGGACCTCCACGGCGCGGCGCAGGTCGGTGTCGCCGCCGTAGACGACGGGCGCGCCGATCGTCCAGGTGCCGCCGTTGTCGTCGGTGTAGGTGGTCACCCGGTCGGTGTCCGTGTCGTACCCGACCTGGGTGGCGACCTTGCCGCTGGGCAGCGTCACCGTGGTCAGCTGGTCGGCGGCGGTGGTGCCGTACTGGTAGTGGGCGGCGACCGCGGTCGGACCCAACGGGTGGGTGTAGGTGGCCACCTCGTCGACCACGCCGTTGTAGTACCGCTGTGCCGTGCTGCCCCAGCCCGGCCAGGACGTGGGCGACGACGCGTAGCCGGCACCCACCTGGTTGTAGGTCAACGTGGAGGTGTCGCCCGGGGACCCGGTCAGCGTCCCCATCACCGCGCCGTCCAGGTACAGCGTCTGGGTGTTGCCCATCTCCGACAGCACCGCGTGGTGCCACTTGCCGTCGTTGACCAGCTTGGTGGAGCTGATCGGCGCCGCGGTGCCGGTCCAGAACTGGCCGTGCAGCTTGCCGTCCATGCCCTGGTAGAGCACCGGCACGCCGAGCGTGGACGCCTGCCCGACGGCCTTGTCCTGGTACCCGACCAGGGGCCCGCCGCTGCTGGTCACGGGGGACTTGAACCACAGCTCGACCGCCGCGTCCCGGCTCTTCTTGAGCAGCCCCTCGGGCAGGTCCAGATAGGACGAGGTGCCGTTGAACGTGCCCGCGGTGTCGGCACTGCCGGCCAACGGGCTGCCGGTGGTGCCCAGCGTCACGTTGTGGTACGTGCCGGCGTCCTTGCCCAGGTTAACCGCGATCTGGCTGCCCGCCGCGGTGCCGCCGGACTCACCGAGCCGGTAGTAGGACTCGGGTCGGTCGTCCAGCACGCTACTGCGGTAGTGCGACCCGGTCTCGTAGTCGTAGCCGGTGCACACCGACCCGGGCGCGCACACCTTCGTGAGCAGGTCCCCGGTGTAGGTGTAGTTCCACGTCAGCCTGGCCCCGTCGACCGGGTCGGTGCTGACCGTGGCCACATGCGCGCCGCTCCAGGTGAACGTCAGCGACCGGCCGGCGGTGTTGGTCTGGCTGTTGGACACCTGCGCCTTGGTCAGCTTGCCGGTGTTGTCGTAGGTCAGCACGACCGAGCGCAGCGCGACATCGGTGATCTTCGCGAGCCGGCCGCCGGCGGCGAACTGGTAGCTGCTGCCGGTCTTGTCGAGCAGCTTCCAGCCGCCGGTGCCGTCCGGGGTCAGTTGCGCGTCGCGGCCGGCCGGTGGCGCGTAACTGCCGTCCGGATTTTTGCCGAACCGGACCTCTTCACCGTCCGGATAGGACACCACGACGTTGCCGGTACCGTCGTTGTCGGGCACCAGCTTCATGTCGTACTGGGTGGTCCACCCCGCACCGAACAGCGAGGTACGCCGCGGGTCCAGGCTGTTATACGTACGCACCACCGTCAGCGCCGGTCCCACGGTGGCCTCGGACGCGTCGACCGCGGCGGTGCTGTAGTTGCCGACCTGCGGGTCGTACTCCTTGTCCTGGGTGCCGTAGGGTGCGTTGGCCACGTGCGAGGTGATTTCCGGCTGCGGCACCGAGGTCAGCAGGGCGGACCGGTCCGAGGCCACCTCGTTGCTGGCGTCCTTGACGAAGGACCGCCACAGGTAGGTCTTGCTCCACTTCAGCTGCCCGGCCGGCACCGTCCACTCGGGAGTCTTTTGGTAAGCGGTGGTCGTGCAGTTGACCGGGTTGCCCGAGGCGTCCTGCTCGCAGACCTCGAACCTGTACTGCAACGAGCTGCCCGGTGGGGCGTCGATGTCCAGCGCGTTGGCCCACAGCTGCGGGGTCAACGTCTGCGCCTGGTACCCGTTGGGCGGGAACAGCGCCTGGAACACCGGCGGGATGTCGAACACCTGGATCACGATGCGGCCGGGCGGCACCTGCTCGTCGGTGAACACCGGGCCGCCGGTGCGCACCATGGTGAAGTCCAGGAAGTACTTGCCCGGCGGCAGCGCCTTGATGGTGGCGTCGAGGGTCACCTTCGCGTTGCGGGCCACGGTGCTGGTGAGGTTGGCAGCGCGCTGCTGGGTGACCGCCTTGCCGGTGTCCTCGTTGTAGGCGCGGTAGGCCAGGTAGTAGTTGCCGGGCGTCCAGGCCGCGGCGCTGAGGTTGGTGACGGTCACCTTGACGGTGCCGTTCTGGTTCTGTAACACCGGCGGGTTGGGCACCGGGCTCGGAATCGAGTACGTCGCGTTGTACGGGCTGTGCGTCACGTACAGCTTCGGCGCGTTCGCCGTACTCGTGCCGGCGAATGCCTTCCACGTGTCGCTCTCGCCGCTCGGGGCCTTGAAGGCCAGACCGTAGTTCGGCTGCCCGTTGACCCAGCCCTGCACCAGCTTGCGGCCGGCATTCCCGAGGTCGAACAGCACCGCGCTGGTCGGGCAGCTCGACTGCGACTGCCCGAGACCGATGTGCCCGTACGCGAACGACTTGCTGGTCAACGCGGAGCCGACGGACGGGGCGCTGCTGTCGTTCGACGACCACGACGAGGTGACCGGGTACACGCTGACCGGGCGCGCCTTGCACGACTCCGCGTCGTAGTTGACCACCTGCAGTTGGGCACCGTAGATGGTGTGGTACTGCAGCTGGGAGGGCAGGCCACCGAACTTGATGTACGAGCTGGCGTTGGAGCCGCCCACGTCGCCGACCTGCAGCTCGTTGTTGCCCGATCCGCCGTGCCCGCCGCTCACCACCAGGCTGCTGTCCGCGGCCGAGGAGGCCACGCTCGGGTCGACCCGCACCGGGAACGCGCGAGCCGGATCGGCCAGCCACCCGGCGTCCAGCGTGACTGTCAGCGCGAGGTTCGCACCGGCCCCGGTGAGCTGGTAGGTGACGCCGGCCCCGCCGTCCCGGGCGCCGGCCGCGTCCGACATCGACCCGGCCGGGATCACCGCCCGGGGGGCGCCGGAGGCGTCGCTGAGCACCACGTCGCCGCCCGACAGCCGCGCGGACAGGCCGGTCAGGTGCAGCGGGAACACGAACGAGGTGGGCGCCTGCGCCGAGTGCAGGACGAGGGTCTCCTTGACCCCGCCGTCCACCGACTGCAACTCCACGTCCACGCCGGGGCGCGCGCCCGGGTAGGTCACCGCGCTGCCGGACGCGGCGCCGGCGACCCCGGCGGCGCCCTGGAGCGCGAACGCCATCGCGTGGCCCGCGTCGAACGACACGCTGGCCAGGTCGGCCGCGTCGGCCCGCCCGGCCAGCCGCACACCCACCGAGTCCGCGGCGTTGCGCCATCCCCCACCGGCCGGCACCAGGCGCGGATCGATCGGCGCCCAGCTGCCGTCGGTGCTGCGGTAGTTCACCGGCGTACTGGAGAACTCGGTGGTCTCGGTGCCGTCAGTGTTCGCGTACGTGGTGTCGTACGCGCCCCGGTGCCCGGACTCCGGCATGCTCGTCTTCGGGTCGTACCCGCGAACGGTGCTCGGCGGCGGTGCGACCACCGACGCGGTGTTCGGCTTCGGTTTGGGCGGCGGCGCGGCGTCGTGCAGCGGATAGGTCGAGCGCAGCGTGGAGGGCTGCGTGTGGTTGCCCGAGGAACCGACGAGATGTTGTTGACCGGCCGCCGATCCCCAGCGCTGCGCCGGCATTGCCCCGACGCGGTGATGACCGCCTCCACCACCGAAGTGCGGCAACGGCCACGTCGAGGTGACCGGCACGCCTCCGCCGTCGCTGGCCTCCACGAGCAGCAGCGACAGCGTCACGAGGATGGCGCTCACCCGTAACGCGCGGTCGCGCAGTGTCCGAAGTCGGCGATCCTTGCGTCCGTGGACGCGGTCCAGCCCGAGCATGTCTCCCCCGTATGCATGCATCCGCCAGATGTATAGCAGAGGAGAACTATATGAAATTTTCGATCATTATCAACGCCGGGTAGACGGCGATGATTATCACAGCGATCGATAGCTCGGCCGTGATCGGGTCCGGTGCAGCGAGAACGTCAGGAACACCGGGGCGGCCCGTGATCGACAGTCGCAATACCGACATTCCCGATGCCGGTCATACGGGTAGCATCACCCGTTTGGCGGCGCCGCGCCGGCTTCGGCCGGGATCCTGGCAGCGGTGCTGGCGGCGCGGCACTGCCCGGGTACGCCTACTGGAGCGAGGGTGTGCCGATCGTCCGCAGCAGGCGGCTCACCTCGTGGGCCATCGCGGTCCGGGCACCGGCCAGATACTTGCGCGGATCGACCACCGCGGTGTCGGCGTCGAGGAACTGCCGGACGCTGCGGGTGTAGGCGACGTTCAGCGCCGTGCCGACGTTGATCTTCCGCATCCCGGCGTCGACGGCGCGCGCGAGTTCCTCGTCGGGCACGCCCGAGGAGCCGTGCAGTACCAGCGGGACCGGCACCGCCGCCGCGAGTTCGCGGATGAGCTCATGGTCCAGGGCCGCCGTGCGGGTGGTCATGGCGTGCGAACTGCCGACGGCCACGGCGAGCGCGTCCACGCCGGTGTCGCGTACGAACTGCCGTGCCTCGGCGGGATCGGTGCGCACTCCGGCGGCGACGTGTTGTTCTACGCGGTGCTGGCGACCATGGCGTTCCCCGCCTACACGACCCTGATCCCGCCGACCCCGCCGGATTCCTCGGCCCGGCCCACGTCGCCCGGTACGGCGACGACACCAGGCTGCTCGTGAAGCTGCTCAACCCGACCCAGCGGCTGTTCGTGCACTTCCACCCCGACGCATCCTTCGCCGCACGGCACCTCAACTGCCGGCACGGCAAATCCGAGGGCTGGATCATCACCGACGTCGACCCGGCCGCCGGCACCGGCGAGGTCTACCTCGGGTTCCGGGACGGCGTCGAGGGCTCCACGGTGGCCGCCTGGGTGGCCGGACAGCGCGTACCCGCGATGCTCGACGCGATGAACCGGATCGCCGTGCGCCCGGGCGACACCTTCTTCGTTCCCGCCGGAACTCCGCACGCGATCGGCGCGGGCATCACCGCCGTCGAACTGCAGGAGCCGACGGACTTCTCGATTCTGCTGGAGTGGACCGGTTTCGACCTCCCGGCGCGGGCGCGGCACCTCGGCCTCGAATCCGACGTGGCACTGTCCGCCCTGGACCGCACCGGCTGGGACGCCACCCGACTGGCCCAACTCCGCCTGGTCCGGGCGTCCCAGGACCCCGCCGTCACCCGGATCTTCCCAGCCGGCGCGGACCAGTTCTTCCGCGCCGAGCGCGTGCGGTCCCCGGCGACGTTCGAACCCGAACACACCATCCTCATCGTGCTGGACGGCGACGGTGCGCTGACCGCCGACGCCGGCACCATCGAGCTCCATTGCGGTACCTGCGTCCTGGTGCCATTCGGCGCCGGCGGGTACCAGCTCACCGGAGCGGTCGACGCCATCCGCTGCCTGCCGCCGGCGCCCTGACCGGCCACGCGCCCCGGCGGTACCGTCTCCCGTAGGCGCGGCCGACGCCGCGTCCCCATCGCTCAGCCGATGTCGTGCCGGTGCGCGTAACCGATCGCGGCGGCACGGTCGCGGGATCCGGTCTTGGCGAAGATGCGGTTGACATGGGTCTTGACCGTGTGGCCGCTGAGGAACAGCCGCCGGGCGATCTCCGGATTGGTCAACCCGTGCGCGATGAGGCCCAGGATCTCCAGGGCTGCGGCAGCCGTGGAGCCGGATCTGGCCGAAGCTCCGCAACTATGCATGAGCGTCATGGCTCGACGCGGCCGACGTGGTTTCGTCGTCGCTGATCGCGCATGAGCGTGGGCATCCGGCGACACTCGGATGGCGAGGTGACCCGGTGGCTCGGTGAGATCTCGGTCTCGTCCGAGGTCACGGTGATTGACCTCAACGTGACTTGAAGTTGCAGGCTTCCGCTGTTCGTGTCGGGGAAAGCCCGTGTCGGGAACGGAACGGAGAAGGTAGCGTGCGAGTGGTTCAGGTGACCCAGTTCGGGGGGCCTCAAGCGCTGATTCTCGGCGAGGCGCTGGATCCGGTGCCAGGGCCGGGCCAGGTCGTGGTCGAGGTCGCGGTGGCGGGCATGACGTTCGTCGAGACGCAGATCCGGCGGGGGGTCGATCGATGGCACGAACGGCCGCGGTTGCCGTACGTGCCGGGCGGCCTGGTGGCCGGGCGGGTGGGCACGGTCGGCGAGCGAGTTGATCCGGAATGGTTGGGGCGGCGGGTGATCGCCCGCACGGGAGAGACCGGCGGCTTCGCCGAGCGCGCGGTGGCCGCGTTCGGGGACCTGTTTCCGGTGCCTGGCGGACTGGGCCTGCCAGAGGCTGTCGCCCTGTACAGCGATGGCAGCACGGCGCTGGGGCTGGCGGAGAACGCCAGGATCGCCTCGGGTGATTGGGTGTTGGTCGAAGCGGCGGCCGGTGGCGTGGGCAGCCTGCTGGTACAACTCGCCGCGGTGGCGGGGGCGCGGGTCATCGGAGCCGCTCGTGGATCGCGCAAACTGGAGGTGGTGCGGGAACTGGGCGTCGACGTGGTGGTTGACTACTCCGAGGCGGACTGGGTCGAGCGGGTGCTGGATGCGACCGGTGGCGCGGGGCCGGATGTGGTGTTCGACGGTGTCGGCGGCCAGATCGGGCGGGCTGCGTTCGAGATGACCGCCCGCGGTGGGCGTTTCTCGGTGCACGGCGCGGCCAGTGGCGATGTCACACTCGTCGACCCCGAGGAGGCGCGCCGCAGGGGTGTGGACGTGATCGGCATCGGGCAGCTCTCGAGTTTCCGACCGAACGTAGCGCGGTGGGCGCAGCGGATGATGTCTCAGGCAGCAGCGGGACTCGTCCGGCCGATCATCGGGCAGACCTTCCCGTTGGAACAGGCCGCGGACGCGCACGCCGCGATCGAGAACCGGACCGCCGTCGGAAAGACCCTGCTGCTGATCTGACCGGGGCATCGCTACATCGGCCTTCCGGTCCGCGGTGCTTCGCCCGCGCCCTCATTCGATCCGCAGGGCGTCGGGTCGGGTCACGGCTCGGAGGAATGGCAGCGTGGCGGCCGTGGCGAGCAGGCAGGCGACCAGCGTGGCCGCACCGATGGCGGCGTACCCGTGCCACGGTAACGGCGGTGGGGCGACCCCGGTCGACGCGCTGAGCCCGATGAGCAACCAGGAACTGGTGGCGGTGACGAGTACGGCGAGGCCGATGGTG
Organism: Rugosimonospora acidiphila; assembly: GCF_039543385.1. Taxonomy (NCBI): domain Bacteria; kingdom Bacillati; phylum Actinomycetota; class Actinomycetes; order Micromonosporales; family Micromonosporaceae; genus Rugosimonospora; species Rugosimonospora acidiphila. Next base: position 95,584 of record NZ_BAABJQ010000002.1, read on the forward strand.
AGCACCAGCGGCAGCGCCGTGTACAGCAGGGCGCCGCGCCGTAGCACCCGGACGGGGGTTCCCATCGCGGCCAGTGCCGAATGTGCCCGGTGCCGCTCGCGGATGCCGTCGGCGGTGGTGACGGCCAGCGAGAGCCCGCCGGCCAGCACCACGGCGATGGCCATGAGCAGCGCCGCACGGGTGTAGCCGCCCGAGGAGGACCGGGTCAGCGCCACGGCCTCCTCGGCGGTCACCGGTGGAGGGGGGGTCTGCTGCCCGCCGAGGCGCGCTCGGACGCCCTCCAACGTTCCGGCCCGGCCATCGGTGGCGACGAGGAGGTTCGGGAACGGGCGTGCGCCCGACCATCCGGCGACCCGCCCGGAGCATCGAGCCTGGGCGCCTTATACCCTGTCGACCGACTTTCGCGACGGGACGGGGTGGGCTGGCTTGTTAACCGAAGCGGTCAATGGGCGGGAGATCGTCGTCGCGGTTGCGGCCATCGGTGGCGGAATCATCGGTGGTCTCATCTTGCGCACGGTGTTCGGATGGGCGGCCCGGGGCCTGCGCCGGACCCGGTGGACCGGCGACGAACTGGTCGCGGACCTGCTCCGCAACGTAACGTTTGTCGCCGCCGTCGTGGCCGGCCTGTGGGGTGCGGCGGTCAGCCTTCCGCTGACCGCACAGGCACGCGACGTGGCCGGCCGCGTGCTCATCATCGCGCTGGTGGTGGTCAGCACGGCGTACCTGTCCCGCATGATCGGTGGGCTGATCCGGTCGGTCACCGAAGCGCGAGTCGGCATCGCCTCGTCCGCCTCCATCTTCGTCAGCATCACCCGGCTGGCCATCTTCGTGCTCGGGATGCTCGTCCTGCTCGAGACGCTGGGGGTGTCGATCACGCCGGTGTTGACCGCGCTCGGCGTCGGCGGGCTCGCGGTCGCCCTGGCACTGCAGGAAACCCTCGCCAACCTCTTCGCGGGCATCCATGTGCTCGCGTCCAAGGAAGTGGAACCCGGTGCCTACATCAGGCTGAACAGTGGGGAGGAGGGGTACATCGTTGACGTGAACTGGCGCCAGACAACGGTGCGCCAGATCGGCAACAACCTGATTATGGTGCCGAACTCGAAGGTCGCCAACGCCATCGTCACCAACTTCCATCAGCCGGAGCGGGAGATGTCCGTGCTGGTGCAGGGACGCGTGGCCTACGACAGCGATCTGGAGCAGGTCGAGAAGGAGACGATCGAGGTCGCCCGAGAGGTCATGCGCGAGGTGAACGGCGGTGTACCGACACACGAACCCACCGTCCGCTTCCATACCTTCGCTGATTCCTCAATCAACTTCTCCGTCGCCCTCCGAACCAGCGAGTTCGCCTCCCAATACCTGATCACCCACGAGTTCATCAAACGGCTGCACGCGCATTACCGGCGGGTCGGCATCCAGATCCCATTCCCGACGCGAACGCTGTTGTCCGCCGAGCGCTCCGAGCGCTCCGAGCAACGGGAGCGCTGGGAGGACCGGGCATCGGTACCGCGAGGCCGGGTGGGTTCGATGACGTGAAAGCCGCGGCCGTACGCTCAGCCGGTCCGCCACCCGCGCCGTCTCCGCAGGAATCGGCCTGACATTCCCGGCACCTGCCTCGTCGTACCGGGAGAAGCCGAGATTCCACACCGATGGGAAGGGGTGGGCAGCGATGCCTACGCAACGCGAGGAAGCCGAAGCCAAGATCAGGCAGCAACTCGAGAGGATCGTCGAAGGAATCCGGGCCAAGGATCTCGAGGGCCTCAAGCGGCTCTACGCAACGGACGTGGTCTCCTTCGACGTCGAGCCGCCGCTGCAGCACGTGGGGATAGAGGCGAAGTTGAAGAACTGGACGAAGGTGTTCACGTTCTTCCGGGAGGTGAATTATGAGCTTCGCGACCTGACCCTTACCGTGGGCGATGATCTGGCATTCGGCCACGGTTTCGGTCGGCTCAGCGGCACGCTGAACAACGGGACGGCGACAGGCGGGATGTGGGTCCGAGGCACTTTCTGCTTCCGAAAGCTCGACGGCAATTGGTTGATCACGCATGACCAGGCTTCTGTGCCGTTCAACATCACAAGCGGCAAGGCAGTGACTGACCTCGAGCCCTGACGGCTCGCGGAATTTCGGGGCGTCGCGGGGTGGTGTTTTCCCATGCCCACCAGACAGCACCGGTGAGCTGATCCGGGCTCAGCCGGCTGCGACATCGGCCATCCGGCGTTCGGTGGCGGTGATGTCCTCCAGGCGGCGGCGTCGGGTCTCGATCACCAGCGCCAGCGCGAGCAGCGCGGCCAGCGCCATCGGCACCGCGCCGACCGCGGCCGTCACCGGCAGAGAAGGCGTTGCCACCGCGGCCACCACAAGCGCGATGATGAGAACCCCGCCCGCCTTGGTCATCGCGGCCACCAGGCCGGTGCCGCGCGAACGGATCCGCGTGGGATAGATTTCCGCGCCGTACGCCGACAGCACCGCGACCACCGAACTGGATCCCCAGATGGGGATCACCAGCAGAGCGTAGAGCAGGTTACGGTGGTGAACCGCCGAGGCGCCGAGGATCGCGAAGCATCCCAGGGCGGCGGCGACGACCGCGTTCAGCCCGATCAGCGTCCACCGGGTCGAGCGGTGGTAGCAGAACGCGATCACAAAGTTCAGCGGGAACCCGATGAGGGCGGAGTCACGCAGCACCCGGTCGGCGGTGACTCCCGAGTAGCCGAGTTGCCGCAGGTTGGTGGGCAGCCACAGCTGGAAGCCGTACAGGACCAGCCCGATACCCACGCCGGCCAGGATGAGCACCGCGGTGAGACCGAGGAACGGCGGACGAAGCAGCTGGCGGTACGCGGTGGCGAGGCCGGACTCCACCTCGAGTTCGGAGCGTTCGATGGGCGTGATCTCGGCGTGGTACAGCCGCAGAACCTTGCGCGCCTCGGCATTGCGGCCGACGGCGAGCAGGTACCGCGGTGATTCCGGAACCCAGCGGATCAAAAAGATCAGCAGCAGGCCGGTGGGCAGGCCGATCAGCCAGAGGATCCGCCAGCTGTAGGTCGGCGTGAGTGTCTCCGACAACCAGCTGGTGATGACGTAGCCGCCGGCGATATCGCCGCCGATCAGAACGATGAGCCAACCGCGGTGACGGGCCGGCACCGTCTCCGACAGCAGGGCGAAGGCCACCGGCAACATGCCGCCGGCCCCGATACCCATGATGAAGCACATCACGAGGTTGAGATTGAAGCTGGGCATCGCACCGCAGATGGAGGTGCCGACGAAGATGACCCCGGCGAGGAGCATCGCGGCTCGGCGTCCGATGCGGTCGCCGAGCCATCCCCAGATCAGCGAGCCGATCACCGTCCCGGTGATCCCGCACAGCGGCAGCAACGCGACCGGGATGTGGGCGTGCGGGTTGAGCGCCGACTGCAGGCCGTACTCTTTGGCTGCCCCGGGGGCGACGAACGCCAACGCGGTCGGCTTCATCACGTCGATGGTGACGGCGATGGCGAGCACGAGGAGCAGGCGGATGTGGACCCAACCGATGCGCGCGTCGTCGATCGCGCGGACCCGCAGGTGGCTCGTCACCTCGTAGTTGGCCTTACGTGGCACCAACCCGTAGCCGGTCAGAGCGAGGCCGACCACGATAGCGATCATTCCGGCGATCATGTCGGTGTCCATCGGCATTCCGGCCAGCTGATAGTGCATGTCGCGGGCGGAGATGTACATCGGTAGGTGTAGGGCTACTCCGGCGGTCGTCAAACCGAGGCCGAGCCAGAACATGCCGGCTCGCCGGCCGCTCCGGCGATAGCCGAGGTCGCCGCGCCGCGCTTCGGTCACTGCCTGGTCAGAGGACATCGTGAACCCGCTCTCGAGTGGGGAACGTGCTGAGCGTCTCCAGGACGAACGTCGGCGAGATCGGCTGCCGGGTGATTTCGATGTCAGCCGTTGGAGTGTATTCACCGGTGCGGGCTACTTCTTCTCGCAGCTTGCTCGATTGCGCAAGGTGGAGCCGGAGTACAGGCTGGGTTACTGGGGACTTTCCAGGGTTCGAAGGGTACGGCCGGCGTGGTGCCCTGGTGGGCGGCCGGTGGCGCGACCGGGCGCCCGGCCACCCCGAGGAGGCCGACCATGACCACGCACACTCCTGTCCTGTTCATCCACGGGCTCTGGCTGCATGCCACGTCGTGGAACTCGTGGATCGACGTGTTCGAGCAGGCCGGCTACGCGGCCTCGGCCCCCGGCTGGCCGGGCGACCCGGACACCGTCGCCGAGGCGCGCGCCAACGCGGAGAGCATCGCCGACCACGGCATCGACGACGTCGTCGCCCACTTCGCGAAAATCATCGAGGGCCTGGACGCGAAGCCGATCCTCGTGGGCCACTCCTTCGGCGGCATGATCGCTCAGAAGCTGCTCGGGCAGGGCCTGGCCGCCGCCGCGGTGGCGATCGACGCCGCGCAGATCAAGGGTGTGCTTCCGTTGCCGCTGTCGGCGTTGCGGGCCACGCTGCCGGTGTTCAAGAACCCCTCGAACCGGCACCGGTCCGTCTCGCTGACGCCCGAGCAGTTCCGGTACGCGTTCGGCAACGCCATCTCGCCTGAGGAGTCCGACGAGCTTTTCGAGCGGTGGGCGATCCCCGCGCCCGGCAAGCCGCTGTTCGAGGCGGCCGCGGCCAACTTCGACCCGCACTCGCCGGCCGCCGTGAACACCGCCAACGAGCTGCGCGGGCCGCTGCTGCTGATGATGGGCGGTCGCGACCACACCGTCCCCGAGTCGGTCACCCGGGCAACCCTGAAGCAGTACCGCCACTCCAGCGCGGTCACCGAGATCATGGACTTCCCGGACCGGGCGCACTCCCTGACCATCGACCACGGCTGGCGCGAGGTGGCCGACGCCGCGCTGACCTGGCTGGGTACGCACGCCGAGGCGATCGCGCGGCCGGCGTCGTGACCCGCCGTACCCGCGCGTCCCGCCGCTGGTCGGTGGCCGCGGCCGCCGTGCTCGCCGCGCTCCTGCTGACCCCGCTGGCACCCGCCGCGTCCGGGTCGCCGAACGGTCAGCCCGTCGCGGATGCGCGGGTCCCGGCCGGGTTCACCGAGCGGCTGACGAGGGTCGGGCAGGTCCGGATCAACTACGTCCGCGGCGGCCACGGCCCGACTCTGGTGCTCCTGCACGGTTTCCCGGAGACCTGGTACACCTGGCATGAGGTTATGCCGGAGTTGGCCCGGCACTACACGGTCGTCGCGCCGGATCTGCGCGGATCGGGCGGCAGCGACGCGCCGCCCAGCGGCTATGACAAGAAGACGCTGGCCGCCGACGTCCACGGGCTGCTCGTGCAGCTCGGGCTCAGCCACGACATCCGGCTGGTCGGGCACGACATCGGCACCATGGTCGCCTATGCCTACGCCGCCGCCCATCCGGACGAGGTCAGCAAGCTCGTGCTCAGTGAGGCACCGATCCCCGACGACAGCATCTATACCTTCTCGTCGCTGACCGCGGATGGTCCGGGCGCCTGGCACTTCGGGTTCTTCAACCTCACCAACGGCCTGCCCGAGGCGCTGATCCAGGGCCACGAGCAGGTCTGGGTACGGCTGTTCGTCGACTCGCTGGAGGTACGCAAGGGCAGCGTCGGCCCGGCCGAGATCGACGAGTACGCGCGGTACCTGCGCGACCCCGCCCACCTGCGGGCGGTCCTGACGTACTTCCGCACGTTCCCTCGGGACATCGCCGACAACGCCCGCTACGGCGCGAAAAAGCTGACCATGCCCGTGCTGGCCATCGGCGCCGCCGGCAGCCTGAAGGACTTCGTGCCGAACCAGGTCGCCGAGTACGCCACGCACGTCACCGGTGTCGTCATTCCCGACTCCGGCCACTGGATGTACGAGGAGCAGCCGGCCGAGCTGACCGCCCTGCTGCTGCGCTTCCTGCACTGACCAACTCCGCATTGACGCATGTTGTGGGGGTCGCCATGGAACTGCACCTGACCGGCAAGGTCGCCGTCGTGACCGGCGCGAGCCGGGGCATCGGCCTGGCCGTCGTCCGGGCCCTGGCCGGCGAGGGCGTGCGCGTGGTGGCCGGTGCCCGGACCGTCACCGGTGAGCTGGCCGAGCTCGCCGGTGACGGCGCCGTGCGGCCGGTGGCCGTCGACCTGTCCACCGTCGACGGGCCGGGCCGGCTGGTGGCCGCCGCGGTGGCCGCGTTCGGGCGCATCGACCTGCTCGTCAACAACGTCGGCGCCGTCGCGCCGCGCCCGACCGGCTTCCTGGCCGTGCCGGACGCGGACTGGATCGCCACGCTGAACGTCAACTTCCTGGCCCACGTACGCACCGTGCGCGCGGCCCTGCCGCACCTGTACGCCGCCGGTACCTCGGCCATCGTGACCATCGCGTCGGTCAACGCGGCGCTGCCCGACCCGCTGGTCATCGACTACGGCGCCGCCAAGGCCGCGCTGGTCAACTTCTGCAAGGCGCTGTCGAAGGAGGCCGGGCCCAAGGGGGTACGGGTCAACACGATCAGCCCCGGCCCGGTCAGCACCGAGCTGTGGCTGGGCACCGACGGCGTGGCCGCCACCCTTGCCCGCGTCACCGGCGGCAATCCCGCCGCGATCGCCGACCGCGCGGCGCACGAGTCGGTCACCGGCCGATTCACCGAGCCGGAGGAGGTCGCCGGCCTCGTCCTCTACCTGGCCGGCGACCTGGCCGCCAACCTCACCGGTGCCAACCTCGCTGTCGATGGGGGCATGGTCACCAGCTTGTGATCTCACCGACGATCGCGTGCAACTGCGCCCGCGCGGTGATGCCCAGCTTCGGGAAGATGTTGTGCAGGTGGGTGCTGACGGTGCGGTGGGACAGGTACAGGGCCTGGCCGATTTCCCGGTTGGTCAGGCCCTGGGCGGCCAACTGGGCGATCTGCAGCTCCTGCGGGGTCAGCTCGTCGCGGCCGGGCACGGGCCGGACCCGGCTGGCCTCACCGGCGGCCCGCAGTTCCTGCCGCGCCCGCTCCGCCCACGGCGCGGTGCCCAGCGCGTCGAAGGTGTTGCGGGCCGCCCGCAACGGCGCCCGCGACTCGACGGGGCGGCGCTGCCGGCGCAGCCACTGGCCGTACGCGAGCTGGGTCCGGGCCCGCGAGAACGGCCACCGGCTGGTCTCGGCGTTCAGCGCCTCACGGAACAGCGCCTCCGCCCGGGCGTCCTCGGCCAGCACCGCCCGCGCGTAGCGCAGCCCGGCGTGCAGGGCCGGCGACGAGGTGCGGCGGCCCGCCGCCTCCAGGTCGAAGACCACCTCGACGACCGCGTCCCGCTGCCCGCTGTGCGCGGCCGCCTCGACCAGGTCGGTCAGGCAGAAGCATCGCAGCCCGACGTGGAACGAGGGGTCGCCCGGGTCGTGCATCCGGCGCAGTTCGCCGTAGGCATCGGCGTAGCGGCCCTCCGCCAGCGCGCCCCGCCCCCGGGCGAGCTGCGCGGTGGCCAGCACCGGCCGCACGGCGGCGGCCACGCCGCGCTGCTCCGCCTCGGCGGCCAGTGCCACCGCCCGATCTGAGTGGCCGCCCGACGCGGCCATCACCGCGGCGGCCGCCCGGGCGATGCCGAAAAACAGCGGCTGCGAGGTCTCCAGTGCCAGCTGCGCGGCCTCCTCGGCGGCGGGAACGCCCGCGCTCAGATCGGCCTGGTGGGCCGCGCACCAGGCCAGCGCGGCCAGCGCCCGGGTCAGCGAGCCGAGCCGGCCCTGGGCCCGCAGGTCGGCCAGCGACGCCGCGCAGCACGCCTCGGCCTGGTCGAAGGCGCCGATGATGACCGCCGCGCTGCCGAGCAGGCGCAACGTCTGCGCGTCCGCGCCGGCGCGTGCGGAGATGCGGCGCAGGCCCTCGATCACCACCGATCCCCGCTCGATCGGCGCCGCGAACGCGAGAATGGCCAGCCGATCGGGATCGTCGGCCTCGGCGGGAAGGGACTCGGTCACCGCCACGACCCGGTCCCTGGCCTCCGCGCCGGCCTGCGACCAGAAGCAGCGCAGGGCGGCGCTGTTGAGCAGCCGCATGGCCAGCCGGACCCCGCCGTGCTCACCGGCGACCCGGTCCGCGACCTCGGCCAGCGCCGCCGGCCCGGTCTTCTGGTCGCGCAGGCCGTCGCCGAAGCTCGACTCCATCCACAGCCGCTGCGCCTGCTGCGCGAACGACAGGCCCCGGGCCTCCGCCTCCCGCAGCAGCCCGCCGACCACGTCGTAGCGTCCGAGGTCGACGGCCAGATCGGCGGCGCGCAGCAGCCGGTCGGCCGAGCGCCCCGGATCGACGGTGAGCTGCCCAGACCGCTGCAGGGCGGCGACGGCGGTGACCATGGCGCCGCGGTGGCGCGCGTGCTGAGCCGCCTCCTCAAGTTCGTCCGCGACGACGTCGTCGGGCCCGAGGCACGCACCGGCCCGGTGCCACACCCGCCGATCGGCCTGCCCGCCCACCACGCCGGCCAGCGCGGCGTGCGCGGCCAAGCGCTGCGCCAGCGGGGCACGCTGCTGGATCGCCGAGCGCATCAGCGGGTGCCGGAAGCGAATGGTGGTGCGGTCGACGTCAACGAGGTGCGCGTCGACGGCCGGGGTCAGGTCGTCGACCGCCACCGCGGCGCCGGCGACGGCCGGGGCGGCGGCGAGGGCCTCGGCAAGCGCGTCGCCGTCGTTGACCGCCGCGACCAGCAGCAGCGCCTGGGCCGCCTCCGGCAGCCCGGACACCCTTGCCGCGAACGCCTCCTCCAGACGGGCGGTCAGTGGCCGCCGCTGCGGCTCCAGCGGCTCGGGCGGCTCAGCGCCACGCCGCGAGGCCGCGATCGGCAGCTCGACCAGCGCGAGGGGGTTGCCGGCCGCCTCGGCCAGCAGCCGCCGCCGCACCTCCTCGGCCAGGCCCGGCGCGCGGGCGTCGAGCAGCGCGCCCGCCGACGCGTCGTCCAGGCGGTCCACGCGCAGCTGCTCGAGGGCGGCGCCGAGCCCGCCGGCGTACCCGTCCCTGGTCGCGGCCAGCAGCACGATCGGGTCGGCCTCCAGCCGGCGGGCGACGAACGCCAGCACCTCGGCGCTGGGCGGGTCCAGCCAGTGCGCGTCCTCGACCAGGAGCAGCGCGCCGGCCCCGGCGGCCGCCTCGGCCAGCAGGTTCAGCACCGCCAGCGCGATCAGGAACAGGTCCGGCGCCGCGCCCGGCGCCATCCCGAACGCCGCCAGCACGGCCGCACGCTGCGGGCCCGGCAGCTCCTCGGCCCGGCCCAGGACGGGCCGCACGAGCTGGTGCAGGCCGGAGAACGGCAGCCGCGCCTCCGCCTCGGTCCCGGTCGCCGAGAGGATCAGCAGGTCGAGGTCGACCGCGAGCCGGCGGGCCTGCCGCAGCAGCGCCGACTTGCCGATCCCGGCCTCGCCGCGCACCACGAGCGCGCCACCGCGGCGGCGGGTCGACTCGACCAGCTCGGCCAGGCGCCGCGACTCCCGCTCACGCCCGAACAGCGCCGGGCCCGGATCGTCAACCGTCATTGCCCATCCGCCTTCCGCGGCAACCGGCACCATCCTGCCCAACCGGCGCGGCCGGCGCCAGTACGTACGCAAGCCGTCACGTGACGTATGGAGCCCGCCCGCCGCGCCGGCCTAGGCTCGAATCCGTGATCACGCGGTCCTCGCCGCCGGAGGCGCGCCGGGCGACCGGCCCCCGGTCGGTGCCGTTGCCGGGCCGGCAGGAACAGTGCCTGGCCATCGACGAGCTCACCGATTCCGTCCGCGCCGGCCGCAGCGCCGTGCTCGTGCTGGTCGGCGAGGCCGGGATCGGCAAGACCCGGCTGCTGGAGTACGCGGCCGGCGCCGCGGCGGACCTGCGGATCGCCCAGGTCGCCGGGTGGGAGCCGGAGGCCCGGCTCGCCTACGCGGCCCTGCACCGGCTGCTGCGGCCGTACCTCGACCGGACCGCCCGGCTGCCGAGCCCCCAGCGCGACGCCCTGGCCGCGGCGTTCGGCCTCGCCGCCGGCGTGCGGGCGGACCGCTTCCTGGTGGGCCTTGCCACCCTCACCCTGCTCGCCGACGTCGCCTGCGGCCTGCCGCTGGTCTGCCTCGTTGACGACGCCCATTGGCTGGACCGGGAGACCGTGGCCGTGCTGGCGTTCATTGCCCGACGGCTGCGCGCCGAGCGCATCGGCCTGATGATCGCCGCGCGCGACGAGCCGGTGCCGCCGCCCGCGCTCGACGGCCTGCCGAGGCTGCCCATCGCGGGCCTGCCCGACCGGGCCGCGCGCGAACTGCTGGCGCTGGCCGCCCCCGGCCGGATCGCGCCGCTGGTCGCCGGGCGGATGATCGCCGAGACGCGGGGCAATCCACTCGCGCTGATCGAGCTGACCGGCCAACTGTCCGCCGACCAGCTGGCCGGCGGGGCCTCGCTGCCCGACCGGCTGCCGCTGAGCCAGGGCATGCGGGCGCACTTCCTGCGGCGCGTCCGGATAATGCCGGCCACGACGCGGTCCCTGCTGCTGATCGCCGCGGTGGCGCCCGCGGACGACATAGCGGTGATCTGGCGTACCGCGGCGCTGCTCGGCCTGCCCGACGACGCGCCCGACCCGGCGGTCGCCGCGGGGATCCTCACGGCCGCGCCCGCGTTCGCCTTCCGGCACCCGCTGATCGCCTCGGCGGTCTACTCGGGGGCCCCGGCGGCGCAGCGGCGCCGGGTGCACGCGGGGGTGGCCGAGGCGACGGACCGCGACGCCGACCCGGACCGCCGGGCCTGGCACCTGGCCGAGGCCACCGCGGGGCTGGACGAGGACGTCGCCGCCGAGCTGGAGCGCGCCTCGCCCCGGGCCCGCGCCCGCGGCGGGTACCCGATGCTGGCGAGGTTCCTGTCCCGCGCGGCGGAGCTGACCCCGCACCCGCAGCGCCGGGCTGGACGCCTGCTCGGCGCCGCCCAGGCGCACCTGGCCGCCGGCGATCCGGTCGCGGCCGGCCGGCGCCTGGAGCAGGCGGCGTCCGGGCCGCACACGCCCGCGATGCGAGCGGCCGCGCAGCAGACCAGAGCCGCCCTTGCCTGGTTCGGCGGCGAGGTGGCCACGGTGGTCTCGGCGATGATGCTGGAGGCCGCCACCGAACCCGATCTGCCCGCGCAGCTGAGCCACGGCATCCTGTTCGACGCCCTCACGGCCGCGATGCTGTCCCGGCAGCACACCGCCGGCACCACGATCGCCGACGTCGCGCGCGCCGCACGGCGGGCGCCCGGCCGCGGCCAAGCCCCGGCCTCCACGACGCGGCTGCTGCTGGACGCCTTCGCCACCCGGGTCCTCGACGGGTTCACGCCGGCCGTACCGCACCTGCGCGCGGCCATGGTGGCGCTGCGTACGGATCGGGAACTGGCCCACGGGGCCATCCCCTTCGCGGCGATCGGCAACTGGGCGGCGCAGGAGTTGCTCGACGACGAGGCGCACGAGGCCATCCTGCGGCACGCCGCGTCGCTGGCCCGCGAGCGTGGAGCGCTGCACGCGCTCGAAACCGCACTGCACGGCCTGGCGTCGTGCGCGACGTGGGCCGGCGACTTCGCCCGGGCCGATGCCCTCTACGCCGAGGCGGCCGACGTCGGCACCATCACCGGGACCGGCGACGACGGCTCGGCGGCCCGGCAGATCGAACTGTTGGCCTGGCGTGGACGCGAGGCGCCGGTACGGGCGGCCGCCGACTGCGCGTTCAACGACTGGGAAGCGCGGCGCGGCCTCGCCGTGGTGGGCAATCACGCCCGCAACGCGCTGGCCATCCTCGAACTCGGGCACGGCCGGTATCAGCAGGCGCTGGCCTGGACGTTGCCCGGCTTCCACGACGACGTGATCGGCCAGGGCAACCGCATGCTGCCCAACCTCATCGAGGCGGCCGTGCGTGCCGGGGACCGGCCCAGCGCACAGGCCGCGCTCGCCCGGCTGGCCGAGCGGGCCAGCGCCAGCGGCACCGCATGGGCGCTGGGGGTGCTGGCGCGCAGCCGCGCGCTACTGACCGACGATGACGGCGCACACGCCAGGTACTGCGAGGCGACCGAGGCCCTGGCCGGCAGCCGGATGGCCACCGAACTCGCCCGCACCCACCTGCTGCACGGCGAATGGCTGCGCCGCCGCAAACGCCGGACGGAGGCGCGCACCCACCTGCGGATCGCGCACGACGCCTTCACCGACATGGGCGCGACCGCGTTCGCCGAACGCGCCCGCGTCGAACTGCTGGCCACGGGGCAGCACGGCCGCCCCCGTACCGTCCCGGCCGGCCACGACCTCACGTCCCAGGAAACCCGGGTCGCCGCACTCGCCGCGACGGGGGCCACCAACACGGAGATCGCCACCCAGCTGTTCGTCACCGCCTCGACGGTCGAGTACCACCTCAACAAGATCTTCCGGAAGCTCGACATCACCTCCCGGCGGCAACTCGCACGTGCCCTCGCCGCGCCGCCCGACTGATCATCGACCCCGTGCTCGGCTACCGCCCGCCGCGCCGGCGCGCGAGATGGGCGACGATGTCGGCGGTAATCTCGACCGTCTCGGGCAGGACTCGCATGATGGCGGCATATACCTGCTCCTGCTTCGAGGGCGGCAATTCCAGGTAGGCCGAGACGGTTGACAGGTAGCCGACGTAGTCGCGAGCACTCATCGTCAAGCGTCGCTCGATCACGAGCTGCTGAACGTCGGCGAACCACTCGGACCGACGCAGCTCCGTACCCGGCCACTGCATCGCGTGTTCCTGTGGCGTCCCGTCCGGAGACGGAACCTCGTCGCTTTCCAGGAAGGGTGCCCGCGCCGCCCGGACCGCCTCCCCCACAGCCGGATCGGCCAGCTGCATTGGTCCTCCGAACGAGGCAACCACGCCGCCCGGCTCCAGCAGCGCGGCCATCCGCGACCACCGACCCTCCGGGTTCGTCCAATGGAGCGACGCTGCCGCATAGACCAGCCCGTAGGTCTCGCTCGGGCGCAGGTCCTCGAACGCGGCCCGCACGGTCTTCACGTTCGCCGGCACGTGCTTGCGCAGCTCCGCGAGCATGGCCGCGTCTGGCTCGGTCGCGGTGACCGTGATTCCCGGCCGAGCGAACACCCGGGTGGCCTTGCCCGTCCCGGCGCCGATTTCGAGGACAGTCCGGAACGGCTGACCCGCGTACGCGACCACCGTGTCGAACAGCTCAACAGGGTACCCCGGCCGGAACCGTTCGTAGGCTTCTGCCACCGCTCCGAAGCTCAATGCGCGACCAGACATACCGACCATCCTGACACGATCCGCGGCGTGAATGGGCAACCTGCGCGGTTCCACCGAGGCCACCCGCGCTCGGTCCGCTGGTCGTGGCCTCAGCACCCGCCTCAGTCGAGGGCGGCGACCTCGCGCACGGCCTCGGCGACGGCCGGGAAGTCCTTACGCAGGATCGCGCCGTGGTTGCTGGCGACCTTCGCGCTGATCCGGATGTTCGGGTTGCGGGCGCACACCGCATCGAGGCCCGCGCGGATGCGCTCCTGCTCATCGCCGCGGCTTCCGAGCGACGTCCCCGAAGCGACCACGTACCGCGCCGGGACGGTGAGGTTGTCCAGCACCGGGCCCAGCTCGCGCTCGCGGGCGAGCCTGCCGAGCTCGATGTTGCTGTCGGCCTGCTGCGCGGCGCTCATCCGGGGGGTCAGGCCCGTCGGGCGCAGCAGCGGCGTGAACCAGCCCATCCGCCGGAACAGCTTGCGGATCCGCTGCTCCATCGCCTCGTCGAGCCAGTCGTACGGTTGCGCGCCGTCGACCAGCACCGCACCTATGGCACGGTCCGGGTTCCGGCTGGCCCAGTGCGCCGCGACGAACGCCCCGTAGGACCAGCCCACGACCAGCGCCCGGTCCACACCCCTGGCCGCGAGAACGGCATCGACGTCCCGGACAGCGGCCTCGAAGGAGTAGTCCGCCGAACGCCGCGACTTGCCACGGGCCCGCTCGTCGTAGGTGATGTGTCGCCACCCCGTCCCCAGCTCCGCGGTCACCCGCCGCCAGTATCCCTGGGTGGCGAACTGGCCGTTGAGGTAGACCACGGGCACACCGGGACCGCCGGTGTCGCTGACGGCCAGCGCCGTATCGTCAACCGGCAGCATGCCGCTCCACTTCGCACTGATCGCGGTGGTGCTGTTCATCGTCATGTCTTCCTCCTGGTCGCGTTGGGTGTCTTGGACGACTTCTTCGGGCCGGCGGTTGGATCGCGGTCCCTCGGCACGGACGGCGACGACCGACCGAATCTCGATCGCGGTGCGCCCGGCCGGGCGGTTCCGGTCCTCGCTGCCTAGAGGCTGTGGGCGGTGATGTCGCCGTAGGAGGTGGTGGCGTGGATGTCGAGTTGGGTGGTGCCGTCGTTCTTGAGGGCGTTGTTGACCCGGCCGTAGCTGGTGCCGGCGTCCAGGGCGGCGGAGACGCCGGTGGCGGCGCCGACGGTGATGTCGCCGGACTGGGTGCGCAGCACGACCGCGCCGCCGGTGGCCTCGGTGATGCGGATGTCGCCGCGGGCGGTGCTGATCTGGGCGGGGCCGTGCAGGCGGCCGATCTCGATGTCGCCGTCGGTGGCGGTCAGGTGCAGGCTGGCGGTTTCGTCGAGCTTGATGTGGTGGTAGGCGCCGTCGAAGGTGACGTCGCCGAGACGCCCGACGGTGCGCAGTTCGGCCGCGGCGGTTTTGGCCTCGATGCGGGAGCCGGCAGGCAGTTTGACGGTGACCTGGATGGAGCCGGTGGGGCCGAGGTACTGGTTCTTGGTTGCGGTTTGGATGCGCAGGGTGCCGTTGGTGTATTCGACGGTGGTCTGCTCGGCGGCCTTGAGGTCGCGGCCCTTGTGGGCGTTGGTGGGCTGGATCTCGACGGTGGTCTCGGCGTGGTCGGCGGCGATGAGTTGGACGCGTCCGGCGGGGATGGTCAGGACGGTGGTGATGGGGGTGGGGGTGGTGAAGGTGTGCATCGTGGTCTCCCGTGTTTGCCCGGTTGTTTCTGACACCGGAAACGCTACGTTGCTTTCCACATCTGCGCAATGATGTCTTTGCTTGTGATGAGCATTCGTGCAGCTCAGAATGCTGTAATCATTGCAACGGGCTCCCGTTTAATGCAATGGCGGAGTGGTTGATCGTTGCAATATATGAAGGTGAACGCTATCGGACCAAGCCAGACCCAGACCGCTGACCTGACCGGTCAGGAGGTCTCGTCGAGCAGCGCGCGGATGTCGACGAACACCCGCTCCTGAGCGTCCGCCGCCTCGGGCGATGTCAGGTCCATGCCCTGGATGAAGCCGCGCCGTTGCGGGCGCGGGCCCGCTCGCGCAGTTCGGCCGGATGGAAGATCGCCACCGGGCGCATTCTCGCATCGATGCCCCGGAAACGGGGATGCTCGCGGGGCGGCAGCCGATCGCAGGAGAGGCGACGGCGACGGCACGCACCATAGTGGACGGTGCGGCGGACCCCGCCGATCGGCCGGCCATGGGACGCCGGTCGACGGGTGCTCCGCGTGCGAAGCAGCTCGAACGGCGGCGCGGGGACCGACTCGGCGGATCAGCGACCGCGCCGGCGCAGGGTCCGGTCGTAGTCCTGGAACCGGGCCTTCGCGATGGTCGACCGGTCGGCCGTGCGCAGCACCATCCCCTCCGAGCTGCCCGGCGCGGCGTCGTCCAACGCGACCCGGGTATGCGGCAAGTGCTCGGCCAGGAACGCGCGGGTCTTCGCCACCTCGGTCGGCAGCTCGGTCGGCTCGATGGTGAACAACCGCGGGGTCAGTTCGACGGACGCGGCCGAGGCCGTGGCGTTCAACTGCCGTTCGTCCACGAACCGCTGGCCGCCATCGTCGCGCCACCGCGAGATCCGCTCGGCCGGCCAGTCCAGCACCTCGGCGTAGTCGTCGATGCGCGCCTCGTCGAACAGCCGCCAGCCGACCGCACCGCACGTCGAGTACTTTTTCGCCGCGGCGCCGATCCGGCCGCCGTACACCTCCAGGTAGAGCACCCGGATCGTGTCGTCACGCTCGGACCGGACGGCCTCGGCCAGCGGCTTGACGGCCGCCACGATGCCCTGCGACGGATTGCCGATCAGATCGCCCCTGGCGTACAGCAGCTCCTCCCGGGAACCCAGCAGGTAACTGCCGTCGGGCAGCAGCAGGACCCGGGCGTTGGTGCCGTCGACCTTCTCGGTGCCGATGACCGGCTGCGCAAAGGCAACGCACTCGTCCAGCAGCCCACCGTCGCGCGGGTCGAGCGCATGGTAGGTCGGGATGGAGGGGTACTTTGTCATCGAGTTGAGCGCGAGCAGGTCCGTGGTCCGCACGTCGAACGTGGTCATGCCATGCTCCGTTGGTCGGTCCTCGTTGATCAAAATGAGGATAGGTCGGCCGACCAACCGATTTACGGTCGACGGGCCCAGTACAGGGTGTGCCCGCCCTGACCCTCCGGGACGAACTGTTCGCCCACGACGGCGAGGCCGGCCCGTTCGAGCCAGGTGCGGTAGGTGGCGTCGTCGGCGTGGCTCCACCACATGGTGGCGGGTCCGCCCAGCCAATTGTCCTCGGTGCCGGTCCAGGCGGTGCTGCCCACCGTGACCAGGAGCCAGCCGCCCGGTCGCAGCCAGGTCGCCATGCGCCCGATCAGGCCGGGCTGGGCACGCAACGGCATGTGGATGAGGGCGTACAAGCAGACGATGGCGTCGAATGACGCGGCCGGAAGATCCAGCTCGGTGGCATCGGCGCGGATGAACACTCCCCCGGGGACCAGGCGCCGCGCACGGTCGACCTGGACCTGACTGATGTCGACGCCGGTGACGCGGTGGCCGGCACCGACCAGGAACCGGCTGACCGGCACACCGCATCCGCAGCCGAGGTCGAGCACCGTGCCCCGGGCCGGCAACCGTTGGCGTAGCTCATCGAGCCACGGACCGTACTGGCCATCTTCGGCGTCATCATCCCGGTACCGGTAGGAGATCGCGTCGTAACCGCGCCGGACCAGCTCGCGCTCATCGTCCATCCCCCGCACGGTACGGACCGGCGGTCAGCCCCTCCACTCCTTTGCCCGCACCGTGGGGTGCGCGCGTGCTCAGATCGTTCCGGTGAAGAGGGATTCGGCGTACGCCCGCTTGTCCGCCGCGCCACGATCGGAGCGCAGGTACCTCGTCCATGCCTGATGCTCGTGCGCCACGGCGCCGAACTCCCACACGCACATCACGCCGCGATGCGTCGAGGAGGACATCGGCCCGAACGGGCCGTCCCGCCGGATGTCCTTGAGGTAGACCGTTTCCCACATCTCGTTGTTGCCGCGCCACGTGCAGACCAGCAGCAGATGGATGTAGTCGCCGGAGAGGTGCTGGATAACGAAGCCGAGATCGCCGGAGATCGGTAGCCGGCCGCCCGCGACCTCCTCGCTGAGGAAGGTGCGAGCCTGTTCGGTGACCGCGGGATCGATAACCTGGTCCTCACGGCGCACGTGGTACCACTTCAGGTAGGTGTCCGGCAGCACCAGTGGCGGGCCGGCCGAGATGTGCTTGGTCACGTGGCGGTAGTCAGGGTCGACGATGTTGCCGACCCGTGCGAGCTGTTCGTCATTCACGGTGACGATCCTGCCGGGCCATCCCTGACATCTTCTGTCACAGGCCGGCGGACTCGCCGCGTGCGAGCCCAGTCGACCGCTGGTCGCCGAGGGACTCCTCGATGCCGCGAAGCATGGCCCGCAGACCGGTCTCGAAGTGGTCGTCCGGTGCGGTCTCGTCGGCGGCCTGCGCCAACAGGTTGTACCGCGGGCTGCCCTTGTCGGGCTTCCGGCTGCGCCGCTGCGCCCCCAGCTGGAGGGTGGACACGCTCAGCGCGTGCCCGATGGTGAACTCGCGCAGGCAGCGCAGGACCCGCAGCGCCGTCGGCGGCGGCAGGCCGGCGTCCCGCAATTTCGCCACCGCCCGGACCCCCATCTCGATCGACGCCGGTGACCGCACCGGCCGGGTGGCGAACACCGACACCGCGTGCGGGTGGCGTAGCAGCACATCGCGCAGTCGGCGGCAGTACTGCCCGGCCAGTCGCTGCCATGGCTCCTGCCACGGCAGCGAGTCGATGTCCAACTCGGCGAACAGCGCCTCGGCGACGCCGTCGAACAGCTCCTCCTGATCGGCGAAGTGACGGTAGGCGGCCATCGGATCGACATTCAGTACGGCGCCCAGGCGGCGCATCGAGAACTTGCGCAGACCTTCGGCGTCGATCAGAGCGAGCGCGGCAGCCGCCAGGTACTCGCGGTTGAGCGCGCGGCGGGTCGGCGCTGGCGGCACCGCGGGATCACTCATCCGAACTCCTGCAGGACGCTCACCAGGGTCTCGGCGAACTCGGCCGGCTGTTCGAGGTAGACGGTGTGCCCACCGGGGAACTCCTCGCACGGCACGCCGAGTTGCTCGGCGAGCACGTGCGCCGGCCGGTGGTACGGCTTGCCGACGCTGTCCCGCCCGGTGGCCAGCCGCCACGGCACCGCTGCGTCGCGCAGCGCGTCCAGGTCGGGCTGATAGGTCAGGCCGACTGGCAGTTCGCGGCGCAGCAGCAGGTCCGCGTTGCCGAGTTGGCGCGTCATCGAACTCGGCCGACCGCCGGTGATCCGGCGCACGGCCGCGCCGACCGGCAGGGCGATCCGGGACGCGCCGGCGACCACGGCCTGCCCTACCGGGGACCGGAACAGCCACGGGGGATCCGTCATGGTCATGGCGCCGAAGGCGGCGTATGCCCGCAGGGGGCTCTTCTCCTGGGCGATCCGGGAGAGTCCGGCGAGGGCCCGCCACTCCGGGCTGTCGGAGGGCAGGATCGACACCAGCGGCGGCTCGTGGGCCACCGCGCCGAGCAGCCGATCACCGTGGTGAGCCAGCATTTCCAGGGCGAACAGCGCGCCGGCGCTGCCGCCGAAGAGGTATGCCCGTTTCACGCCGTAGTGGTCGAGAACCGCGACGGCGTCAGCCGCCTGGGTGCCGGCGTCGATCGCGGCACCCGGCTCGGTGAACCGGCTGCGCGAGTTGCCCCGCCGATCGTAGGTGAGCACGGTGTAGCGCTGGGCGAGCAGCGGAACGACGTTCTCGTACATGCCCGCGTCGCCGCCCCCACCGGAGATCAGCAGCAGTGGTGGACCGTCCCCGGCCCGCTCGCTGTAGAGGCGGGCGCTGGGAACCGCCACGTAGTCCGAGGCCAGGCCCATGGTCTACATCGTAGACTTTAGCTACGGCGTAGACAACGGGCCGCCCTGACGTAGAAAACGGCCGCCGCGGCGCGGACCCGCCGCCGCGTACGGTGGAGGTGCCATGAGCAGCGACAACCGCGGGATCCGCGACGAACTTCTGCGGCTGCGCGAGCAGGCCGCGGCCCACGTCGCCGCCCTGGACAGCGATCTGCGGGAGCTGTTCGAGGCGTCCCGGTCGTCCAACGCCGATGACGAACACGACCCCGAGGGCGCCACGATAGCCTTCGAACGAGCGCAGCTCGCGGCCGTGCGGGACGCGGCATCCCGGCACCTCGCCGACCTGGACGCCGCCGTGCGCCGCCTCGACGCCGGTACCTACGGTGTGTGCGAGCGGTGTTCCCAGCCGATCCCTGCCGAACGGCTTGCCGCGCGCCCCACCGCCCTGCGGTGCGTGCGATGCGCTGCCCGCTCGGTCTGACGATGGAGGTCCGGATGAGCCAGCAACAACAGGGCGCCGGTGCCCTGCCGAACCTCGCCCCGGACAGCCCCGACGAGTCGCTCGCCGGGCAGCGCGCCGACTTCGCCCGGCAGCAGGCTGCGGTACCCGACGACGTCACGGTCCGGGAGCGGACCCTCGGCGCCCGGCCCGCGCTCGAGCTCCGGGTCGCCGGCACCGCCAGTGCCGGGACGCTGCTCTTCCTGCACGGCGGCGGATACGTCCTCGGGTCGCCACGGACCCACGCCGCCCTCACCGCGACGCTGGCCCGCCGAACGGGCACCACCGCCGTCTCACTCGACTACCGCCTGGCGCCCGAGCACCCGTTCCCGGCGCCGGTCGAGGACGCACTCGCCGCGTACCGCGCCGTGCTCGACAGCGGAGTGAAGGCGGAGGACCTCGTCCTGGCCGGAGACTCGGCCGGCGGCGGCCTCGTGCTCGCCACCCTGCTCAGCGTCCGGGAGGCAGGGCTACCCCAGCCGGCCGCCGCAGCCGTCTTCTCGCCCTGGGTCGACCTCACCCTCTCCGGGGCGAGCATGCGGGGCAAGGAGGGCATCGACCCGATCTTCACGAAGGACAGTCTCCGGGTGTTCGCCGACCGGTACCTCGGTGACGGCGACCGCTCGGTGGGGCTGGCCAGCCCGGTGTTCGCGGACCTGCACGGCCTGCCACCGCTGCTCGTGCAGGTCGGCTCGCACGAGGTCCTGCTCGACGACGCGGTACGCCTCGCGGCCCGCGCGGGTGCCGACGATGTCAACGTCACGCTGGAGATCTGGGCCGAGCTGTCGCACGTGTTCCAGGACCGCTTCGAGACCCTGAAGGAGGCGGACCGGGCTCTAGACCGGGCGGCTCGCTTCCTCACCGACCACCTCGGCGCCAACGGTCGGTAGCGGCCGATCGGCCACCCGGGCGGACGGCGTTACCGCGCCGCGCGCGTCACGCACCCACCGGATCGGTGGTGGTCCCCTCCTCGGTGCTGATCACCTCGTCGATCAGTGAGAAGAATGCCTGGATGCCGGCGCGGTCGCCGCCCCGGCGCCGGGACTCGGCGAAGTCCTCGGGCGAGCCCCAGAAGACGATGTCCAGCCATTCGTCGCCGGCCAGCCGGATCAGCCGCGCGCCGAGGAAGCCGGTGCGATCGGCCTGGAAGTCGCGCAGCATCGCCGGCCGGGCGGCCAGCAGAGCGTCGGCGCGCGCCGCGGGCACGCGGAAACGGGTTATTTCGACAGTGGTCATGGCTCCTCGATTCATCGGGTATCGGGCAATCAGCCCTTGATCCCCAGCATCAGCCTGAGCTGGGCGAGCAGGACGTCGCGGAACTGCGCGGGCGACGGCATGGGCTGGTGCTGGACGCGAGAGGTGATCAGCCCGGCCAGGGCGAAGAGCCCCGCCACGCCCTCCAGCACCACTGCCCGCTTCGCCCCGCCCGCACGCCTTTTGTGGATCGTCACGGGGTTATCGCCGCGATGGGAGGTTGCGGTTTCCGCGAAGCCTGACGCGCTGGCATGAAAGCACGGTACCCGCCGTACCGGTCGAGCACCTTGCACGCCCTCGGAGTCGGCGGCCCCGACCAGGCGGGCGCCATCACCTCCTACGCGGAGGAACTGATCCGTCGACTCCGTCCGCGGAGCACGGGAAAGCAGAACGTCCAATACCTGACCGCCGCCGATGCCAACCCCGAGGGCGTGCGCCGGGCGTACGACTCCGGCACCCTCCGGCGGCTGGTCACCGTGAAGCGGACCTACGACGCGGACAACATGTCGCCGTCGTCTCTCATACGAGGTAGCCGACCGAATAGGCGTCGCGCTGGGTGATAGGCCGCGCGCGGAGGGGGTATCGGCGAGGAGGGACGGAAAGGCAACGAGGCCAGGGGGCCACGGGATGACGTACGTGATCGACCGGGACGATCTGGCCCGGCTGTCCACGGCGGCCGCCGGCCCGGTTGTCGCCCCCGGCGACGAGGGATACCTCGCGGAGACCGCCACCTGGAATACGGCTCTCGCGCAACGCCCCACCGTCGCGGTCGGCGCCACGTCCGCCGCCGACGTGCGGGCCGCCGTCCGCTTCGCCGGCGCGAACGGTTTGCCGGTTGCCGTGGTCGCCACGGGACACGGCGCGGTCGTGGCCGCGGACGACGCAGTCATGATCAACCTGCGCCGGCTGAACGACGTCAAGATCGACGCGCAGTCGCGTACGGCGACGATCGGCGCCGCCGTCAAAGCCCAGCAACTGATCGATGCGGCGGCCGAGGTCGGTCTGGCCCCGATGGCCGGCTCGTCGCCCAACGTCGGCGTGGTCGGCTACATCCTCGGCGGCGGAGTCAGTCCCACCCTCAGCCGCACGTACGGCTTCGCCGCCGATCACGTGCACAACGCCGACATCGTCTGCTCGGACGGCTCACTCCGGCGCATCGACGCGAACCACGATCCCGACCTGTTCTGGGCAGTGCCCGGCGGCGCGGGAAACTTCGGCGTGGTCACCTCGCTGACCATGGACCTGGTGCCGATGACGGACCTGTACGGCGGCGGGCTGTACTTTGCCGGCGAGCACGTCGAGCAGGTGGTCGACGCCTACTGCCGGTTGGCGGCCGCCGCCCCGCAAGAGCTGACGGTCTCGATGGCATTCCTGCGACTGGGGTCGGCACCGTCCGTGCCGGAGCCGTTGCGCGACCGCTTCAGCGTCCACGTCCGGATCGCCTACCTGGGGTCGGCCGACGACGGCCAACGGCTCGTCGCGGACCTGCGCGCCGCCGCGCCGTGCCTGATCGACACGGTGGCCGAGATGCCGTACACAGCGATCGCCTCCATCCACGCCGATCCGGTCGAGCCGACTCCGACGTACGAGATGTCGGCCCTGCTCCAGGACTTTCCCGCCCAGGCCGCCCAGGCGCTGATCGCCGCCGCCGGGCCTGGCCTCGACACCCCGGTCGGAATAATTGAGATCCGCCAGTTCGGCGGCGCGCTTGCCGGCGAACCCCGAGTGCCGAACGCCGTCGGCAACCGGGACGCCGCCTTCCAGCTCTCCGCGGCCGGGTTCGGCGCACCGGGCATGGCGGAGAAGTTCCGTGCGCCGTTGGCCGCGCTGACCCAGGCGATGGCCCCGTGGACGACGGGCGGCAAGCAGGCCAACTTCCTGACCGGCTACGACACCACGATCGAGGAGGTCGCGCGGGCTTACGAGCCAGACACCTTCCAGCGTCTGGTGGAGGTCAAGCGCGCCGTCGACCCGCCCAACATGTTCCGCATCAACCACAGCATCGCGCCGGGGCAATGAGCGGGCCAGTTCAGCGTGGTTGGGCAGGTGACCGTTGCGCGGTCAGTCCGGTGCGCCGGAGCACGACGTCGAACTCCAGCGCCACCTTCTTACTGATCGACGCGCTGGTCGCGGCGTTCCAGTTCACGCCCCAGTCCGCGCGATTGATCATTGCACTGCCCGTGAACTGAATCCGGATACCGTCCCGGGGGTCACGCTGGATGCCGGTCCGCTCGAAGGCCACGGTGACCGGCTTGGTGACGCCGCGAATGGTCAGGCCACCGGTGAGTTCGAAGGCGGTTTCGTCGACCTGCCGCACCCCGGTCGAGGCGAAAGCGATGGTCGGATAGTGGTCCCGGTCAAGGAACTTTCCGCGCAACAGGCCGTCGCGCTGCGAGTTGTGCGTCTGGATGCTGCCGGCCTGGATCGTGAGCTTCACGCGTGACCTCGACGGATCGTTACCGTCCAAGTGTCCGCCGCCCGCGAACTCCTCGAACTGCCCGCGCACCTTCGGACCGATCGGGTGGCGGGCAACGAAGCCGATCCGGGTGTCGGCGGTGACGAGGATGTAGTCGCCGGTCAGCTCGCCGAACGTGGCTGTGCCTGTCATGCCATTTACTCCTGGATGAATCAAAGAGGTAGAGGGTTGGTGGTTCGGCTTGCGCTGACAGGTTCAGCATTCAGGCAGCCCGGAGGCGTAACAAGGTAAGCTTCGTGGGGCGATTGATCACGCTGGAGTTATCAGTGGAGCTGCGGGACATCGAGATCTTCCTGACGCTGGCCGAGGAGCTGCACTTCGGCCGCACCGCCGAACGGCTCCACGTGTCCCAGGCCCGGGTCAGCCAGGCCGTCAGCAAACAGGAACGGCGCCTCGGCGTGGCCCTGTTCGATCGCACCAGCCGGCGGGTGAGTCTGACCCCGGTCGGCCGGCGCCTCCGCGAAGACCTGCGGCAGGCCCTCGACCTTCTCCACGAGGGACTCGCTCGCGCCGAAGCGGCCGGCCTGGGCGCGGGCCAGACCCTACGCGTCGGCGTCTTCGGTCACGCGGGACACGAACTACGCCCCCTCGTCGAGGTGTTCCGCGCTCGCTACCCCGGCAGCGATGTCCAGTTCAACGAAATCACCGGCAGTCACCCGTTCACCGCCCTGCGCACCGGGGACAATGACGTGAACGTGCTGTGGTTGCCCGTTGCCGAACCTGACCTCACGGTCGGCCCCACCGTGTACACCGGGGGCCGCGTGCTGGCCGTGTCGGCCGACCATCCGCTCGCCGAGCGCGGCACCGCATCCCTGGAGGACCTCGCCGACTACCACGTCGTCGACCTCGGCCCCGACGCCCCCGAGTACTGGGTCGCGTCCATGGTCCCGACGCGTACGCCGGGCGGCCGCCGGATCCCACGCGGACCTACCGCCCGGACCTTCCACGAGGTCCTTTCCCTGGTCGCCGCCGGGAAGTGCGTCCAGCCACTGGGCGAGATCGCCGCCCGCTACCACAGTCCCCCGGGCATCGCCTTCCTGCCTGTGCGCGATGCTCCGGACGTTCATTGGGCGCTGACTTGGCACTCCGCCGCCGACAGCCCCGCTATCCGCGGCCTGGCCCGAACCGCCGCTGACCTCGGCCCCATCGCGCTATAACGACGACGATAGGAACGCGGAGAGTGGTTGCACAGCGACGCGTACAGGGGGCCGCGCCGCCGAGGCAGAACGGCCCCCTGTATCGGGAAACGGGATAGGTCCGCGGTAATTGCCACCGGCGGCGCCGCTGCCTCTGCGCCGCCGCCGAGACACCCTCGTCGGGCCTGGACAAACTCCTACAGCACTCCATCTGCGCGAACGCCCAACTCTGGGCCGCACGGTTCAGGCTCCGGCCACCCATCCCGTCCGGGCTGCAACTTCTCATGGGCCGTCCACGTGTATAGGGGGCAACATCTTATTTTCGACAAAGGGATGTCATGGGACACGCAGAGCAGGGCCGCGAGCGGGCACACGACGAGCCGGGAGGAGCGCCTGTCTCGGGCACGAGGCGCGGCGGCCAGGTCGTCGGGTACGTCCTCGTCTCCGGGGTCGTCTATCAACTCGACGGGATTCTGCGACGTCACCGCGTCCGGAACCGCTGGATGCGGATCTCCGTACCGCCGGACGCGGTCCCGGGCTGTAGGTCGCGGTGGCCCGCGTTCTACTCGGCCTCTGGCCTGCCCGGGCATGAGGTGATAGACGCGGCGCGGGCGCTGAAGATTCAGCATGAGAGCCTGGAGCGGCTGCGCACCTTCGATGCCCGGACCACCGCGCCGACCATTCGCACCGTGCAACCTTTTGAACGGTCACACCCGTGTCCAGGAAAGGATGACCACTTCGAGGGTCGGATGGGCTGGCGGGATGCGGGCTGATGCTGAGGCAGAGTACGGCGATTTTGTCGAGATGCGGGACTGGTCCGTTTCGCGTACCTCATGTGTGGTGACTGGCATCGGGCCGAGGATGCGGTGCAATGTGGTTGGGGATCGACCTCCCCGACGGGGGCGGCGTGGGAGAACTGTGGAACGATCTCGCGGCGCTCCATCTGGACCGGGCGCAGCGCTGCGTCGTACCGTTCCAACTCACCGACCTGCCCGCGGGCGCCAAGGTGCTCGGCTGCACGGTGAGCTTTCCACCGCTGGGGCAACGGTACGCGAGCGCACAGCTCGTGGTTGGTGATGGGAAGGGCAGCCAGGCGAACGTGGAGCTCGGGGCCACC
This sequence comes from Rugosimonospora acidiphila, assembly GCF_039543385.1. Lineage (NCBI taxonomy): Bacteria > Bacillati > Actinomycetota > Actinomycetes > Micromonosporales > Micromonosporaceae > Rugosimonospora > Rugosimonospora acidiphila. The sequence continues at coordinate 121,180 of NZ_BAABJQ010000002.1, forward strand.
ACCATACTGGGACCGGCCGTACCCGACCGCACGGTCAACGGCCACGCCGTCCAGTGGATAGCGACGAAGGACCTCAGGGCTTCGTGTCGAACGACTTCGTCGACGGTGTGCCGCTCGTGCCGCAGATCGAGGGTGGCTACGGGCAGGCGCAGGCGACGCAGATCCTGGCCGGCATGAGGGCCAGCGCGAGCCTGAACGGGCGCAGCTCCCCGAGCTGGCCCAGCAACCCCGTGGGGCAAATGACCCGGAAGCCGCGGCCGGCCGACGGTGACGCCGTCAGGCCGCCGCGGCAAACCGGATGGCCGTCTGGTCGCGGCCGCGGATACGCTGCCAGGATGGATCCGTCCTTGATTGACAGCCTGCGGGCGGCCATCGCTGACCGCCCGGACGACATTCCCCTGCGGGTACACCTCGCCGAATTGCTACTCGCCGCGCACCGCCGTGACGAGGCCATCGAGCAGCTCGCCCGCGCACTGGCCAGTGATCCCAACGACGCGGGCGTGCGCACGCTGATGGCGCGCGCGATCGCGGGCGATGGCTCAGCCCGCGACAGCGATGCCGAACCCAGCCCGACGCACCCCGCCGCATCGTCACGGGGCAAGGACGACCAGCCCAACATCTCGGCCGGGCCGCAGGCTTCCTCAGCGGACGCGGACTGGTTTGCGATCGTGGAGGACCTGGACGGCGTCATGCCTCCCCGGTTCCTGCGCTCCGATGACAGGCCGGATCCGATCCAGGAGGACGCCGACGGCATCGTGCAGGCCGAGGTCTCCGCGGTACGGCTGAGCGACGTCGGTGGGATGGACGACGTCAAGGCACGCCTGGAGCTTGCGTTCCTCGCACCAATGCGCAATCCGAAGCTGCGGGCGTTGTACGGCAAGAAGCTGCGCGGCGGTCTGCTCATGTACGGTCCGCCGGGCTGCGGCAAGACGTTCCTGGCCCGCGCCGTGGCTGGTGAAATGGGCGCCCGGTTCATCTCGGTGGCGATCGCCGAGGTTCTGGACATGTGGTCCGGCCAGTCGGAGCGGAATCTGCATGAGATCTTCGACACGGCCCGGCGCAACGCGCCGTGTGTGTTGTTCTTCGACGAGATCGACGCGCTCGGCCACAAGCGCAGTCAGCTGCACTCCTCGGTCATGCGAACCCTCGGCAACCAACTGCTGGTCGAACTCGACGGTGTGGCGACCACCAACGAGGGGGTGTTCACCCTGGCCGCGACGAACGCGCCCTGGGACGTCGACGCGGCGCTGCGCCGGCCCGGGCGGCTGGACCGGATGCTGTTCGTCGCGCCGCCGGACGCCCCCGCCCGGGCGGCGATCCTCGAATACCACCTGCGGGACCGCCCGATCGCCAACATCGACCTGAGCAAGCTGGCGGCGGCCACCGAGGCGTTCTCCGGAGCTGACCTGGAGCATCTGTGCGAAACCGCCGCGGAGCACGCGATCCAGGATGCCATCACCTCCGGTGAGGTGCGCATGATCGAGCAACAGGACATGCAAGCCGCGGCGCGCCAGCTGCGCCCCTCGACCGGCGCGTGGTTCGCCTCAGCGAAGAACGTCGCTCGGTTCGGCAACCAGGACGGCAGCTACGACGACTTGGCGCAGTACCTCAAACGGCACCCAGCGACCCGATGAACGAACCGGAGCTGCGACGGGTCGACGCGCTGCTCGAGCTGCGCCGCTGGCAGCCCGCCCAGCAGATACTCGCCGCTGTCGCGGCCGGCGACCCGAACTCGGTTCGAGTGGCGTGCCTGCTGGCCCGGTGCCATCAACTCGCCAAGAACTGGCCGGCGATGCTGGCCGAAACGCAGCGGGCGTGCGCGCTGGAACCGAACCACGAATGGGCCCATCGGCTGCGATCTGTCGCGCTGCGCGAACTGGACCGGCCGGTGGAGGCCGCCGAAGCGGCGCGAGAGGCGCTGCGTCTCAAACCGCAGCTCTGGCAACCGTACGTGGTGCTCGCCCAGGCGCTGCTGGCCCGGCAGGACACCCAGTCCCGGATGGCGGCACGCGACGCCGCGCACCAGGCGCTCACGCTGGCACCGAACGAGATCGAGGTATGGGCGCTCGCCGGCCGGGTCGACGCGACCCTCGGCGACCTGCGCACCGCCCGGGCGCATTATGAGCGGGTACTGGCCGTGTCACCGGACCACGCGGTGGCCCGCAACAACCTTGCCCTGCTGGATCTGCGCAGGTCCCGGACGACCGTGGCCGCTGGCCAGATCCAGGCCGCGATCGCCGCTGACCCTGACAATCCGCTGTTCGTCCACAACGCTCAGGTGGCCGCCACCCTGTGGCTCGGTCGGCTGCACCTGGCCACGTCGGGACTGTATTTCACCTGCTGGTTCGCGGCTGCGGCGCTGCCGTACGGGGCGCCACGCCAGGCGCTGGCAGCGGTGGTCGCGGCGGCTACCGTGACCCTCACCGCCCTCGCGTACCGGCGGCTGCCGCGCGGCATCGCCCGCATGGTCCTGCGGCCGGCGGTCGAGCTGAACAACAAAGCGCTGAGTCTGGCGACACTACGGCGCTCGCACCCAATTTTCATCGCCCTCGCCTGCCTCCAGGTCGGCGTCGCGCTCGCCATGCTCGCCACCACCCTGCCGCTGGGGACGTCGCTGCAGTTTTACACGACGCTCGCCGCGGTACCGGCACTGATCCAGCTGGTCCGCGGCTGGATCAGTGCCGCCTCCCGTGTCAGGCAACGCCGACGCAGCAGGATGTCGCTTCGCCAAGGCCGGGCAGTCCGTGTGGCAGTGGCCGAGACGGACCTCAGCACCAAGGAATACCCCGACGGCAATTGACGACTGAGGTCGATAACTCCGCAGGACATAGGGCGTCATATCTTTCCGGTTCCAGCCGCTGGACGCGCGTTCGGCATATCAGGACATGGGCCGGCCCGCCCTGGCCTGAGCCGATGGCGACCGGATCGCTGAACGACCCAACCGCGCCGGGGGAACGAGGCACCATGCCCCCTCAGCTGAGTGGCCCGACGCCGAGGTGGGAGCGAGTCAGGACGGCGTCGTGACGGCGGTCGGATCGCTGGACTGTACCCGCGGCGCGGACCCCTCCCCGGGCTTCGACTTCACCAGCCACAGGCCGGTGAGTACGGCACCGGCCAGGGTGACGGCACCAGCCGCGACGAAGGCGCTGTCGAGACCGGCCTCGAAGGACGCACCACCGGTTTGACGGGTGCGCACGATGGCGCCGAGTACGGCCACGCCGAGCACCGCGCCGATCTGCCGGGTGGTGCTGCTGATGCCCGACGCGAGCCCCGCCTCCGGCGGGTCGACCGCCTGGATGGCGGCGCCGGTCAGCGGGGACATGGCCAGCGCGAAGCCGACGCCGACGATGGCCAGCCGCCACCACACGTTGCCGTATCCGGTGTTGGCGTGCGCGAAGCCCAGTGCCAGCAGCCCCAGCCCGGCCAACACCAGGCCGGTGGTCACCACGAGCCGGAAGCCGTACCTGGCGGCGAACCGGCCCGCGTACGGGCTGACGACGACCATGGCCAGGGAGGTGGGCAGGGTCTGCAGGCCGGCGCGCAGGATCGAGGCGCCCTGGACGTAGACGAAGAACTGGGAGAAGAAGAAGGCCGAACCCATGAGAGCGAAGCCGACCACGACCATGGCCGTGTTGGACACCGTGAACAGTTGCTGCCGAAACATCCGCAGCGGCAGCATCGGGGCCGAACGACGCGCTTCGACGGCGACGAAGACGGCGAGGGCCACCGCCGCGACGGCGAAGCTACCCAGGATCACCGGTGAGGTCCAGCCACGGGAACCGCCCTCGATCAGACCATAGGTCAGCAACCCCACGCCCAGGACGGACAGGATCGTCCCCGCGACGTCGATCGCCGGTGCGCCGGGGTTGCGGGACTCGCCCAGGGTACCCAGACCGGCCAGCAGCAGGACCGCGCCGACGGGCGCGTTGACCAGGAAGATGGCGGGCCACCCGAAGGCCTCGACCAGGAGGCCGCCGGCCAGCGGTCCGGCGGCCAGGCCAATCCCGCTGAATCCGGCCCACAACCCGATCGCCCTGACTCGTTCTCGCGGGTCTGGGTACGCGGCGGCGAGCAGGGCCAGCGAGGCGGGGCTCAGTGCGGCGGCCCCGATGCCCTGCACCACGCGCCCTCCGGTCAGCCAACCGATCGAGGGCGCGACACTACACAGCACGGACGCGGCGGTGAACACCGCGACGCCGGCCAGGAACACCCGCTTGCGACCGAAACGGTCGGCGAACACGCCGCCGGACAGCAACAGCATGGCGACCAGCAGGACGTAGGCGTCGACTATCCATTGCAGATCGTTCAGCCCGGCGTGCAGGCGCCGCTGCATGTTGGGCAGTGCCGTACTGACGATCGTGCTGTCCAGCAGCACCATGAACTGACCCAGGCAGGTCACCGTGAGCAACGCTGCTCGGCTCGATCGAATGCCTGCGGTCACCGGCGATCCGGCCGTTGTCGCGTCTGCGGGTGCGGTCAACGCTGGCCCCTCTCGTGATGCGGATGACCCACACCATAGTTCGACAATCCCGAACTGTCGAATGACGAGGTATCGTGGGGGCATGCGACAGCTGCCCCAGCCCGCGCGCGACTCGCTGACGCTCGCGCCAGTGCTGCACGCGCTCGGTGATCCGGTGCGCCTGGAGTTGGTGCGGCGAGCCTCGGCCAATCCCGAGTCGACCTGCGCCGCTCTCGCCGACGGCCTGGAGGTGCCGATGTCGACCCTGACCAACCACTGGCGGATCATGCGCGAGGCCGGGGTGATCAGCATGACCGTCGACGGCCGGCACCGGCGGATCCGGATACGCGCCGACGACCTGTGCGACCGCTTCCCGGGTCTGCTCGATCCGGTCCTGCGGCTCGCCGCGGCCGAGTCGCCGGACGACGCCCCGCGGTAGCCACCTGCGCCGAGGCATGAGTGATCGGAGCCTGGGCGGGCATCCCCCCGGTGCGCCATCCACTGTGGACGCCCCATATCGGTGCGATCGGTGGGACTTGATTCCCACCGTTACCCTCGCGCCATGGCATACCCTGCGCCGGTTCCCCCACCGCGGCGAACGAATACCGCCAGAACAGTCCTTATCATCGTGGGAATCGTCGTCGTGGTCTGCTGCGGCGGCGCCCTCACGGGTGGCATCTTCTTGTTCAAGTCCGTCCAAAGCGCCACCGGGCCTGCCCACGACAGCGTCGACACCTTTCTCGACGAGATGACGGCCGGCCAGACCGAGGCGGCGTACGAGGATCTGTGCTCCGCGACTCGCCAGCAGTTCACCACGGAGCAATTCACGCAGATCGTCGATGGCCGGCCGAAGATCGTCCAGCACTCGATCACCGGCACGAACGTCTCGAACTTCAACGGTCACGTCTCCGCGGCGGTCAACGCGGAGCTTCGCTATGCCGACGGCAGCTCCGACACACACCTGTTCCAGCTCACCAAGGAGGACGGGGCGTGGCGAATCTGCGGTCGCCCGTACTGATCCCGTAGCCGCGGCACCATCGTCTGCCGCGCGTGCTGACAGCGCCCGATGCGGTCGCTACGCTGGCGCCGGTATCCGGTCGGAGTACCACCGGCAAGGGGGTCCTTGCGTGGCAGTTCAGATCCGAGGGACAGTGCTGCCGGAGCGCGAACCGCGGTCCTTCTGGATCGACGGCGAGGTGCTGCGCACCGAGCCGGTCGGCGCCACCGAGGCGGTCATCGACGGCGGATGGCTGTTGCCCGGTCTGGTCGACGTGCACACCCACCCCGGCTCGGAAGACCCCGACGATCCCTTCGACGACGCGAAGCTGCGCCAGCACCTGCTCGACCATCGCGACTCCGGCACCCTGGCCATCAGGGCTCCGGGCATGGCCTCCCGCCTGCCCGGCTGGGTCCACGACGACCCGCGGCTGCCGCGCGTGCGTTCGGCCGGCCGGTGGCTGACCACGCCGGGCCGCTTCTTTCCCGGCTGGGGCCGGGAGGTCGACGAGCAGGAGCTCGTCGCGGCCTGCGTACAGGAGGCCACGGCGTCCGAGGGATGGTGCAAGATCATCGGTGACTGGCGGCACGACCAGCCGCCGCTCGCGCTCGCGGTGCTGAGCGCCGCCACCGCCGCCGTACACGAGGCGGGCGGTCGCGTGGCCGTGCACTGCCAGACCGCCGAGGGCTGCCGCAACGCCGTGCTGGCCGGCGTCGACAGCATTGAGCACGGCATGCACCTGGACCCCTCGCTGCTGGACCGGATGGCCGCTGGGGGCACCGCGCTGGTACCCACCCTCGCCGCGTTCGGCGGCGACGTGGATCAGGTCCGGGCGGCTTCGGCCAGCCCCGGCCGGGACTGGTGGCTGACCGGCTGGGAGGGGATGCTGACCACCGCCCGTGCGGCACACGACGCCGGCGTCACCGTCCTGGCCGGCACGGACAGCGTGCCGTTCGGCACGGTGGCCGCCGAGGTCGGATGGTTGATCCGGGCCGGGCTACCGGTCGAGGCGGCGCTCGCGGCCGCGTCCTGGTCGGCGAGGTCCTGGCTGGGGCTGCCCAACCTCGGCGACGGCGCCCCGGCCGACCTGGTCGCCTACGACCGCGACCCGGTCGCCGACCCTGGTGTCCTGCACGAGCCGTCGGTCATCGTGCTGCGCGGCCGGATAGTCAAATCCGCCCGCCAGGCATAACGTTCCACCCACTGCCACCACCCGTGACATCAGGATCACGACCCGTGGATACATCCAGCGCCGGCCGGCCGTTCTGCGTAGCCGCGACTTCCCCATGGGCAACTGTGGTCAGATCGTCAGCCCGTTGGGGACGCCGACCGGCGTCCCCAACGAGGCCGTGGATCAGTTGGTGCTCCCCGTCCAGACAAACTGAGGCTGGGTCGTCGCGTCTCTGGTGCCGTAGACCGCGCCCGGGTTGGCCGTGCTGGTGTACAGCCAGGTATCGGCGTAGGAGTAAAGGTTGTGCGAGTAGGCGAAGTACTCGCCATCACTCTTCAGGCTGCAACTGTCGGTCCAGACGACGTTCTGGGACGACTTGTTGTCGGTGTCGAGGCAGAGGCCGGTTGCCTTGTTCTTCAGTTGCTGTTCGCCCTTGACGCCGCCGACGAAGTCCCACTCCTGGCTGGCACCGTAGGTGCAGGTGGTGACGTAGGCCTTGCCGGTTCCGCCGTTGTTCACGCCTGCGGTCAGACAGTTGCCGGTATAGGCGTTCCTGAAATTCCAGTAGACAGCTGCCGCATTCGCGGGTGTCGCGGGTAGGGACAATGCGCCGATGGCCGCGGCGGCGAGTGCCGCGGTCACCCTGAGGCGCTGACGCAGAAGGGTGCGAATCTCCACGAATGGATCTTACTGCAGGCAGGTAGCTGGCGCCTGACGAGCATGGCGCCATCGCCACCGTGGTCCGACTGTTCGACATCATCGGGCGAACCAGGTGCGCCGCACATCAAGCGCGATGTTGCGATCCTCGCCCGATGGGATGGCAGGCACGTTGTTGCCGAAAGCAGGCCACCGTCGGGAGAACGCGTTCGCCATATGTTCTGCGTTTGTTCGCCAACGCGCGATGACCGGATGCGAATTCTGTCGACCGGTGATCACGCCGGCCATAGGGTCCTGGGGTGACCGCCGTCGAGGTACCCTTCCGCGCCCTCCCCATCGACCAGTCTGACGTACGCTACGCCCACGGCCCCGATTCGACCCGGCAGCCGGCCGTGCCCGTCGGTCAGACCATCGAGTTCGACGGCAGCGGCAGCGCCGCCTATCCGGGCACATCGCGGAAGTTCTGGGTCCACGTGCCCGCTCGGTACGACCCGTCGCAGCCCGCATCGCTGATGGTGTTCCAGGACGGAGGGTGGTATCTCGATCCGGAGGGAGAAGTCCGGGGCGCGATAGTTCTCGACAACCTCATCCACCGCGGCGACATCCCCGTCACCATCGGCGTGTTCGTCGACCCTGGCATCGTCCCGGGCGCCGAGAATCCGAAGAACCGCAACGTCGAGTACGACGCGTTCAACGACCGCTACGTCACCCTTCTTCTCACCGAGATCATCCCACGGGTGGCGGAGCGCTATCCGATTGCCGAAGCTCCAGACCAATGGGGCATCTGTGGGGGCAGCAGCGGCGGCAACTGCGCGTTCACCGCCGCATGGCTGCGCCCGGACAGGTTCCGACGCGTGATCTGCTGCCTTTCCAGCTTCGCGCAGATGCCCGGCGGCAACCCCTACCCCGAACTCATCCCCAGCGTTCCCCGAAAGCCGATACGGATATTCATGCAGGCCGGCCACCGAGACCTGCACTGGAACAGGCCTGAGCGCAACTGGCTCGCCAACAACCTGCGCGTCGCGGCCGCCCTGGCGGAAGCTGGCTACGACTTCCGACTCGCGCTCGGCGATGGCGGCCACAACCCGAATCACGGCGGCGCCCTTCTGCCTGACGCGCTGCGATGGCTGTGGCGGCCTGTCGACGAGTGACCGTCATCCGGTGGGCAGCCGAGCCAGAGGATCGACGCCACGGCGCTGATACCCGGTTGACGACGGTGGGGTACTCGGCGCGTGCCCGATCGCCCTGAGATTCCCCCACCACGCCGCTTGAAATCCACCGTAGGCTTTCCGGGTGACCGCGTACGACATCGCCGCCAAGCTGCCCACTATCGATGTGCTGCGGAGCCGCTGCAAGTCCCTCGCGGTGCTGGAGTGCATCGTCGACGGCGGCTACCCCTACTACACCTACACCCGCAGTTGGGGTGACGACGAGGCCGCCCTGATGAGCAACGGCAGCGGCGACGAGTGGGCCGTCGTGTTCACCGCCGAGGGCGCGTTCATCCGCGTGTTTGACCACGAGTCGGCGATGACGCCCTATCGGGATCCGGACCACGAGCTGTGGCCGGGGTTGCTCGACGGCCTCCCGGAGGTGTTCGGTCCGCAGCTCGAGGAACCAGCGTTCGGTGACGACGAGGGAGGGTTCGTCGCGACCGCCGCACTGTGGCGACTGTCCACAGGCGACCGGTGGCACGCGGGCGAAGGCATCACGTTCCCGCCGCTGCGCGGCCCGTCCGACAACATCGGCCCAGACGGTTCCGGCCTGCTCGAGATCCTGCTCGACGACATTGCCGATCGGTACATCGCGTTCGCCGAGGACTTCTACGAGATCAAGGTCGACCCGAGCGTGGTCGGGCATGTCGTCGCGCACCGTCCGCTCACCGACGCCGTGGTGAAGGCCCTGAACCCGGATGTGAGTGTTGCCGGGTTGCTCGACGAGATCGCCGCCATCGGGTACCCCGTCGCGGCACCGTGAACTCGGCCCCTACACCTGGAACTGCTCACAACACGCCGCCCGCCCCTCACCGCGAACAGACCCTGACCGACGCCCGCCCCGGCCGACTCGAGGCACGTGCGGAGGTAGGCGCACTATTCGACCTCCTCCCCAGGGAGGAGACGGCGCTCCGACCACTGGCCCCGACCGCGGCTTGTGGTCGGGCGCTTTCCGGTTTGCCATTCACCAGCATCTACAGTTATGACTGGTGCACTTCGCAGGGCGGCGTACTGGGACCGCCCATTGATGGTCTTCGTCTGCGCGATGGCGGTGCTCGCCGTGGTCTGCGGGGTCGGTATCTTCGCCGATCCACGGGTCCTGACCGGCGTGCCGATCTGGCTCAAGCCGTTCAAGTTCTCGGTGTCCTTCGTGCTGTACGGCGTCACTCTCGCCTGGATGCTCTCGCTGCTGCCGCAACGTAACCGGGTGGCGAAGTGGGCGGCCACGGCCGTCGTCGCGATGGCGCTGTCGGAGATGGTGGTGATCGTCGGGCAGGTGCTGCGCGGAACGACCAGCCACTACAACGAGACCACGCCGCTGAACGCCGCCTTGTGGAAGGTGATGGGCGCCTCCATTGTGCTGCTGTTCCTCGCGCACTTCGTCATCGGGATCGTGGTGCTGCGCCGGCCGATCGCGAATCGGGTCGCCGCTTGTGCGGTCCGGCTGGGGCTCGGCCTGTCGCTGCTGGGCATGCTGGCGGCGGTACCGATGGTGCTGCCCACCCAGGCCCCGGGGATCGAGGGGGTCGCTGGGGCGCACAGCGTGGGGGTACCGGATGGTGGGCCGGGGCTGCCGTTGGTCGGCTGGAGCACCACCGGCGGGGATCTGCGCGTCGGGCACTTTGTCGGGCTGCACTCCTTGCAGGCGCTACCGATCCTGGCGATCGTGCTGAACCGGTTTCTCGGGACGCGGCTCGACGAGCGTAGCCGGGTGCGGCTGCTGGTCGTGGCGGGCGCGGCCTACGGGGTGCTGACGATGCTGCTGACCTGGCAGGCGCTGCGCGGGCAGCCGCTGCTGCGCCCGGACGGGCTCACCCTGGCCGCCGTGGCGGTCGTGGTGGTCGCGACCGGGACCGCCGTCGGCGGGGTCGTGGCTCGCCGCCGCCGCCCCGAACTGGTGCTGGCCGCATGACCGGGACACTGCTCGTGGTTCGGGCCGGCTATCGGGCGGCCCGAACCAGGTGGGCGCGGCCGACGGCCGCTTCTGCGCTCGCCCCGCAGCACTTAGGCTGATCCCGTGAGCTGGGTGGGACGGCTGTTCGACGAGCGCTACACGCTCGTGCGGATGATTCTGCTCGACCTCAGCGGCGTCGGCTACTTGGTCTTCGGCGCGCCGGCCGGCTCGCCGACGGCCACGCAATGGATCCTCGCGGTGGCCGCGTTCATCGTCGCGCTGGCCCTGCACCGCCGGCTGCTGCTCAACCTGGTGGGACAGGCCGCACTGCTCGCGATCGCGATCGGCGTCATCGACGACGGGATGATCAATCAGGTCGGCGCCAGCTGGGTATTGCTCGAGCTGACCATGTGGACGCGCCGGCCGCGGACCATCTGGCTTGCCGCCGGGCTGCTGGCCGCGGTCGACCTGACCGACTCGATCGGCGACCCGTTCAGACGGTTCGTCTCGGGGGTCTTCGGGCTGTGGGCGGTGGTTGGCGTGCCGCTGCTGCTCGGTCTGGTCATCCGAACCACCCGCCAGCTCAGCACGCAGGCCGAAGAGCGGGCAGCGGAGCAGCAGCGCCGGCGCGAGTCCGACAATCGCGCCGCGCGCGCCGACGAACGCAGCGCCATCGCCCGGGAACTGCACGACGTGCTCGCGCACCACGTGGCGTCGATGGTGCTGCGGGTCGGCGTGGCCCGGCACGTGCTCCCCGACCTGGATCCGCGCGTGGGCGAGGTGTTCGACGACGTGCACGGCACGGGGACCGCGGCCCTGGCGGACCTGCGCCGGTTGGTCGCGGTGCTGCGCGACCCCGACGGGGTACGCGGCGACGCGGCGCTGGCCGCGATCGAGCCCTCGGCGCTGCCGGCAGCACTGCGCGCGGCGGTCGATCGGGCCCGCCAGGCCGGTGTCACGGTGGAGGCCGACATCGATCCGGTGGTCGGCTCACTCGATGCGGTGCGGGGCCTGGCGGTGCTGCGACTGACCCAGGAGGCACTGACCAACGTCGCCAAGCACGCCGGCACGTCCGCGCTGGCGCACCTGTCGGTTTCCGTGGTGGACGAGGCCGTCCATTGGGAGGTCTCGGACAACGGAGGTGGCTGGGTGCCGGCCACGGCACCGTCCGGCGGCGGCCACGGCATCACCGGCATGCGCGAACGCGTCGAAGTTCTCGGCGGCCAGTTGGAGGCGGGTCCGACCGGCTCGGGATGGCGGGTGCGCACCATTCTCCCCGCCACGCTCACCGCGCCGGGGGTCCCTACCGCCTCCCCCGCCGTCATGCCGGCGCCCGACGCCCGCGAGGCCTCACCCGGGCCGCGCACGCCCGAGCCGGCATGATCCGCGTGCTGCTGGTCGACGACCAGCACCTCATCCGCGCGGGCCTACGCATGCTGTGCGACGCCCAGCCCGACATCGAGGTCGTCGGTGAGGCCGACAACGGCCGCGAAGCGGGTTCTCTGGCCGCTCGGCTACGCCCCGACCTCGTCGTCATGGACCTGCGCATGCCCGGCGTCGACGGGATCACCGCGACCAGCCGGATCCTCGCCGATCGCCCCGCCACCCGGGTCCTCGTGCTGACCACGTTCGGCGACGACGATCACCTCTATCCGGCCCTGACCGCCGGCGCCTGCGGGTTCCTGCTCAAGGACGCACCACCCGCCGATCTGCTGGACGGCATCCGCCGGGCCGCCGCGGGCGACAGCCCGTTCAGCCATGAGGTGCTGCAACGCCTGATCCAGCGCGCGGTGCACGCCCGCGCCGAGACCCCTCGGCAGGCCCAGGGACTGACCGCGCGCGAACAGGACGTGCTGAACCTCGTGGCCGAGGGTCTGTCCAACGCGGAGATCGCCGAGCGGCTCCACATCGGCGTCACCACGGTCAAGACTCATATCACGAGTTTGATGACCAAGACCGACAGCCCGAACCGGGTGCGCCTGGCCTTGTACGCCCGGGGCGCCTGACAGCCGAGGCATCTCGCGCCGATGCTCGGCGGCATCGTTCATTTCGACCTGCTCTCCGATGCCTCCGGAGCTTCGAGGAGCGGTCCCAGAGTCAATCGCGGGCTCACGTGCCGCACGAAGCACTGCCGGTGTGCCGCCATCGTCTGACCAGCAGACCCGCCGTTGTGGACCTCGACGAACAAACCCTCCCCGGCTTCGGTAGGGTCCACCGACGCCCAGCAGTAGGCGCAGTTCCAACGGTCAGGGATACTCACGCACGCACCCTATGCCGTCCGCCCCGCAGCAAGATCAGGCACACCGGTCTCGGCAGTTCGCTACGTCCGGCACGCGGCCCGTCGGTTCCCTGACACGGCACTAGCTGGGCTGGAGTTTGCCGGCCAGGCGGGGCCATGGCACACCACCGACCGTGGTGCAGATGCCGTAGACCCTGGCGTGGCTGGTCCAACCGTTGATCCGACCACGGTTGTTGCTGATCTGAACCCGCAAGCGATGATTGTCCACCGCCGAGACCAGGTGAAGATGGACGCTGCCCGCCACCCTAGCCAGCACGATGTCGCCGACCTCGACCGCAGTCGGGTCGACTGGGACAACAGTTACCAGTTGCCGACTACGGATCAGCGGCACCATTGACGAGCCGGTCGGGCGGAAGCTGACGGTGACGCCCGCGGCAACCCGGGCCGCGATCGCGTCCAGCGCTCCCATGGCCGACAGCGTGCTCGCTCACACCACGCCGGGCAACCCAGTTTCTTCCCGTCCCGGAGGCGAGCGGACAGCAGCAAAAGCGTGCACCAAATTGTGCCTCGGCCGAGGGCTACCGAGGTCTGATGCTCACGCACCACCCGCCAGCCTTGTTGCCACTGACTTGCAATAAGGTGGTGGCACGCAATGAAGCCAAGCAAGGGTGGACGACCGTGTTGCTTGAAGAAATCGGGACCGGGCCCCATGGCGATCTGGCCAGCTTAGTGAGCGCATGGGTACGTGGTTGGGTCATCTCCCGAGCCACGCCTCCACCCACTAGGGTGCCCGGCGGATGGCGTGTCGACGTGGGACTGCACGCTCACCGCCTGCGGTACGTGCTGCACGATCCCGACGAGCAGACCCTTGCTTGGCTCGGCCGGCACCAGAACGCACCTGGAACCTGGATCAAGATCGCAGGAAATCCGAACCACTTGCGTGCTGCTCTCCCGGCCGAGTGGAGGCTTGCGGACACCGGCTACCTCATGACGACGACGTACCGGGCCGCTTCCGACGCAACTCCTCCGTCGCCGTACACCGCCCGGCTTGAGACCTCCGGCGATGTTGTCACTGCTATCATTCTCGACCCTGAGGGGCAGGTTGCCGCGTCCGGCAGGTTCACGACCGCCGACGCGCTCGGGATCGTCGACCAGGTCGAAACCGCACCTGCACACCGGCGCCGCGGACTGGGCAGCGTCGTCATGCGCGCGCTCGCGCTGCACGCCCTTCGAGTCGGCGCGGACACCGGTGTCCTGGTCGCTACTGACGAGGGTCACCGCCTTTATCGAGCTCTCGGGTGGAAAGTACGCACACCCATCGCGGCCGCGTACATGCCAGAGCCCAGAAGTGCCTGATCTACGCACGTTCATCGGCAAATGTGCGAGTCTGGCCAAGCGGCCACGTCCCGTCCGGACCTCGCCGCTGGTCCTTGTCGCAGGCACTGGAGTGCTGGCAACGCATCACCCGCCAGTACCCCAGGCCGTTCGCACATTTGGGCATGGACGTCAACGCACTGGGGCTGATCCTGCTCGTACCACTCGGTGACCTGGTGGAGCGGCGGCGGCTTGCCGTGTCGCTCTACGCGGCGACCGCGGTGTTCCTGCTGGTGTCGGCCACCGCAGCCAACGGCATGGTGCTCTTGGTCAGTACGGCCCTGACCGCACTGACCTCGGTGGGAGCGCAGGTCGTGGTGCCGTTCGCGGTGACGCTGGCGGCCCCGGCCGAACGTGGCCGGGTGATCGGCACGGTGATGACCGGGCTGCTGGTCGGTGCGTTGCTGGCGCGCACCGCGTCCGGACTGCTCTCGGGGCTGGGCGGCTGGCGGACGGTGTACTGGGTGAACGCGGTCCTGATGACACTGATGGCCGTGCTGCTGCGCGTCTTCCTGCCCCGGCTCGGCGGCGACGGCGGACGCCTGTCTTACCCAGGTCTGCTGCGCTCGACGGTTGCGATGTTCCGGTACGAGCCGCTGCTGCGGTCGCGGGCGGGTATCGCCGCCTTGAGCATGGCTTCGTTCAACGTGTTGTGGACGGCGCTGACCTTCCTGCTGGTGCGGTCGCCGTACGGCTGGTCGGCGTCCGCCATCGGCCTGTTCGGCCTGGTCGGCGCCGCGGGGGCGCTGACCGCCTCGGTGGCGGGGCGGCTGGCCGACCGCGGCCACGTGCAGATCGTGACCGGCGCCGGGACGGTCCTGCTGGTGGCGTCGTGGCTGGCGATCGCCAACGGGGGGCGCTCGCTGGGCTGGCTGCTCGTCGGCGTGGTGGTGCTGGACTTGGCGCACAAGGCGGTGCTCAACAGCAACCAGAACGTCATCTACGCGCTCCGGCCTGAGGCCCGCAACCGGATCAACTCCGCCTTCACGACCTCCTATTTCCTCGGTGGCGCGGTGGGCTCCGCGCTGACTTCGGTGGTTCGGGTGCACGGCGGCTGGACTGGCGTGTGTGTCTTGGGCGCCGTCTTCGCCGCCGGGACCGTCGCTGTCTGGGCTGTGGAGCGCGTCAACGTCAACCGGGCGGCGGGGATGCCACCGAAGAGCCCGGTTCAACCCGGCCATGACCCGGCACCGGCCGCCTCAACCAAATGACTCAAGGAGCTGAAGCCATGCGTATGACCGAGTTCGGAGCGGCGCGAGACGTGGGGAGCCGTGTGGTAGCCCGCGGCCACGAGGTCCCCGCCGAGGGAGACGCCCCGACCCGTATCCCCGCTACCGCCAAGGAAGAATGAGCGTGTCACGTACCGTGCTGATCACCGGAGCCACCGGAACCGTGTCCACCGCACTGATGAATGCGCTGGAAGGAGCCGATGTGGATCTTCGTGCTCTCGTCCGCGAGGAGTCCAAGGCGGACGGCCCGCGCAAGCGGAACGCCGAGGTCGTCGTCGGCGACCTAGCTGACGCTCGGTCGTTGCCGCCCGCCTTCGAGGGTGTCCAGGACGTATGGCTACTCACCCCGAACGGCCCGCGTGCCCCGGAGCACAACATGAACGCCGTGTGGGCCGCACGCCAAGCCGGTGTGGAGCGCATCGTGCGCTTGTCCGTCGTCGGCGCGGCACACGACGCGCCGAACCGCAGCGGCAGGCTGCACGCGCTGTCCGACCGGGAGACCGAACGGTGCGGGATGCTCTGGACGATCCTGCGTCCACTCTGGTTCATGCAGAACCTGCTGAACGAGGCAGGCGACATCTCCGCCACCGGTACATTCTCGCTGAACATGGCCTCAGCCCGGATCGGTATGATCGACGTACGCGACATCGCCGAGTGCGCTGCGCGCGTACTCCTCGACGACCCCGATCGCCATCATGGCCAGACGTACACCCTCACCGGCCCGCGTTCGCGGACGTTTGCCGAGGTCGCCGACCAATTGAGTCTCGCCCTCGGCAGGCCCATCACGCACCTGCCGGTCAGCGACGACGCCAAGCGCAAGACACTGGTCGGCTACGGCGTTCCGAAATGGATCGTCGATATGATCGAGGAGTATGCGCAGGCGTATGCCTCCGGCTGGGGCGACTTCGTCACCGATACGGTCGCCGACCTTCTCGGCCATCCCCCGCGCGACATCGCTGACTTCGTCCGCGACCACGCCGCAGCGTTCACCTCGGCCGATGACACCTGAACCCGTGACCCGCTGGTCCGCCGCGAGACTTCTGCGCCTCGGCGACGATGCCCTTTGCCTCGGTCCGCGCGACTTGCGGCATGAGCGTGCACCCGCCGAGATCGCGTGGTGTCTACGGTTATCAGCTGTCCGCTATGGTTGGCAGTTGATGACTACGGGTTACGTGTGGGCCGCCGATGCCGCGCCGGTGGCCGGCGACCGGGTACGAACGGCCGGACCACCGTGGACGGTTGTGTGGGCGACCGTCGCGATGATGCCGGTGGCCGGCTGGCCGGGCCGCCTGTTGTCGGTGAACGTCATTGAGCCGGCAGCCGATAAGGACCAGCCTCGCGCCGGCGCCCGATACCTGCGGGCAACCGACGTCGAAGTTCTCGGTGAATTGCCGGTGGCGCCGGTCTTCGGGCAGCATGGGGACGCCGTGGTCGAGGTGTTGACGGTGGCTCACCAGCTCACGGTGGACGAGGCCGCCGTCCTGGCCGGTGCCCACAGCCCGGACGCCGACACCGCGTTGGACCGGACCTGGGAACGCTGGTTGGCGACGCAGCCGAAGGGCGCTGTATACGCCGGTCGCGGGCACTGGGGTGTCCTCGCGATCCCTGGCGCTGGCGCGGCATACTCGCCGGTCGGCCACGGGCTGACGCTGGTGTCGTCGCTCGTGTTCAAGGCGGCCGGACCGGCGGCGTACACGGTGCCGGACGATCGTGACGAGGACGGTCGCGATTGGGTGCTCGATCAACCCTGGTGCACGGCCCGTGACGCGCTGACCTCGGCCGCGATGGGCCTCGGTGCCCCAGAGTTCGCATCCGATGATGTGGCCGCGCTCACCGCCGGTTGGCGCACGTTGCGAACAGGGACATGACCCGAGCCGTCCGCGCAGAGCTGTTGCACCGCGTCGCGGTAGCGCCGATCGCCGACGAGCTCGGGAACAGTTTTGCCGCGATCGTCGCGCCGTCCGGGCACTCGTACGGTGAGGAAGTCGCTCAGCCGGTATAAGGCGTCCTCACCAACGATGGGGTCGTATCGATCGGTGAGCGCGTCGGCCAGGTCCCGCAGGCCCCCCGGGTCGATGAGGAACTTGGTCTCCATGGGAATCCGATGGATCAGCGGATGTTCGCCGATGATGTCGGCGATCCGTGACGTTCCCGAACGACCCGTACCCGCGACGAAGATCGGTGAGGGGGAAGGCATGGCGAGCAGTCAAGCTCTCGGACCGACGGCTGTGCAAGCCATTTATCCTTGTCAACCGGTGCTGCGGGTCAGACGCCCACCCGTCACGCTCGGTGCCTGCCGGACGGCAACCTTCATGGACGCGGGGCGCCGTCCCAGGTCCAGGAGGTTTGCGCGGGTAGGCCGGGAAGGTCCGCACGTCCGGTGGCCCACAGAAGTGTCGGCCACGGTTCGCCGTCCGTTGGCGCGGACGGGAACAACCGGCGCAGCGCTCCGGTACAGAGATCGGCGGGCGGGGACCACGTCAGGTCCAATCCGACGGCCACGTCATGCGTATGAACGAGCACCTCGACGACTCCCATCGCGGCAAACCCGGAGGGGTCGGAAGGGCCGTACGCGTGAAATGACAGCCGGTCCGGTGGCACGGCGTCTACCACCGCCGCCAGCATCGTCGCGCAGGTCTCGAAGACCTGCAGCAGCCCGGACGGCCCTTCGGCCGGGTCCACGAAGACGGTCAGGCACGGCCCACCCGGACGGCGTCGGTGCCAGCCGAAGGGCACATGGGTGCTCGTGGACGGATTCGCGGGACCGAGCTGCGCGGCGTACACGAAGAGATCGTCACTCATGTGCTCGACCGTCTCCCAGCAACTCCATTCCAGGCCGCCGGCCAGTTTCTGCCAGTCGAGATGGGTGGCTGCCGCAAGGGTTTCACGGGCAAGCTCGGCGGTCCGTGTCACGTCATCGGCGATCATCCATCAATAGGGGATCATCGCGGCCCCTGACGCAACCCAATTTCCGTACCGTTGGCGAAGTGCCGGGGCGAATCAGACTCCCTCGGTCGGCGGTGCTGGAGACAGGCACGGACGAATTCGCCGATCACCGGGTTGTTGTCATCGCCGAGGGCCCAGGCCACCCCGACCTGGCTGGGGCTGACACCCGTGACGGGCCGGTAGGTGACCCCGGGACGTTGGTAGAAGCGGGCGGTGGCCTCCGGGGTGAGGCTGACACCATAACCGCTGGCGATGGCCGTCAGCCACTCATCCGGATTGTGCGTGACGGCACCGATGCGGACCTCATGACCGTCTCGTTCGTCCGTGGACAGCCAGTAGTCACGCCACCAGCCGGACTCCGGCGGAGTGGCGATGAAGGGCTCGTCCCATAACCGCTGGAAGGGGATCTCGGTGAGTTCGGCGAGTGGGTGAGAGCCGGGTTCTTACGCGGCAGATCGCTGAGCAGCCCCCGCACGTACTTACCCGCCTGCACCAACGGCTCCCACCGGGCGAAATGCGCACCCAACAGGCCCATCAACTCGGCGAGCTTCCCCGCGGCCCGCCCGGCCTCTACCATGGCCGCACCGGCCACCTCGTGATATTCGTTTGTCGACACAACATCGGACGCTCACGCGGTGGCCGCCCTCTTGCTGCACACCCTGTCCGACAAGACGCAACTGACCAAAGATCAGGTCACGAAGTACGGCTGCCCCACTATGCCCGCCTTTTCCGGCTCCAGGCGGACGGATACCAATTGCTCGCGTCCAGCCAGTGAACGTCGCGACCGTGGCGCGCGAACGTACGGAGTTATGTGACACGCACAGGGATATACGGAAGGGCACATATGTTGGGCATCGTACTGGCGCAGCTACGCCACCGGTTCGGGCGCGCGGTCGCGCTGCTGGCGGCGCTGCTCGTCGCCGTGACCTCGTTCGCAGTTCTGACGGCCACCGTCAGCACGCAGCGCCTCGAGGTGACCGGCACCGTCAATAACAACGCACGCGGCGCGTACGACCTGCTTGTCCGTCCGGCCGGATCGAAGTCGGACCTGGAGGTCCGAGATAACCTGGTCTCGTCGACCGCGCTGACCAGTTTGACCGGCGGCATCACCACGGCCCAGTGGCAGCGGATCTTGAAGATCTCCGGCGTCGGTGTCGCGGCGCCGATTGCCCTCGTGGGGTACGCGCTGCCGACGGTGAACGTCCCCGTCGACCTGTCCGGAGTGGTGACCCCGGGCCAGAAGTCGCAGGTGTACCGCGTCGAATCCACCCAGATCTCCGAGCGGGGCCTCACCTCGATCCCGGCCCACGATCAGTTCAGCGCCCCCGGTTCCTACGTGTTCATCTCGAATGCGCCGATGGGTGCCGCGGACTCGCCGAACGGGCCGGTGCCGGTGCTCAACAAAGCCAACGGCGAGGGCAAACAGATCTGCCCGCGTCCGACGCTGACCGTCAACCCTCAGACAAACGAGGTGTCGACGTTCGTCGAGATATCCTGCGGCTCGATCAACGCCACCAATACCTACAACGCCCCGGGCGGCGCCAACAGCCACGCCTCGGGTAGCGCGGAGCCGACCGGCGTCACGTCGGTCTCATGGACGTTCCCGTACCTGATCGAGGCGATCGACCCGGTTCAGGAGGCCAAGCTGGTCGGGCTGAACACGGCGGTGACGAAGGGCAACTACTTCTCCGGTGACCAGGGTCCAACCCAGGCGACCGGCACGCTCGCCGCGCTGCTGGGGGACCAGGGCGCGGACGGGGACGAAAAGACGACGCTCACCAGGATCCCAGTGCTGCTGGCCAACCGGACACCCGTCGACGAACAGCTGAAGGTGGCGGTCAGCCGCCTGCCTGCCGCCGCCGCCGACCAGGTCGCGGCCGGACTGGATCCGACGCAGCTCGTGTCCACGCTGCCGCAGATGTCCGGTACCCCGGTGACCACGTTGACCGTCGATGCGCCGACGGCGTACTCGGCGCTGCTCGCCGCACTGGAGGGCAAGTCCGCGACGAACAGCGGGCAGAACACGCTCGACCAGTACCTGAGCGCGCTCCCGATCACCTACAACGATCAGGGGTCGGGTCTCGCCGCAAGCGCGCTGCCCAAGGGCGCCAACCCGCTCCTCCCGTCGCACGCGTTGAGCTTCCGCCTCGGCACCGGTGACCTCGGCAACACCGGTGACCTCGTCGACACCGCCACGCGTTCGATGAAACTGCACGTCGCCGTACTGAACCAGCAGGTCGGAAACCAGGTACAGACCGCGCCGGGCTTCGATGTGGTTGGCGAGTTCGATCCGGCCAAGCTCACCGCATCGTCGTCCGGGCTCGGCGGCGTACCGATGGAGACCTACTTCCCTGCCGCGGCCTCCGGAGCCGACCCGACCTCGCGAGCGGCGTTGGGCGGCAAGACGCTTCTGCCCAACGGCAATGTCCGGGGCCTGTTGTCGGTGCCGCCGAGCATGATCACTACGCTGTCGGCGCTTTCCGTCATCGACAACCCCAAGCAGTACGACAACACCACCGCGGCGGCCGGAGTGAGCACGGCGGCACCGATCAGCGTGATCCGGGTCCGGCTGTCGGGCGCGCTCGGACTGGACGCCGCCTCGCGAGAGCGGGTCCGGCTGATCGCCCAGGAGATTCACGATCAGACCGGACTCGACGTCGACGTCACCATGGGCTCGTCGCCGGCACCGGTGACGATCCAGGATCCGGCCGGCCGGTACGGGCGACCGGCGCTGGCCTTGTCGGAGCTGTGGTCGCGCAAGGGCGTCGCCGCGCTGATCGTGTCAGCGGTCGATCGCAAGTCACTGATCCTGTTCATTCTCGTGCTGGTGGTGTGTGCGCTGTTCGTCACCGGTGCGACCGGCGCCGCGGTCCGCGCCCGCCGGACCGAGCTGGCCGTACTGGCGTGCCTCGGATGGCCGCCTCGACGGTTGTTCGGCCTGATCCTCACCGAGGTCGGCGCGCTCGGGCTGGTGGCAGGCATCGCCGGTGCGCTGCTGTCGTTGCCGATCGGGCATCTCGTCGGTGTGCCGGTGGACGTGGGCCGGGCAGCCCTGGCCGTACCGGCGGCGCTGCTGCTGGCGGTGATCGCGGCACTCTGGCCCGCGATCCAGAGTTCCCGCGCGCACCCCGGTGCCGCAGTGTCACCGGCGGTCTCCGGACCCAAGCGGGCAGTGCGCCTGGCCGGGATCTTCCGTCTGTCGCTGGCGAACCTGCGGCGCGTCCCGGGCCGGGCCGTGCTGGGTGCGACCGCGCTCGGTGTCGGCGTGGCCGCGCTGGTCAGCCTGGCCGGCATCAGTTCGGCGTTCCACGGCGCCGTCACGGGAACACTGCTCGGCGATGCGGTGAGTGTCCAGGTTCGCGGCACCGACTATGTGGCGGCCGCGATCGCCGCCGCGCTCGGAGCGTTCACGGTGGTGGACATGCTCTACATCAACATTCGGGAGCGGTTCGGTGAGTATGCGCTGCTGCACGCGATCGGCTGGGACGACGGCGCCGTCGTCCGGCTGGTGCTGTCGGAGGCGGCCGTGATGGCAGCCATCGGCGCGGTCGGTGGCGGCGTCCTCGCGTGGGTCGCGCTGACCGTGTTCGGTGGCCCGCTGCCCGGCAGCGTGGTGCTCCCGTCGGCCGGCATCGTCGTCGTGGCGGTCCTGCTGACCGTGATCGGTGCCGCAGCCCCGGTGAGCGTCATGCGCCGTTCGTCGGCTGCGGCGATCCTGGCCGAGGACTGAGGGCAACGGCGATGGCAATTCCGTTGGTGGATCGAGTGCAAGAGGAGAAGGTCATGTCAGGCGTACCGGTCCGGGTCGAATCGGTGTCCAAGACGTTCGGCAGCGGCAGTGCCGCGATCACGGCCGTCGATGACGTCAGCATCGAGCTCGGCGGCGGTACGGTGACGGCGCTGACCGGCCCGTCCGGATCAGGCAAGTCGACGTTGCTGCATGTGATCGGCGCCATCGAGAGCGCTGACAGCGGCGCGATTGTCGTGGGCGATACCACGATCACGTCTGCGGGGCGTCGTGAGCTGGCCGCGTACCGCCGTCATGTGGGGTTCGTCTTTCAGAGGTTCCACCTGCTCCCCGCGCTGACCGCGCGTGACAACGTGATCGCGCCGCTGATTCCGGATCGGAGGCGGGCGCGTGGCGCCGCCGACCGAGCGATGGAGCTATTGGCGTCGGTCGGCCTGGCCGGGCGCGAGAACGCGCTGCCGTCACAGCTGTCCGGTGGTCAGCAGCAGCGCGTGGCGATTGCCCGGGCCTTAATCGGCGAGCCGGGGATCCTGATCGCCGATGAGCCGACCGGCAATCTCGACTCCGCCAACGGTACGGCGATCGTCGATCTCCTGCTGGCGTTGAACGCCGAGCACGGCACGACGCTGGTCATCGCCACACACGACGCGGCGCTGGCATCGCGCTGCGGGCGAACAGTGACCCTCGCCGACGGGCGGATCCTCAGCGACACCGGCAGTGCGACCGGCACCGAGATGGCCGTGGCGGACGCTCTCTAGATGATCGTGTTCCGGCTGATGTAGGTGCCGGTCGGCCGGCACCTACATCAGCGGGGTTACGTCTACGCGGCGAGCGCGGTCGAGCGGAACAGGCCGACGATGTCGTCGAACACGATCGACACCGCAGCCGCGATATCGCCGGTCGTCGCGGCGATGATCCAGCCGGCGGCAGCGAGCGCGCCGCTGGGGTGGAGCGCGTCGGCGACCGTGGCAATGGCGCCGGCCAGGGCCACGGCAAGGTAGTGGGGCAGCCGTACTTCAGGAGGTCGCGGCCTTTTTCACTCAGCTGGGCAAGGCCGGATTCCAGGCCGAACCGTTGTTCCTGGAAGCCAACGACGAGTATGTGGTCGACATCCACCGCGGCTGGACCACCGAGGGTGTTGGCAAGGTCGACACTCTGTGGGCGTTGGTATGGCACTTCGACGCCGAAGGCAAGATCGACCGAGTGGTCAACCTCTCCGCCGACCAGCACCAGATGGACAGCAGTGCGTGGAAGGCAACGACACCGGCCGCATCATCCGCGCGTACGGACGACCGCGTCGGCTGGCGGCGGGGCGGCGTGCCCTCCTCACTCCACCCCGAGCCTGTTGCCCAGCCCGCCTCCGGGGTCGCCCGCGAGACCGACCCGGGCGCCCGACGCGGCGGGCGGAAGCGGGTAGTCGTCAACGGTCATGGCGTTGTAGACGCGTGCGGTCTTGGTGGTGAGGCGGAGGAGGGCACGGCTGGGCCCCGCGGGCAGGGCGGAGATCAGGCGGGCGCCCTGGACCAGTCCCCGCACCCCGAGGCGGGACGTGGGGATCAGGGTCTTCGCCGCGCTGAGCGCCGACGCGCGGCTGCCGCGCACGTGCTCCGCCATGGCGCGCTCGTAGGCGGGGAAGGCGCGCTCGTGGTCGCCGTCCGCCCGCGCCAACTCCCCGGCGAGGACGTAGGCGCCGACGATGGCGAGGCTGGTGCTGCCGCCGACGGCGGGGCCGGGGCAGTAGCCCGCGTCGCCGACCAGCGTGACCCTCCCCCGCGACCAGGTGTCCATGCGGAGCTGGGTGATCGAGTCGAAGTAGAACGCCGGAGTGCGGTCGAGTTCGTCCAGCCAGCGGTCCACCTCGGGATGCATGCCGTCGAACGCACCGCGCAGCAGCTCCTTCTGCCGGGGCACGTCGTGGTGGCCGTAGTCGAGCTTGCGCTCGCCGCGGAACAGGAACAACACCCGTGCGTCGCCGAGGTGCCGCGCGCCGTACATGCCGGCGGTACGCCCCACGCCGACGTGGATGAGCAGCTCACGGTCGAGGCCGGAGGTGTTGGGCAGGGTCAGCACCCCAAGGTAGGCCCCGATGAAGGCGTCGAAGCGGGACTCGTCGCCGAAGACGAGGCGGCGCACGTTGGAATGCAGCCCGTCCGCGCCGACGACGAGATCGTAGCGGCGCGGCGCGGTCTTCTCGAACTCCACCTCGCCGTCGGGCGAGATAGCGGTGATCGAGTCGCCGAAAACGTACTCGACGTCGTCGCGCGAGGCGTCGTAGTAGATCTCGCTCAGGTCATCGCGCATGACCTCGGCGTGCCGGTCGGACGTGGCGCTGAAAATTTTGGAGAGGTCCAACCGGACGGGGCGCCGTGCGCCCTGCGGGCAGAGGGTCATCCGGCTCGTGCCGGTGGCCCGCTGCTCGATGCGCGGGAGCACGCCCATCCTCTCCGAGATGGTCATCGCGGGCTGGTACAGGTCGACCGCGTGCCCACCGGTCTTGCGCAGAGCCGGCGCGCGCTCGATGACGGTGACGGAGAAGCCATACCTGGTGAGCCAGTACGCCAGCACCGGACCGGCGACGCTGGCGCCGGAGATGAGAACCCGCATGACCATTGCCTCCTGACTTAACGGTAAGTAAGTCTATCACGATACTTACCTATCGGTAAGTCAGATACACTGGGAGCATGCCTCGTCCCTCTGACACCAAGCAGCGGATCCAGGAGGTCGCCCGCGAACTCTTCGCACAGCAGGGTGTGCAGCGGACCAGCCTGCAGGAGATCGCCGACCGGCTGAACATCACCAAGCCCGCGCTGTACTACCACTTCTCCTCCCGCGAGGAACTGGTCCGCAGCATCGTGCAGCCGATCATCGACGAGGAAGAGGCGTTCCTCGTGAGCCAGGAGGCGCGCAGCGAGGTCGAACCCCGCGCCCTGCTAGAGGGCTACTTCGACTTCCACTACCGCAATCGCAAAGAGATCGTGCTCATGCTCAGCGAGCTGACCACGCTCGCCGACCTCGGCCTGATCGACCTCGTGCTGGCCTGGCGCAGCCGGCTGGCGAGGCTGCTGCACGGCCCCGAACCCACGCTGGAGCAGGCCACCCGGGCCGTGATCGCCTTCGGCGGCATCCAGGACTGCACCATCCAGTTCGCCGAGACGCCCAAGGACGAGCTGCGCCGGGCGGCCGTGGACGGCGCCTGCGCCGCCCTCGGCATCGAGTCCCGGCGCGAAGCGTCTGACGAAGGCCCGCGTACGACGTTGCCGGGCAGCTGAGCGAAAAGACGGTAGGGCGCGGTGCGCGACCGGCGCGGCGTCGGCGATGCCGCGCCGGTCCACCCCAGCTGCCGGACGGACTGGCCGCCCGGCCGTCTCAGGCGATCCGGGTGATCGCATCCCAGCCGCTGTCGCCGACCTGCGTGCGGGGACCGTCGGCGGGGTTTCCGGAGCTGTTGGTCCCGCCCGCGTAGAACTGCAAGGTCGCGTCGCCCGCGGTGGCCCACAGGTCGGTGGTGCCATTGCCGTCGGCGTCGCCGGCGGCGAGCAGCGGCCGGTTGCCGAGGGTCCAGCCGCGCGTACCGAAGACGGTCCGGTTGCCGAACGTGCCGTCCGGCTGGCCGCGGTACAGGTACAGAATGCCGCTGCCCGTGTCGCGGACCAGCAGGTCGGGACGGCCGTCGTGGTCGGCGTCCCCGGGAGCCGTCAGCGTCGTCGGACCCCAGCCACCGGTGCCGATTAGCCGCGGCGCGAGCAGGGCCGGCCGATGAGCGGGATCGCCGGGGTAGAGGTACAGCTGGTCACCGCGGATCGCCACCACATCGGGGTATCCGTCGCCGGTGAGGTCGCCGACACTGATCACTTGCGACACGGCGGACCAGCCGGAGGCGCCGAGCGCGACGCGCGGACCAAGACGGCCGTAGCCCTGGTTCGGATAGACCCAGAGGCTGTCCCCGACCCGGGCGACGATGTCCTCGGTGCCGTCGCCGGTGAAGTCGCCCCGGTGGCTGATGGCCGCGCCGGACCACCCGCCGGTGCCGATGACCCCGTTCGGCCAGACCACCGAACCGTCGCCGCGCCCCTGGTAGAGCCGCAGCCGGCCGCTCGAGTCGATCGCGGTGAGGTCGGGCAAGCCGTCGCCGGTCAGATCACCGGGAACCGAGGCGGCGGCGGGTGTGCGCGTGCGCAGATAACCGATCAGCGGGGCGTGGTCGGAGTAGCCGGTCGGGCCGTCCGGCAGCCCGTAGTGTGAGACGTCCACTTCGGACAGATCGGCGTCGCAGTAGTGGAAAAGCGTACCGGCGCCGGGCAGCGCGGCGAAGATGTGGTCGCGTTTCTTCCACACCTCCGTGCTGCCCGACCACGCGTGATGGGTCACCTCGTTGACCGCGTCCCCGGTGCTGTAGGAATTGCGGTCACACTCGTCGAACGCATCCTCCAGCGGGGCGAGCAATGTGGAGTCCGGGAACAGGTTGAAATCCCCGCCCAGCACCAGGTCGTACCGGTCCGGCCACACGGCATCGCGGATGGCGTCGATCTGGCCGGCCCGGCGCGGGTCGTCCGCGGCGGCCAGGACGTGTGTCGTACAGATCCGGGTTGTCCATTCCAGCGTACGCACGCACAGGATCGGCAATTGTTGAAAGTTGACGGCGGGCGTGCTGGGCACGGTCGGCTGGATCGTCGTCTCGGTGATCGTCGCCTTGACCGCGATGGCTTCGCCGATGTCGCCCTTGAGGTCGTTGGCGCCGTCGCCCCGGCAGTAACTGTTGCCGTCATCGGGCCGCTGCGCCACGGCGTGCCGGACGCTCCACTGTGGCCCCAGATCGGCGGCGAGCAGGCTGAGTTGGCTGCCGTCCTCACCGCCGCAGATCTCCTGAAGCAGGACGACGTTCGCGTCGTGCTCGGTGACCACCTTCGCGATCTCGGCCGCCTTTGCCGTCGGGTCGTTGCGATAGGGGCAGTACGCGTCGCTGCCCGGCAGCCCGCCCGCCTCACCACAGATGTTCCAGGTGACCACCCGCAGTTCCGGGTAGGCCGTTGCCGCCGAGCCTTCGGCCGGCACCGCCCCCAGGCCGAGCGATACCGCCGCCGGCAGCAACATCAACGCACGTAACGCGGGACGCATGGAGAACCTCTTCCCAAAGTCTGGTATCACGACGTTCAGAAACCGCCGTGACGATCCGGGGAACACGACAAGGCCCGCGCCCGATTCGCGCGAACACGAACTCTCCCCCGGTGGGGACAATGCTGGTTGTTCGCTTCGATCGACGGAGCAGCCCCACGGGATGTGATGCCCCGTGACCCACGTCACACTGATGAGTGTCGAAGTCCGCCCGTCATTTCGACGGAGGGCAGTTCGCAGCCGTCTCGACCAGTCCGGCGGGACGGCACACCGAACTGTGCGGCGGATTACCTCACGTCACATTCCGATCGGCTGCGGAGTCCTACTGCCGAGACGAGCACACCAGCCCGTGCGAACAGGACCAGGAAAGGGTGCCATGGTTCACCGTCAGCTATCCCGAATGCTCACCGTCGCCGCGACAACCGTCGCGGCG
The DNA here is from genome assembly GCF_039543385.1 of Rugosimonospora acidiphila. Taxonomy (NCBI): domain Bacteria; kingdom Bacillati; phylum Actinomycetota; class Actinomycetes; order Micromonosporales; family Micromonosporaceae; genus Rugosimonospora; species Rugosimonospora acidiphila. The sequence continues at coordinate 148,650 of NZ_BAABJQ010000002.1, forward strand.
ACCGGCGCGGTCGTCGTCGGTGTCGCGCCGTCGATGGCATCGGCCGCCACCGCCTGCGTCACACCGGACCTGTACGCGCACCAGACGGTGACACCCGCCAACGCCAGCGGCGGGGCCGACGTGGCCGCCGCGCAGTTCGGGGCGGCGGTGGTGGTCGCCGACTTCAACAAGGACGGATTCGCCGACGTGGCGGTCGGCGCACCGGCCGACAAGGTCGGCACCGTGGCCTCCGGCACGGTGACCATCTTCAACGGTTCGGCCGCCGGGCTGTCCGCCACCGGCAAGCGGCTCACCCAGACCAACATCGCCTCAGGGAACGAGGCCGGTGACAAGTTCGGCGCGTCGCTCGCGGCCGGCGACTTCAACAAGGACGGGTACGCCGACCTGGCGGTCGGCATCCCCGGCGAGGCGCTCGGCACCGCGGCCGGCTCCGGGGCTATCGCGGTCTTCCCCGGATCGGCCGGCGGCCTGAACACCGGCACCGCGTACGGCCAGACGACGGGCGGCAACAGCGACGAGGCCGGAGACGCCTTCGGCACCGCGTTGGCGGCCGGCGACCTCAACGGCGACGGGTACGCCGACCTCGCCATCGGCACCCCGGGCGAGGCTCCCAACGGCGGCACGGTCCACGGTGGAGCGACCTACGTCTACAAGGGATCGTCGACCGGCATCGTGCGCGGCTGGTCGGTCGACCAGAGCGACGCGACGGGAGCGAATGAGGCCGGTGACAGATTCGGCGCGGCGCTGGCCATCGGCAACGTGACCGGAGACAGCCACGCCGACCTGGTGGTCGGTGCGCCCGGCGAGGCACCGGGTAGCGACCCGGCCGCCGGTGGGATCTACATAATCCCGGGCTCCAGTACCGGCAAGGCCACCGGGTTCGGGCGCAACGAGGTCAGCGACGGCGGCACCAACGAGGCCGGGGACGCCTTCGGCAGCGCCCTCGCGGTCGGCGACTTCGACAGGGACGGCTTCGCCGACATCGCGGTCGGCATCCCCGGCAAGGCGTCCGGCGCATCCGCGGCCGCCGGCTCGGCCGCCATCTTCCCCGGCGTCTCGTCGCAGCTGGCCGCCGGGTACACGATCGACGAGTCGGCCACCGGTGAGGCGATCGGCGCCGGCGACGCGTTCGGCAGCGTGCTGTCCACCGGCGACGTGGACCAGGACGGGTACGCGGATCTGCTGGTCGGCGCCCCCGGCAAGGCGTACGGCAGCGCGCCCGCGGCCGGCGCGGCGTACCTGTTCGACGGCGGCGCGCGGCAGGCCGGCTCGACCCGCGGCCTCAACCTGGGCCGGCGCCTCGCGCAGACCGACGTCGGTGAGAGCAACGAAACCCACGACGCGTTCGGGGCGGGCGTCGCGCTCGGCGACATCACCGGAGACGGCAACGCCGATGCCGTGATCGGCTCCCCCGGCGAGGCGCCCACCGGTCAGCCGGCCTCCGGCACGGTGGTCCAGTTGACCAATCTGGCACCCCGTCCGGCCGCGGCGGTGAGGCGGCAGAATTTCACCCCGACGGTCGCGATGCAGGCGACTCCGAACGGCGGGTCCGCGGGCACCATCGAGTACGCGTACACCGACAACATCGGCCAGCTTGTACACGGGCACCGGGTCGATCTGGGCAACACGCTGTCAACCCAGTGGACCGTCATCTCCGGCGACCTGGCCTTCGCCGGCGCGCCGGCGCTCGCCGAGCAGGCCGACGGCAAGCTCGTCATGGTCGCGCACAACACCGACGGCACCATCGCGGTGAACACCGAGACCAGCACCAACCCCCCGGTCTGGGGCGGGTGGACCGACCCGGCCGGCCCGATGGCCTCACACCCGGGAATCGCCCGGCAGGCGGACGGAACCCTGGTGGCCTTCGCGGTGGACGCCGGTGGGGTGCTGTGGGCACTGCCCGAAATCGCGGCCAACGGCGGGTACGCGTCCTGGGTCAGCCTCGGCGTCGGGGGCCTGTCCGGCACCCCGGTGGTGGTGCCGGACAGCAATGGTCTGCAGGTGTTCGCGCTGACTCCTGCGGGGGCGGTGACCACGGCGCTGTACGCCAATCGCACCGTGTCCGGCTGCACCACGCTGGCCGGCTCCGGCTTCACCGGTCAGCCCTCCGTCGTCGCGTACCCGGGCAGCCGGTTGGCCATCTTCGCGCGGGCGGCGGACGGTTCGATCCAGACCATGACGCAGGACGATGCCACCGGCACGTTCCCGGACACCTGGGACACGATCGGCACGTTCACCGCGGCCGGGCCGCCGGCCGCGCTGCTGAGCCCGTCAACCGGCAAGGCCGAACTGGTCGCCCGCGACGCCGACGGTACGATCTGGAACACCGGCGAGACAGTCCAGGGTTCGGGCGTCTGGCGGAACTGGACGAACGTCACCGCGGCCGGCGACGTCGCCAGTACCGATCCGACGGTCTTCCGCTACTCGGACAGCGTGCACCTCACCTGGGCGTTCGTGTTCCGCAACAGCGACAACGTCTCCCGCGAGTACGAGGCGGTGTCCGTGGGGATCGGGCCGCAGGCGGCTAGGGCGGCCGCAGCCACGACGAAATTCACCGGGCGGACTCTGCCGGCGGCTCCAGCGGCCGGCCCGGCCGGTGGCGGGCTGGGCTGACTGACGGCTGCGTGAGCGATGGGCGGGGCGCCGCCGCGCCCCGCCCATCGCGCCGGGAGTACTGATGACGGGAACGTGCCACGACGGCGAGCGGTAGACCCTCTCGCGCGAACCGCAGCGCGACCGAGCGACCGATTCCGGGCCCTACCCCGATGATGACCGCGCCTGACATTGCCCACTCCCCGATCTCGTCGGCCGCTGACGGGTGAGGGCTAAACTTTCACATCGGCGTGAAGGTCAAGGACGGTGCGGAGGCCTCGGATGCGGATCGGCACGCTGGCCCGCGAAACAGGGGTAAGCGAACGCCTCCTGCGTTACTACGAGGAGCAGGGGCTCCTGCGGCCGGTGCGGCTGGCCAACGGCTACCGCGAGTACGACGAATCGGACGTCACCACGGTGTCCCACATCCGCGCCCTGCTCGCCGCCGGACTCCCGGAGCGCCACCGCCATCACGCAACTGGGGGCAGCGCAACAGGCGCTGGACAACCTGCTCGCCGCCATGGTCGCCCAACCCGGGCAGTCATCGCGGCGAGCCGCCGCGCCGCCCGTGGTGGTGGCCGACGTGGGGCAGCACGGCCGGCGCGCACCACAATTCAGTCGCGAGACCGCAACCCGATCCTCGCGGAGTTCCTCAGCCCGCTGAGCCGAGCGCACCCCGCCGAGCCGAGTGCCTCGACCACCCGGCCTCGGCCGTGGCGGAGCGGCACCGAGGTCAGTAGTCCTTCAGCGTGATCGCGTCGGCCTTCTGAAACTGCTTGGCGACGAGCGCGCGCCACGGCCAGCGAGTCATCATGGCCATCGAGAGGTTGCGCATCCGGATCATTAGCCCGCTGTTCGGCGCGAAGCCCTTCACGCCACCGGGTGGCAGGGTCTGGCACTGCTCCACATAGGCGCGCATGCCATCCTGGTACCGGGTGAACGCCGCCTCGTGGTCGTCCGGTGTCGCGGACAGCTCACCGGCGAGCACGTAGGCGCCGACGAGCGCCATCGCGGTACCGAGCCCGGCCAGCGGCGAGCCGCAGTATCCGGCGTCGCCGAGCAGCACCGTGCGCCCTCGGTACCACCGTCCCATGTGGACCTGACTCAGTGAGTCGAAGTAGAAGTCATCGGCGCCGGGCATGGCCGCGAGGACCTGCGGCACCAGCCAGCCCACTCCGGCGAACTTGGCACGCAGAATATCCTGCTGGGCCGGCACATCGCGCCGGTCGTAGTCCAGTGCCGGTGAGGTGAAGCTGAGCATCGCCTTGGCCGTGCCGCCATTCTCCGGCCGGATCCCGGCGACCAGGCCGCCCGGCGCGCCGTGCATGAGGAACCAGTGGTCGAGGTTGCCCGGGTCCGGGACCGTGAAGTAGCCCATGTAACCGCCGAGGTGCCGCACAAACTCCTGCTCCGGCCCGAAGGCCAGCCGGCGTACGCCGGAGTGCAGCCCGTCCGCGCCGACCACGATGTCGAAGCGCCGCACGGTACCGCTGGCGAACGTCACCTTGACGCCGTCCCCGTCCTCGGAAAGCCCGGTGATCCGGTCGTCGAACAGGTATTCGGCGCCCTCGCGCGTGGCGTCGTACAGGATGCGAGTCAGGTTGCCGCGCATGATCTCAATTTCGGCGACCAGCCCCTCGCCGTCGAACAGGTCGGCCGGCATTTTCGCGGTCCACCGGCCGCGACCGTCCACATAGGCGAATCCGCGCTCGTCGACGCGCTGCGCCCGTACCGTGTCCAGCAACCCCATCCGCTCGACCACTTCGCGCCCGGCACCGCGCAGGTCCACGGCGTGCCCGCCGGGTCGGGGCGCGGGCGCGACCTCCACGACCGTCGGCGCGAAGCCGTGCCGCCGCAGCCAGAACGCGAGCGCCGGCCCGCCGATACCGGCGCCCGAAATCAGTACCGTCCGGTTGACCATGGCTGTGCTCCCTCGTCGCGTACGATGTACCAACTCATGCGTACACCGTATGTGTACTAGTCAAACCCGTCTGGTGTACTAGTACGGGAAGGGAGGGCGATCGATGAACCAGCCGCCGTACCGGCGCATCGCCGACGAGATCCGCGCCCGCATCACCGCCGGACAACTGCGACCCGGCGACCCGGTACCGTCGGCACGCCGCATCACCCGCGAGTGGGGTGTGGCCCTGGCCACCGCGACGAAGGTGCTCGCGACCCTCAACACCGAGGGGATGACCCGGGCGCTACCGGGTCGGGGCACGGTGGTCGCCGATCCGACCGTACCCGCCCAGCCGGCGGGCACGGCGGCGCGCGCCGCGCGCCACAACGAGGGCGACCCCGACCTGACCCGCGAGCGAATCGTGGCCTCGGCCATCCGGGTCGCCGACGCCGAGGGTCTGGCACAGTTGTCCATGCGCCGCATCGCGACCGAGCTGGGCGCGGCCCCGATGTCCCTCTACCGCCACGTCAGCGGCAAGGACGCGCTGCTGATATCCATGATGGACAGTGTGCTCGGCGAGGACCCCCTGCCGGCCCGGCCGCCGAAGGGCTGGCGGGCCCAGCTGGAACTGTCCTCGCGCATGCAGTGGCGAGGCTTCCGCCGCCATCCGTGGCTGGCCCTGGCGCTGTCCATCACCCGCCCGCAGCTGGTCCCCAACGGGATGCGGCACACCGAATGGGCGCTGCGCGCGCTGGACGGGTTGGGCCTGACGATCCAGGAGATGATGCACATCCACATGACGCTGTTCAGCCACGTACGCGGCCTGGCCCTCAACTTCGAGGCTGAGGCCCAGGCCGAGCAGGACTCGGGGCTGACCAGCGACGAGTGGATGCAGACCCAGGAACACAGCTTCCGCGACGTCGCCGGTGCCGGCGACTTCCCGCTGCTGACCCGGCTGATCAACAACGGAATGGAGCTGGACCTGGATCAGGTTTTCGAGTTCGGCCTGGGCCGCCTGCTGGATGGCCTGGAGCGACACCTGGCCGGACGGTGACCCGGCCCAGAGAGACTAAGCGGCAGCCGCCGCGGCAGGGACCCAGGACGCGATGCGATCCCACAACGCCGCGCGGTTGGTGGCGAAGTTGTGGCAGTGCCCGGAACCTGGGAGCAGGTAGAGCGTGAGGTCACGGGCCGTGCGGTAATACCTCGGCTCGCCCAACGGATCGGGCGACAGGTCAATGTCGCCAAACCCCAGAAAGACCGGGACGTCAATCTTTTCCGCGTAGGGAATGTAATGGTCGCCGGCCAGTGCGGTTTCGGCCAGGGCCCGAACCGGCCCCCGAGTCTCGGCCGCGGTGTCCGCGGCGATGACGTCGTCGGGAACATCCTGGGCATAGAAAACGCCGCTCAACGCCTCGCGTGGCAGCCGGACCCACGCCGCATCCGGCGCGGCGTCGCTCTGCTCTCGGACCACGGCCTCCATGTGCCTGACCCGAGTGTCCGGGTCGGCGTCGTCCACCTTCTCACCGACAACGTTAGTGACGCTACCGGCGAAGCCCAGCAGTACCACCGCGTCGAAGACGTGATGATTGGCCTGGACGACGGCCGTGAGGCAAGCCCCGAAAGAGTGACCCACACCGATCAGCGGGAGACGCAGCGGCGGAATCCCGGCGGCCAGGGTTCCGGCGTTCAGTCGCTGCCTGATCTGGTCCGCCACCGCCGCATCTCCCCGGGCCAGCAACTGCAGGTCAACGTCGCCTGACTCGTGCGGGTCACTGCTGTCACCGACCGCGAGGTGATCGATCGAGACGACCACGAACCCGTGGGAGGTCAGGTGTTGTGCGAAGCTGTAACCGGGATGTCCGGGGATCTCCATGTGCCAGTATCTCTTGTCGTAACTACCGCCTGGAAGGCAGACAAGGACGCCTCTGGCATGTGCCGGATCGTTCGGTAGGAACATCCAACCGGACTGCCGCAGGCTCTCGCCGGAGCCGATAGCGTCGGTGACGTCGAACGACTCTTCCAGCATGCCTTCCACTGTTGCTGCCTTTCTTATCGGGAGCTGTCCACTGAGTTGTCGCGTGTCGAAGATCAGTGGCGTAAAGGCATGATGATCTTGATACAGAGCCTATCGGTAGCCGGCGAGTGAACATCGGCCACCGCGCTGATGCAGTACGGATGCGCGAGTACCGGCGTGGGCCCGCGGCGTACGTTCCGGCGGAAGTGCGTCGGCGGCGGGCCGCGGCTCGCCCACGTCGCCGACCCCATCATTGACGCTCGCAGACGATCATGATCTCCTTCCTGGGTGGGCGGGCCGGCACGCCTGAAATGCCAGCACCTGCCTCCGGCCGCGACGAGCGGTCGCGGGCCCATCCCCTAGCTCTGAGATCGCGGAGAACATCGTGACCGTCCAGTACGCCCCGACAAGCCCCGGCTCCGACACGTCCCACGCGGTGGTGGAGACGGTAGCCGGGACGATTCCCGTGTCGGCCCTCGGCACCACGCTCATGCACGAACACCTGTTCGTCACGTCCGAGGAGATCCGCCTGAACAACCCGGGCGGCTGGGACGAAGAAAAGGAGGTCGCCGCGGCCATCGAGCGGGCCCGCGCGATGACGGACCGTGGGGTGAACACCATGGTCGACCTGACCGTCTACGGGCTGGGCCGCAACATTGCCCGCATCGCCCGGGTCAACGCCGCCGTTCCCGAGCTGAACATCGTCGCCGCCACCGGGCTGTACACGTACGACGGCCTGCCGTTCCCGTTCATCTACCAGGGTCCCGGTTCGCTGATGGGCGGGGACGAGCCGATGGTGCAGATGTTCACCTCCGACATCCGCGACGGCATCGCCGGTACCGGCATCAAGGCCGCCGTCCTCAAGTGCGCCCTGGAGAACGAGCTGACCCCGGGCGTGGAGCGGGTCCTGCGCGCGGTGGCCGAGACGCACAAGCGCACCGGAACCCCGATCACCGTGCACACCAACCCGACGGCCAAGACCGGGCTGGTCGCGCAGCGGATCCTCGCGGAGGAGGGCGTCGACCCCGGACGAGTCGTCATCGGCCACAGCGGTGACACCACCGACCTCGACTACCTTGACGCGCTGATCGCGGGCGGCACGTACCTCGGCATGGACCGGTTCGGGCTGGACTTCCTGCTCCCCAGCGATCAGCGCGTCGCCACGGTCGCGGCGCTGGCCGAGCGGGGGTACGCCGACCGGATGGTGCTCAGCCACGACGCGTCGTGCCACATAGACTGGTTGCCGCCGGGGGCCAAGGAGCAGCTGGCGCCCAACTGGCACCACACCTACCTCCACGACGAGGTGATACCCGCCCTCCTGAAGGCGGGAGTCACGCAGGAGCAGCTGGACACGATGCTCATCAGCAACCCCCGCCGTTACTTCACCCCGGCCGGCTGACGCCCGACCGGTCAGCCGACCGGTGCCGTGGGTCGCACCTCGGGGCCCACGGCAACCATCGGCAGACCCTGAGGGACCCGGACGGCCAGGGCGCTGGCCAGCCGTGGCCGGTGGCTGAGCCAGCCGCCCGTGCCCGGAAACTACTGGCCCGCCCTGCTGCCGCTGACCGGACGCAGCTGGGTGATGCGCATGCCCATGCTCCACTCACCTCTCGGTCGCCTGCGGCGATCAATATGCCGAGGTCATCCCACCGTCGCCGTTTCACCAGAAACGCGATATGAGCCGGTGCGCGCCCCCGGACCTTTCGGCCAGGGTTCGCACTTCGTTTTCCGGCCGCGCTCCAGCAAGAGCTCGGCGAGGTGCCGGCCTGTCGGCGATCAGGTGATTCCTCCGGGCTACGATCACGCGACTCCCGGTGCGCGAATCCCGTCGCCACGAAGATCAGCGAGAAGGTCCGGCAGCCGCGCTTCCTCGTATACGCCGTCAGCGTCCGGTAGCCACTCCTGGGCGCCGGGCAGGGCCAGCATGTCGGCGAGGAACCGCAGGCCGGACTTGTCCCGGTCCGCGGTGACCAGAAGCGTGACTCCAGCGGTGGCCAGACCGCGTAGCAGCGTCCATGCCGCGGACGAGGGCTGGCCGTAGATGCAGACCAGCGGTCGACAGCCGGCCCCGAACTCCGCCGCCCCAGTCTCGACGATCGCCGGATTTTCACACACCCGCACCACCGACGTGCCCGCGCCGGGCCGCCAGTCGCCGCGCAGCGACCGTTCCGTCAGCCATACCGGCTCGCCGCAACTCGCCGCGGCCTGTGAGATCGCGGCCGCGGCCGACCCGCCTGTCAGGGTGAGCCCGAGGATCAGGACGGTGGACGAGACCTCGTCGCAGCTGATCCCGTACGCCGCCCACACCTGCCGCCACCGTGCCGCGGTCAGCGCCTGGTCCGCGGCCTGTTCGGCCGCCGCCGGATCGGCCTGGGCCGCGGCGAGCAGCCGCGCGGCGACGCGGCCGAGCTCGGCTTCCCGGTCGAGGCGGTGCGTGTCGGCGAACAGGGTGTTGGACAGCTCGGGCAGTGGCCGCCCCGGCATGGGCAGCAGGTGCCACAGCCGGGCCAGGGCATCGGCTCGGCCGGCGAGATCGGCGGCGCCGGGCCGGCCGAGCCACCGGCGCCGCCGGGCGAGCGCGACCGCGTGGGCGGGTATGCCCGCGGCGATGAGCCGGTCATGCGCGCCATCGACCGACGCGGTGAGCGCCGCCGCGTCCCGGGCGCGTCTGGCGGGTAGATCGTCCAGCGGTCCACCGATGCGCGTCAGCAGCGCGTCGAGGTCGTCACCGGTGCGTGCGATCGCGGCCCGCAGCTTCCCGAGGGTGATGGCCGCGCCCGAGGTTTCCCAGGCGAGCCCGAGGAGTCTGCCCACCTGGCCCCGTTCGGCCTCGGTGAGGGTCACCTTGACCCGCACTTGGTCGCCGGATCGTCGCTGCTCCAGAAGCGATCGGGCGGCGGCGAGCACCCGGGCCGGACCGGTCTGGGTCGCCCATCGGTCCGCGGCCGCGCTCACGCGTCCGGGTCGCCCTCGTCGAGGACGCTGAACAGGTCGGCGGTGGTGTCGCGGTCGGGCGGCCGGCGTGGGGTGAGCACCCGTGCGGTGATGTCGGGGACCGGGAGCTGTTCCAGAGTGCGCCCGGCCCACAGCATCAGCGACAGGTCGACCCCGGGTGCCGGACTCGGGGCGCGCGAGATGATCCACACCGCGGCGGCGGGGACCTGCGCCGCGGCCACCAGCGGGGCCGGCCCGGCGAGCAGGAAGTCCAGGTCGAACTCGACGAGCATGCGTAGCATCGTGGCCCGGTTGGCGCCATCTACGCCCTCGAAGGCCTCGTCCAGCCACAGCGGCCGCGGCGCGTCGTCGGACTCCGAGTACAGCGCGACGAGCGTGGCCAGCAGCGGCTGGAGCAGGGTGACGACCTTCCCGCCGCCGGAGTCGACACTGTGCACCTGTTTGGTCAGTGGCTTCCAGTCGCCGCCCTCGACACGGAATTCGGCGACGACGTCGAACCAGTCGCGGTAGTCCAGCAGGGTCGCCAGGTGGTCGGTCCAGTCTTCGGTGCCGGTCAGGCCCGCGTCCTGTGCCTCGCGGAGCCGGTCACCGAGGAACAGCCGGATCTGCTCCTGTGCCGTGTCGGACTCGATCGTGCCCTCCTCGAGGGCCCGCAGGATGTTGTAGCCGTGCCGGTGTCCCTCGGCGGGATGGCGGCGCAGCCGCAGCGTGGTCCGGTTCGCGCCGGTCCGGTGCCGTTCGAGCACCTGGTTGACGGTCTTGAGCAGGAGCAGAACCTTCTTCAGCCGCTCGGCGAGGTGGTCGACGAAGGTGGACGACAGCAGCTCCGTGTACATCTGGTGCAGCTTCGCGTCGTGCGACGCGGACAGTTCGGCGACCAGGTCGTCCAGGTGCCGGATCGCGGCGGCCGGGCTGAGCTGGGTGCCGGACGCGTCGACGATCAACGCGACCCCGGGCATCGGGTTCACCTCGTCGGCCTCGAGCACGACCACCGAGCGGCCACCGGACCGTTCGAGCAGTGCCCGCAGTTCGATCAGGGGGGCGCCCAGCGCCCGGGACAGGGCCGCCTCGGCGCGGCGGGCCTTCTCCGGTGCGGCCTCGGGCCAGTTCGCCGGGCGTAGCGCCTGGGCCGCCGCGCGGGCATGCGCCAGCGCCTGAGGCAGGTCGCGGCTGGTGGGATCCGGCAGGTTCCGGGCGGCAGCCAGGCCAGCGTCGACCGGCACCCACCACGCGGTGGCCGCGGCCTCGCGGCGCTGGTTCGCGCCGGCCTGCTGGGTGCGGCGCTGCTCCCAGCGCTCCTCGGCTTTGCTGGCCTTGGCGGACAGGTCCAACCCCCGTTGCTGGCTTGCCGCAAGCGACGTGTCGAGGCCCTTGATGCGCCCTTCGAGTTCGGCGGCGCGGTCGAATTGTTCCTGGTCGTTACGGTCGACGGAGGCGGCCGCCTCGACGGCCTCCTCCCTGGCCTGCGCCGCCTCGGACGCTGCGGCGCGCGCGGCCTGATCGGCCTCCTGAACGTTGCGCGCGGCGTTCTCCAACGCGACGCCGGCGGCGACGAACACCCGTTCGGCGGTGGCCTGTTCGTGCAGGCTGACTCGCAGACCGGACACCGCCTGGGCCACGTCGTCCAGCTTGCCGCCAACGGTGTCGAGTTGGTCGTCGGTGGTGGGCAGATGATGCCCGGTCGCATACCCGGTCGCCTCGCCGGTGGCGTCGTCGGCCGCACGCTTCGCCTCCGCGGCGGCCTGCCGGGCGACGGCGAGGGCGGCCTCGGCCCGTTCCCGTTCGGTGTTCGCCGCAGCCAGCGCCGTGCCGGCCTCGACCACCTCGGCGTCGTCGGGGGCCTGCTCGGCGGCGGCACGCAGCGCGGTCGCCTGGTCGGCGAGCTCATCGGCCCGCGCCAGTAGCGTTTCGGCCTCGTCCCGGTCGGCGGCGGCCTGCCGCCGCAGCTCGGCGATGTGCCGGCGGCGGGCGTTGGTACGGGCGGCGGCACCGATCAGCTCGGCGCCATGCGCGGACCGGCCGGCGCGGCCCTCGGCGGCGGCCGTGCGCCACCGGCCGTCGCCGGCGACCGCCACCGCTCCGCTCAGCGGCGCACCGGCGGGGGCGTACCCGATTCCGGCCAGGATGCGCCCGACTGCGGCGGCCAGCGGACCGGCGTCCTCGGCCGGTTGCAGGACGGCGGACAGGGTCGTGGCACCGGCTGGGGTGTCGGTGCCGATGGTCGTGATGACGGCGTCGTCGCCGTCCCGGTCGGTCGACCACCTGCCGTCCGGGGTGACCCACGCGTCGAGCAGGCCCGCCGCGGCCAGGGCCGCCTCCACGTGGTCGAGGGTGGCCGGGTCGAGGTCCGCGGGCGGGTCGACCAACCGCCACAGCGGGGCGCCGTGAGTACTGGGGAACGCCGGCCGGTCCCGGCGGGTCCAGCCGGCCGGTTCGGCCGGCTGCGGCTCCCCCGCCTGTTCGAGCTGATCCGCGGCCGCGTCGGCCTCGGCGGCGCGCTTGCTCGCGGTGCGGGCCTCGGCCCGCAGGGTGGCGATCCGCTCGGTCAGCGGGTCCACCGCCGGTTGCAACCACTGCCGGGTCAGCAGGCCGGTCAGGACCTGGCGCGGCCGGGGCCCCGCCGCCTGGTCGGTGACCTCACGCAGCCACGCCTCGCGGTCGGCCACCGCGGGCGCCGGCACGCCGAGGCCAGCGGCCCACCGCTCGAGCCGGTCCGACAGCTGCTGCTGCGCCGCGGACAGCACCTCGATGGCGGTGGCCGCGGCCGCGTCCCGGACGGCGAACTCGTCGCGGGCCTTGCCCGCCGCGTTGTCGGCGGACTGCCATCGGCCGACCGCGGTGGTGGCGGCGCGCAGCAGCCTGCGCAGGGCGGTCACGTGGCCACGGCGGGCCGCGACCGCCGCGTCCAGCCGGTCGACATCACCGTTGCCGACCCACAGCGGCGTCTGGTCGCCCAGCCCGGCGGCCGTGGCGGCCTCGACGGTGTGCTCGGCCGTGACCGTGGCCTCCTCCCGCGCCGAGTCCAACGCGGTCTGCGCTCGCTGCTGCGCGTCGGCGGCCTGGCCGTGGTCGCCGTGCGCCCGGGTCAGCTGCTGTACGGCCGTCTGTGCGCGGGTCCCCGCCGCTACCGCGTCGGCCTGGAGCTTCTCCGCGTTCGCGGCCCGCCCGGCCGCGTCCTGATAGGCCGCGGAGCGCAGCAGTTGCGTCAGGGCCGCCCGAGCACGCTTGGCGGCCTCATCCAGGGTGCCGGTGTTGGCGGTCTCGGCGTTCAGGTCGTCGCGGGCCTGCCCGAGCGCCGCCTCGGCGGTGACCAGTGCCCCGCCGGCGGCGCTCACCGCGTCGTCGGCGGCCAGCAGCTCGTCGGCGTGCTGGCGCAGCACCGCGTCGGCCCACGGCCGCCACGCCTTCGTCACGTAGACCGCTATCGCCTTGCTGGCCTGGTCCGCGTCGTCCCGGTCCCGGCCCAGCTGCTCCAGCTGCTGCCACCCCTCGGCGAGCTCCTCGACCTCGCCACGGGCGATCGGAGGCAACGCCGAACGGATTTGCGCGGTGAACCAGTCCGGGTTCAGCTTCTGCCCCAGGTGCGGGGTGCGCAGCACCTTGAGCATCTCCAGCACGGTCGCGAACCGGTCGGCGTCGGCGAAGCCGAACACGTCGGTCGCCAGCTTCTCCGCGTACTTGCGGCCGCTGTCGTAGCTGACCACACCGTCGACGCCCTGCAGGTCCCTCGGCTCGACCACCGCCTGCCCGACCGCCAGATCCAGACCGTCCCGAACCCGGGCGGCGCCCTCGCAGACCATCCACGTCGGGGTCAGCTGGTTCACGCCGCGCTTGGCCTGCGCGTACAGCAGCGTGGTCAGGAATCGCGGCCCGTCGGGGCCGAGGCGGCCGAACTCCATCCACGCCCAGCCGCGGTTGGTCGACGCCGACGCGTCCCGGCGGTCGCGGGCGTCCTCGGTCGGCTCCACGTAGTACCGGAAGGACTTGTCCGACTGGCCGAACGTGTCGATGTACTGCCGGTCGAGACTGCCCGACAGCATGATCAGCGTCGTCAGCGCCATCAGCGTCGACTTGCCGGACTGGTTCGCGCCCACGAACTGGGCCCGCCCGTCGGCGAACCAGTACTCGGCGACGTCGAACTCCCACAGGTTCACCACCCCGGCGCGCAGCACCTGCCACCGGGTGCGCGTCGGATCCGGCAGCCCCGCGTGCGACAGCGCGTCCCGCCACGCGGCCAGTTGCTCATCGCTGGCGGCCGGGCCGGGAGCAGTCAGGGTCGGGTCGGCGGCGAGCGTCATCGAGGCTGCTCCGTGGTATCAGTGATCGTCACATCCGGGTCGCGGTAGCGCCCGGCCACCGGCAGCAGGGTCCAGGACCGGTCCGCCGCCACCCGCAGCAGACCCAACTCGGTCAGCTGGGTCTCCGCGTCCAGCCGGACCGCGCCCGGCGTAGTCTTCTGCGCCTTGCTCAGGTACTCGCCGCGCCACCCCACGAGGTCGTCGACGACCTCGTCCACCTGCGCGTCGGTCAGGTGCACGGTGCCGTCCAGGCGGCGGGTGCCGTGCCGGCCGGCGATGTCGGCCATCAGCAGTGCCACCCAGTCCGCGGCGCGGGCACGCGGCCAGTCCGCCACGGTGGCGGAGTCTTCGTCGTCGCTCAGCACGAGGACCAGACCCTCCGCCCGGGCCTCGACCGTCCCGCCCGTCATCGACGCGACGTCCCCGGAGCGCAGGCCGCGGCTCTTGCGCAACGCGTCCGCCTCCTCAGCGGGCAGATCCGCGTACAGTACGGCCGGGGTCTCCACCAGGGCCCGCAGCTGCCGCATCGTCCGGCTGGCGACCACCTGCTCGTCGGTGACCGGCTCCGGATTCAGCGCCAGGTCCAGCACGTCCGGGCTCGTCATCAGCAGCAGCGCGTCCCGGTCCACCTCGTACCCGGCGCCGGGCCCCGACCCCGCCTCCGTCCACTCCTCGAGCATGCTGTCGTCGCTGGTCCGGCGGCGCAACACCCCCCACTGCTCCAGCAGCCTGGCCGCGTCGCGCAGCTGGCGGCGCTGCGCCCGCTGGTCAGGGTCGTACTCGGCGACCCGCACCCCCGGGGCGACGCTCAGGTCACGGACCAGGTCCGACAGCCGCTGCAGCGTGACCGTCCCGGCGATCTCCTCACAGCAGGCGGCCAGGCAGCACACCAGGGACAGCAGGCGCCGGCCCGGCGCCCCCGCCGGCTTCGGTGGCGCGGTGACGGCGCCGGCGACCGGAACCCGGATCAGCCGGACCGCGCGGCCCACCTGCTGCACCCGGTAACCGAGTCGACGGGCGTAGTCGGCCACCGCGTGCTGGTGGCGCAGCACCAGGCGGTGCAGGTGCGGATCCGTCGCCGGAGTCACCAACGGCTGCGCGAGCAACCCGACGAAGGCGCGTTGCGCCTCCCGTACCGACGCGGACGTGGTCATGCCACGCTCGCAGCCGGAGTGATGTGCAGCCGAATGTCCGGGTGAACGAGTCGCCCGTCCGGGGTGTGCACCACCGCGGCTGGTGCGTCCGTTGGCGGCGGATCGGCGCGCAGCATCCACCGGTCGTCACCGGTCGTCGCCGTCCGGACCCCGGCGGAATCCGGGCGGGCACCCGCGACGACACCCAGCATCACCAGCAGCATCTCCAGCTCCGGGCCGGTCAGGTTCCGCCACTGCGACAAACGCTGACCCGACCGCGCCAGCACGCCGGCCTCGGTGCGCGCCGCCGCGGCCTGAACCTGCGCCGTGCGCTCCTTCGCCGCCCGCCGGCCCTCGGCACGGTCCTGGATCCGCGCGGCGGTGCCGGTCGTCGCCTTCGGACCGTGCTTGCGCAGCCGGGCCTCCACCTGGACCGGTTCGGCCTCCCAGAACGAGGCCGCGCCGGCATTCCCGGCCGGCGCGGGTGTTGTCCCGGGTAGGTGCCGAGCGGAAAACAGCCCCGTCGCCGTGCACCACGAAGCCCAGCCGGCCTCATCGTCCGCCGATTCTTCCAGGCGCGCGGCCAACGCCAGCAGTTCCGCACGACGAGAAATGTGCCCACCGACCGCGGCCAGCGTCCGCTGGCCGCGCAGCAGCGGGCCGATCGTGTCGCGCATCTGCCGGCGCAGCCGGCGCGCCTGGCAGTCCGGGCCGTCGAACCAGCGGCGCAGCGTCGTCAGCGTCAGCGAGTAGGACGCGATCAGTTCGTCGATCGCGGCGTCGTCGGCGGAGGGACCCAGATTGTGTACGGCGATGCGCCGCCACACCGGCGCGGCCACCCCGTTCAGCGATTCGACCAGCGCCGTGATGCTCTCGGAGTGCGTGTCCACCCCGGCACCCCACATGTCGACGTAGCGGCGCAGCGTCTCCTGGACAGTCGTGATCTTCTTCTGATCCGGAGCCCCGGCCAGCGCCCCGGCGAGGCGCGCCTGCCACCCCGCGGCCGCCTTGGCCATCGACTGGTGCGTCGTCTGAAGAACCGACCAGGCGGCCGCCGCGGCGGCCGGGTCGGTGGTGACGGTATCGCGCAGCGCGGCCAGGTTCGCCGTCAACACGCTCGGAGCCAGCGTCGCCGCGGCGGCCGACGCGACGTCGTGGCCCAGGCTCAACACCGCCCGGTGCAGCTCGGCGGCAACCTCAGTGAGCTGGTAGCGATCCAGGTCACGAACGAAGTCGGCATCGCGCTCGGCCCGGTCCTGGAAGATGTCGACGACTCGCCACTTGTCGAGGCGATCCATCCGAAGCTTGAGGTTGAAGGCCGGGTCGTCGAGGATCGCCGGGTCGGCGCCGGCCTTGGTCACGTGGTCGCGGAGCAGACCGGGCAGGTCGGCTGCGGCCACCCCGGTCAGCGTGTACTGCTGCTGGTCGAGCAGGACGTCGACGATGAGCCGGTACTGCGCCGCGTACCTGCTGGTCAGGTAGCTGGCCTGGATGAGCCCGCCGGGCAGGCCGGCGAGCTGCCAGAGGTCCGGACCCGAGCCGGTGCTCTCTTCGCTGTCATCGATGTCACCGTGGAGCACGCTCGGCCGCACCCTCCCCTCTTTCTCATCGGCTGCCGCCAAGGCCAATGACCCAGGTCAGTCAGGCACTACGCAAAGGAGCATAGAGGCGGGATCAGACAACCCTCAGGCAGCGACGTGCAACGCGGCGCAGCCCACAGCCACATCCTGGGGCGAAACGGCATCAACTTCGCTAGCGCGACTTGAGCGTGGCGCGCACCGGCTGACGGTCACTCTTATCCGCCACAAGGCGGCAGATAGCCGCGCTCCTTCAACCGGCGACGCGCGGTCTCTCGCTCGTCGTCCGTGAACAGATCAGCGAACCGCTCCTGCAGCACCAAGGCTTCAGCAGCCGCGTGACGCTGTGAAACCGAAACGAGGTCGCCACGGTTCATCAACGGCCTGCGTTCCTGTCGCCGTTTTGGGCCTTGTAGCGTACCGCCATCGGCACGATGACCGAAGAACACGCGTCATCGGCCAGACCCGGCCTAGCACCCTCCAGCACCCTGGTCGTAAAGCGTCTTGGACAGCCGGCTGCCACGAAGTTGACCATATGAAGGATGAGAGCTTACCCATTGTGGCCGCTGACCACGATGGGCATATTCGCTATGGTGGCGACCGCGGCAAATGCGGTCTGAAGGGGGTTACGTGTCACGGCGTCGGGGCTTCATCGCTCAGGTCCAGCGCGAACTCGCGCGCCAGCAGCGAGCGGCTGCACACGCTCAAACGGTGTACTACCGGCAGCAACAGGCGATGCGCCGAGAGGCTGAGCGGGCCGCGAAGGCCGCCGAGCGCGCGGCCGTCGCTGACGAGCGCGAACGCAAACGCCTGTACCTCGAGGCCCGTGCCGCCGAGGTAGCGGCGAACAACGCGGACTTGCAAGCCCGGCTCGACGAACTCGACGGTCTACTCGCCGCCACGCTGGCTATCGACGACTACATCGACCTCGCACGGCTGAAAAAGAAGCCGGCGCATCCCCCGTTCAACCCCGGACCGCTGGCGGTGGCGGCACCGCCGCCAGACTGGAACGCATTCCTCCCGCCCGCACCGACGGGCTTGGCGAAAATGTTCGGGGGCCAGGGCAAGTACAACCAGCAACTGGCCGCCGCACAGCAGGCGTTCGCCCAAGCGCAAGGACAGCACGCCGCGGCAGAGGCCGACCGGCAGAATCGGCTGGGGGCCGCGCAGGCGACGTATCAGCAGCAGTGCCAGCAGCGCGAAGCAACCGTCGCCGCGCACAACGCCGAGATTGAACGCTTCGCCAAGTCGTTCGCGGCCGCAGAGCCCGGGGCCGTCGTCGACTACTTCAGCATGGTCCTGGGCAACTCGGTCTACCCCGACGACTGGCCACAGAAGTATCGGCTCGCCTACATCCCCGAGTCGCGGCAACTCGTCGTGGAATACGAGCTTCCCGACCTGGACATCGTGCCGGCCGTCCGTGAATATCGCTACATCAAGACCCGTGACGAGGTGACGACCACGGCGCGGCCCGCCAAGGAGATCCGCGAAAGATACATCAACGTCGTCACCCAGGTAACCCTTCGGACCATCCATGAGCTCTTCGAGGCGGACCGGACACCGCTGATCGACACGATCGCCTTCAACGGCATCGTCGACACGGTCGACAAGGCAACCGGTGCCTCGATCCAGCCATGTCTGATCACCTTACGCACCACACGGGATGAGTTCACGCCGATCAACTTGGCGAAGGTCGACCCCGTGGCCTGTCTTCAGCATCTCAACGCCTCGGTCACCAAGCGCCCCGAAGCACTCGCACCCGTACGCCCGGTCCTCGAATTCGACATGGTCGACAAGCGCTTCGTCGACGAGGTCGACGTTCTCGCCGATCTGGATCAGCGACCCAATCTTCTCAGGCTGACGCCGACCGAGTTCGAAAGCCTCATTCAGAACCTGTTCACCAAGATGGGCCTGGACACCAAACAGACCCGCCCGTCGCGCGACGGTGGCGTCGACTGCGTCGCCTTCGACCCACGACCGATTTTCGGCGGAAAGGTAATCATCCAGGCCAAGCGCTACCGCAACACGGTCGACGTCTCGTCTGTGCGTGACCTGTTTGGCACGCTGCAGAACGAGGGTGCTTCCAAGGGGATCCTCGTCACCACCAGCGGCTATGGCCCAGCCTCGTACGAATTCGCCTCCGGAAAGCCACTCGAACTCATCGACGGCTCCGGCCTGCTGTACCTGCTGGGCGAGCACGCCGACATTCGGGCCCGCATCGACCCGTCGGAACTCGACTGAACCGTACGCCTGCCGTCGAGGGTTCTCGTCGTGGTCGGTCGAGGGCACTCCAACTGGCATGGCCCGCACCACTCGTGGTCGTGGTCCTGCAACTGACGAATCGGCGCGGACACGAGCTTATGCCCGGCCCGGCGTCATCGGCGCCCAGTTGGTGGTGGTATCCCTGGACGGTGACCGCACTCGAGGACCTCCGTGACCAGGTACGCCAGTTCGCCCACGAGCGAGACTGGGAACAGTTCCACAACCCCAAGAACCTTGCTATGGCAATGGCGGCCGAGGCCGCTGAGGTCCTGGAGATCTTTCAGTGGCTCACCGCCGAACAGTCCTCGGCGATCATGACTGATCCCCGAACCGCCGAAGCTGTCCGGCACGAACTCGCCGACGTGCTGTCCTATCTCCTGCATCTCGCCGACGTGCTTGAGGTCGACCTCGGCTCGGCCCTACAGGAGAAGCTGCGGATCAACGAGCGGCGCTACCCGGCAGACAAGGCGCGCGGTCGTAGCGACAAGTACGATGTTCTCGGCAATTCGGACCAGTAACCCCGACGGTCGGACCGGGCCAAGGGTCGCCGATGCCCCTGGCCCTCAAAGGTCGCGGGTCGAGCCAGGGGACTTCGACGCGCTATCGCCCGAGCCTCGACCGGACGACCACCCGGTCGTCAGGCGCCGTCGGGCGCCGTCAATCCGCCCAGGGAACCGTCGGCTAGCCGCACGCGTCCGGAGTCGTTGAGAGACCTGACCGACTCGGCGACAGCCTGCAAGGAGGTGTACCGCGGGCGGTACCGAAGGAGCCGCTGCGCCTTGGCGATGCTCACCGAGTGACTCCGCGTGACGTGGTCGCTGCTGATCAGCCCCTGCTCCCCGTCCGAGTGCCGGACAAATTCCGCGAGCGGTACGAAGTCGAGTTCGGCTTGCCGCCCGAACCAGCCGGCGACCCCGGTCGCGAAGCCGCGCAGCGTGAGGGCCCGCTCCGAGGTGACGTGGAACGCTTCGCCCGCGGCCTCCGAGTGGTGCGCGATGGCGAGTTCGAACGCCTGCGCCACATCGTCCGCGTGGACGTGGTGCAGCGTCTCCAGGCCCAGGTTCGGCAGGGTGAGGGGCTGACCGGTCGCCAGCCGCTCCCAGACCTTGACGTCGAGGTTGCCTACCGGATTGATGGCAGGCCAGCCGGGGCCGCTGATGTGTCCCGGACGTAGGACCACGGTGGGCAGTCCGTTCGGCCGCGCGGACTGGTCGAGCAGAAACTGTTCCATGGCGAGCTTGCCGAGACCGTATTCACCCCACGGCTCGAGGTCGGCTTCCTCATCGGCCGGAACCTCGCTCAGAGTTCCGTGGACCCAGATGCTGCTGCAGCTGACCAGCAGACTCGCCCGGCCGCGGATGGCCTCAACCAGGTGTTCGGCCGACGCGCGGGTGAAGCACACCATGTCCACGACGATGTCGGGGTTCAGGTCGGCGATGCGCTCGCCGAAACGCCCCGCGAGCTCCTCCTGGTCCCGGTCGATGGAAACGCTGGTCACTTTCTCCCAGGCGACGTGCTGGCGGTAGCGGACCTGCGTGCCGCGGCTGACCGCGACGACGTCATGCCCGGCTTCCACGAGCCGTGGTACGAGGTAGCCCCCGACATGACCGGTCGCCCCGATGACAACGATCCTCACGCTTCCCGCTCCTTCCCCACCGCTGACAAACCACGGTCTCGCCCGGTCCTCGGATAGAACCCGGTGGCCTCGTGCGCGTCGACCAGCCGGTCGAGGGCGGCGTCGACGGCGGGATCGACGACACGCCGCCGCTCATCCTCGTCGTACCAGTCGACGATCTCCCGCGCTCCCCGCCAGAAGGGGATTGTCGCGCGGTACTCGGGGACGATCGACTTGATCTTCGAGTTGTCGAAGACGACCGAGTGCGCCTTGTCCCCCAGCACGCCGGGCCCCCAGTCCGGCAGTGCCGCCGCGATCGCGGTGGAGGAGACGTGCATGATGTCGGCCGTCGTGCCGGCGGCGGATGCCAGGCATTGCGCGATGGCGTCCCAGGTGAGCGCCTCGTCCGAGGTGATCTGGAAGGTGTCACCGATTGCCGCGGGGTTGCCCAACAGCCCGGTGAAGGCGACGGCGAAGTCGCGGTGGTGGGTCAGCGTCCACAGCGACGTGCCGTCGCCGTAGATGACGGTGGGTTTGCCGCGTCGCATCCGGTCGATCACGGTCCAGCCACCGTCGAGCGGAATGAGTGTCTGGTCGTAGGTGTGCGACGGCCTGACGATGGTGACGGGAAAGTCCGTGTCGCGATAGGCGTCGGTGAGCACGCGCTCGCAGGCGATCTTGTCGCGGGCGTACTGCCAGAAGGGATTGTGCAGTGGTGTGGACTCCGTGATCGGCAGCCGGCGTACCGGTTTGTGGTACGCGGCGGCGGAACTGATGAAGACGTACTGGCTGGTTCGGCCCCGGAAGATGTTCACCTGCTCGGCAATGTCGGGCGCGACGAATCCCCGGAAGTTGACCACGACGTCGAACTCGCGATCGCCCAGGGCGCCGCGCAGCGACGCGTGATCCGTCGCGTCACCCACGATCGTCTTGGCGCCGTCGATGGGCGGCCTCGTGGAGTCGATCCCCCGGTTCAGCAGGGTGAGGTCGATGCCACGCTCGATGGCCAGTCGGCTGCACGCCGAGCTGATGATGCCGTTCCCACCAATGAACAGGACCGAAAGCTGTCCCACGCGTTGTCCCTCCTGTTGAATTTTCTGATGGGCTGGCCGACGTCGACCGGATCGGCGGAAACGGGACGGCCGGCGGCCACGGAGCGGACGTGCGCCATCAGAGATGCGCGGACCATGTTGCGCCAGCGGTGTGGGGCGAGTGCGTCGCGGGGCCGCCCATCAGTGGCGCCCGGCGCGCCTGCCGGTTCCCGGCACCGCCACTGACCTCGGTTCGATTGGGTCGTGGCCCGGTCAGCGGCGCAAGATCATACACAACTGCCGAGTATCGCCGGTAAGTCAGAGGTTTTCAAGCATGGTTTTTCGTTCGGCTACCGCGCATGCTCGACATCCGCGGAGCGCCGTG
Organism: Rugosimonospora acidiphila; assembly: GCF_039543385.1. NCBI lineage: Bacteria > Bacillati > Actinomycetota > Actinomycetes > Micromonosporales > Micromonosporaceae > Rugosimonospora > Rugosimonospora acidiphila. The sequence goes on from NZ_BAABJQ010000002.1 coordinate 170,415, forward strand.
CGAACGGGCGGGTGTTCGATCCGCGCTGCTCGGCGGGCAGAGCCGGGACGGGCTGCTCGCCTACGGTCACGCCAGCGGCGCCGACGAGGCTGCGCTGTTCGACTCCATCCGGGAACACCAGGCGCTCGGCTACCGGGCGATCCGGGTACAGACCGCCGTGCCCGGACTCGGCTCCGTCTACGGCGTCGCCTCGGCGCCCGCCGCCGGAGGTGACCGGTACGACTACGAACCGGCCCGGCGCGCGGCGGTCCCTACCGAGGAAGCCTGGGACACCCGCGCGTACCTGCGCCACCTGCCTCGCGTCTTCGAGGCCGTACGCGCCGAGTTCGGGCCGGAGCTGCCCCTGCTGCACGACGCGCACCACCGGCTCACCCCGGTGCAGGCGGCCTCGCTGGGCAAGGCGTTGGAACCCTACGACCTGTTCTGGCTGGAGGACTGCACGCCGGCCGAGAACCAGGAGGCCTTCCGCCTGATCCGCCAGCACACCACCACACCGCTGGCCACCGGCGAGGTGTTCAACACCGTCTGGGACTACCAGACCCTGATCCGGGAACAGCTCATCGACTACGTCCGGTCTGCGGTCACGCACACCGGCGGCATCACGCCGATGCGGCGACTGCTGGACTTCGCGGCCCAGTACCAGATCAAATCGGGCATGCACGGGCCGACCGACATCTCCCCGGTGGGCATGGCCGCCGCGCTGCATCTCGGCCTCGCCACCCACAACTTCGGCATCCAGGAGTACATGCGGCACAGCCCGGTCACCCTTGAGGTCTTCCGGACCAGCTACACCTTCCAGGACGGCTACCTGCACCCGGGAGAGAACCACGGATTGGGTGTCGAACTCGACCTCGCCGCGGCGCGGGCCCACCCGTACGAGCCGGCCTACCTGCCGGTCAACCGCCAGCTCGATGGGACGGTGCACGACTGGTGACGCTGGTCGCGCGGGCGGGCGAGCCGGCGGACCGGTGGCCTTCCTGGCAGCCAAGCCCACAATGGCCTTTCCATCCGGCCTCGCGCGCTCCACTCACCTATGAGGTCACGGAGGGTTGGAGGTGGTACGGCCGTTGTCGCGCCGGCGCAGGGCACCCGCGTGCGACCGCCGGTCCGGGTGAGCCCGCGACACGAGCAGGCTCGCCGCCGCCGTGACGGCCAGGGCGACGAGGATGACCGCCAGAGCCACTGGTATCGGAATGGCGGGCACGGCGGCGGAGACATGCTGATGCATGAACTCCAGGATCAGCTTCACGCCGATAAAGCCGAGGATCCCGGCCAATCCGAGCGACAGGTAGATCAGCCGTTCGAGCAGTCCCTGGATGAGGAAGTACAGCGCGCGCAGTCCGAGCAAGGCGAAGGCGTTGGCGCAGAACACGATGAACGGGTCCCGGGTCACGCCGAACACGGCCGGAATCGAGTCGAGAGCGAACAGCAGGTCGCTACTGCCGATGCTGAGGAACACCAGGAACAGCGGCGTCACGGCCCGCCGGCCGTCGACCCGAGCAAACAGTCGGCCGCCGTGTAGGCCGGCGGTGGGCAGCACGCGACGGGCGTACCGCAAGATCGGGTTGGCCTCGGGATCGGGATCATCGTTGCGATGCCGGACCAGCTGAACCGCCGTGAATATGAGCAACAGTCCGAACAGCACAAACACTGGGGAGAACAGCTCGATCGCCGCCGCGCCGGCGGCGATGAGGATCGCCCGGAGCGCCAGCGCGGCGGTGATGCCGAACAGCAACACCTTGTGCTGGTGATCCGGAGGCACCCCGAAACGGCCCATGATGATCACGAAGACGAACAGGTTGTCCACCGACAGGCTCTTCTCGATCAGCCATCCCGTGTAGTAGGCGGTACCGGACCGGGAGCCGAGCAGCAGCCACAGCGCCAATCCGAACGCCAGGGCGATACCCACGTACGCGGCCGACCACACGGCGGCCTCGACCAGACCCACCCGGTGCGGGCGGCGGGCAGCGATGACGAAATCGGCAACGAGTAGCGTGAGCACGAGCCCGACGGTGCCGAGCCACATCCACAAGGGCGCTGCGCCCAAGCGTCCTCCCAACGAGTGCGCCGGTGAGCGCGAAGCCGCCAGTCCCGCGGGTGCCGCGCCGCCCAGCCGGCGCGCCCTTGACCATCGGGCCGTGCCGGGTGGCGCAGCAGCGTGCTGATGCGGGCAGTGTACGGGTCGGTGGGCGACCTGACAGCCGGTTGTAGGTACAACCATCCGTTCCGGCAATCCGTTCGAGGATTTCGCCACAGCGCTCATCGCCGGAGGCAGTGGCTATACTCGAAGTCACGGATCGATCGGCTGCGGTATTGCCGCATGTGGCGGAAACTGGACCTTCAGCGCTGGCGCCTACCGCGTAGCGTTAAGCGCTGGCCCGGAGGAGATTTCGGCCGGTTGAGTGAATTCGATGACCTCGCAGACCTCCCCGGCTCGCAGCGCGGTCGCCCCTACTCGCCACGCGATGAGGAGCGACACGCGGCCGCACCGAAAACGCGCCGAGTGTCTTGCCCGTGACCTACGGCCGTCGCCGGATGGCGCGCGATGACCGGGTTCCTGCACCGATTGCTGGATCTACCCAGCGCGGTCATCTATCTGATCGTAGGAGTATTCGTCTTCGCTGAAGACGCGGTCCTCATCGGCTTCATCGTACCGGGAGAAACCGTGGCTATCCTGGCCGGCGTAGCGGCCAGTCAGGGTAGCGTCTCCCCGGCCGTCACGTGCGCTGTCGTGGTGTTCGCCGCCATCGCCGGCGATACCACTGGTTATCTGATAGGCGCACGGTACGGCCACAAGATTCTGTCTCTACGCCCGCTGCGCCGGCGCGCGAAGCGCATAGAGTCAGCCCAACAGACACTGGCCCGACACGGCGGCCCGGCCGTGCTCGGCGGCCGGTTCGTCGCCTTTTTGCATGCCGTGATGCCGCTGCTCGCCGGCACCTCCCACATGAGCTACCGCCGCTTCTTCGCCTACAACGCCGCTGGCGGTGTACTTTGGGGAACCGGTACCGTCCTGGCCGGCTACCTGGCGGGAAGCTCCTACGCGGTCGTCGAGAAAACCTTCGGCCGCGCTTCGGCGATCGCTGCCGCCGCCGTTATCGTCGCTGGCCTGGTTGCCTGGCGAGTGCACCGGTGGCGCCGAAGGCGCCACGGCGGAGTGGCGGAGGGCAACTCCTGAAGTCGCGCCCTGAGCCGACAACTTGCGAGACGCCGCGACGACGTGTCCGCGTAACGCGGAGCGTTTTCATGTCGCGCGGCATCGCGACGCGTTCGATCCGTAGGCGCCGGTGCGGGCCGCCCACAGCGCCGTACCCGAGCCGTGATGCGACCGGCGGCGCTGGTTGGCGTCGGCGGCGTGGCCACGCCGGCACGCGGCCACGTGTCACGGCGGGGCGGCTCCCTTGAAGACGTGCTGGATGACGGTGAGGAACAGGTAGAGCCACAGCCGCCAGCCGCTGAGATTCGGCGGGATGGGGCTGGGTAGGCCGGTGCGGTCGTACTTGAACCTTGTGATGTCGTAGCTCGAGGTGTCCGAGCCGGCGGAGTCCACCGGTGTCCGGCCGACCAGGTCCCCTCCGGCGTCCCCGATGGGCTCGAGCTCGGTACCCGGCCCGGTCGACTCCACGCCAGCCGGCTCGATCAGGTCGTCAAGGACCTGCTGCCGCCCGTAGTTGAGCCAGGAGTCCAGCCACGGCTGGGTGGTGGTGTCCACGGCGGTGCCCTGCGAGTCGACGGTGAACCGCGGCTTGCCGGGGCCCGGCTCGTTCGGCTCGTCCGGCCCGTTCGGTGGTTCGTCGGCGCTCGGCGGCGACGGCGGCTGTTCGCCTCCGTTCCCGGCGCCCTCGCCGCCCTGACCCGGCTCGGGGCTGTTGGGCTCCGGGGTGTCCGGCTCGGGCTTGGGTTGGTTGCCGTAGCGCGGCGCCGGCTGGTCGGGCGGGGTGCCGTCGTCCGGCGGCCCCTGGATGTCGTTGTTGGGGGTGTCGGGGTCGGTGGCGGTGGGCGGATCGGTGAACAGGTCGGCGACCTCGATCACCGCTCCGCGCAGCAGGCCCAGACCGCCGGCCAGCAGGGCGCCGACCTGGGTGACGTCCTTGGCGAGCTTGACGAAATACTTGCCGTGCGTGAGCCAGCTCGGCGGTGCCGGGGCGCGCTTGGGGTGCGGGCCGCCGTACACGTCCAGCGGCGGCGGGGGCGGGGGCGGCGGGAGGAACACCGGAGGGGCGTAGCAGGCCCAACTGCACCGGCCGCCGCCGCCTCCGTAGTAGCCGGTGGTGGAGCCGCTGGAGGATGCGCTGCCGCCACCCGAGTGGCTACCGCCACTGCTGAACGGCGGGAACGAACCGCCGCCCACGTCCCAGGGCAGGCCGAAGCCGAAGCAGATGATGTTGTGGTGGCTGCCGCCCCGGGTGCCGTACCCGATACACACCGAGCCGTGGCCGGTGGGGTCGGTGCTGGTCAGCGGCTGGCCGTTGGCGTAGCTGTAGCGGTTGGCGTTGATGGAGTCCGGTACCGGATTGTTGTTCCAGGTGTCCCGGCTGGTGAAGGCTCCGGTGCCCGGGTCGTAGCGGCGCGCGGCCATGTCCACCTGGCCGGTGGCCGGATCGGTCCAGTCGCTCTGGTACCCCAGGTCGGTCTGGGCGCCGGTGCTGGCCGTCTTGTTGCCGTACGGATCGTAGGCGGTTGAACCGGCCAGCGCACCGGTGGCCGGCGCGGTGGCGAACGTGCCGGAGACGTTGTCGTGCACGTCGGTCAGGGCGGCCAGCCCGCCGCCGCCCGCGTCGACCGACGCCAGGTCGCCGTCGGGATCGTAGGCGTAGCTCTGGTCATCGTCGGAGGCCAGCGTGTCGTCAATGCCGCTGTAGGCGAAGGTCTGGGTGTCCGCGCCGACGGAGCGGGTCACCTGGCGGCCGAGCGCGTCGTAGGCGTAGCCGACGCCGCCGGGTGCGGTGACGGTCTGGCCGAAGGCATCTGCGGTGGAACTCTGCGCGCCGCCGCCCGGCGGGGTGACCGACGCGCGGGTGCCGCGGGCCGTCCACCCGTAACTGGTGGTGGCGCCGTCGGTGGTCGAGCTGGTGAGCTGGTCGCGGGCGTCGTAGGTGTAGGTCGTCGCGCCGGCCGTGGTGAGGTTGCCCGACGCGTCGTACCCGTAACCGGTGGTGTTTTCGCCCGTGGTCGCCGAGGCGAGCCGGTCGGCCTGGTCGTAGCCGTAGCTCGTGCTGCCCGACCCGGCGTACCCGCTGGTGGTCTTCGTGGTCAGGTTGTCGTCGGCGTCGTATCCGTAGGTGGTCGAGCTGATCGGGGCGCCACCGGCGGCGGCCAGCGCGTCGCCGCTGGGCCGTCGCAGCGGGTCGTAGGTGTACCCGCGCGTGGGTCCGGTCCCGGTGGCGCTGGCGTAGCCGACGGAACTGACCAGCCCGTCGGCGTTGTACCGGTAGCTGGCCGTGGAGCCGGTGAGTGGATCGCTCAGCGTGGCCAGCCGGCCGGCCCGGTCGTAGCCGTAGCTGGTGGTGCCGGCGGTGTCGGTGCGGCTGGTGAGCCGGTTGTCGGCGTCGTAGCCGAAGCTCGCGGTGCCGGACGGGCCGGCGGTGGCGGTGAGGTTGCCGGCGTCGTCGTAGGTGAACTCATCGGTGCCGCCCGGCGCGCTGGCCGAGGTGAGCCGCCCGGCCAGGTCGTATCCGAAGGTCTGGTCGGCGGTGACGGCCTGCGCGCCGGTGCCGCTGCGCCGGGTCACGTCGCCGAGCTGGTCGTGGGAGGTGGTGATGGCGACGCCGCCGGGGGACGTCTGGGCGGCGGTCTGCCCGTCCGCGTCGTAGACGGTGGTGTAGGTGCGATCGGTGGGGGTGGCGGCGGTGGCGGGCTCGATGACCGACTCGGGCAGGTTCCAGGTGTTGTAGGTGGTCCAGGTGGTGTTGCCCCGCCCGTCGGTGACGGAGGTCTGGTTGCCGTCGGCGTCGTAGCCGTAGCTGGTGGTGATCGAGCTGTCCGGCGATACCGGCTCGATCTGCCGGACCAGCCGGTTGCCCGCGTCGTACTGGAAGGTGGTGGTGACCCCGCGTGCGGTGGTCGCGCTGGTCGGGTTGCCCACCGCGTCGTAGCCGATCGTCGCGGTGCGCAGCGGCGCCGTGGTGCCGCCGGATGGCGCCGTCCAGTCGGTGGTCGAGGTGAGGTTGCCGGCCTGGTCGTAGCCGTCGGTGGTGGAGGTGTTGTCGGGGTGGGTGACGCGGACCTGCCTGCCGGCGTAGTCGTAGCCGTAGCCGGTGGTGTTGCCGTAGGCGTCGGTGGCCGAGGTCAGTTCGCCGGCGTGGTCGTAGGCGAGGGTGCTGGCCACCCCGGTGGGGCTGGTGACCGTGGTGGCCTCGCCCTGGTAGTCGTACCCGTAGGTGGTGGTGTGGTACTGGATGCCGGTGTCCGAGCGCAGCGCCTGGGTGGTGGTGGCCACGTCGCCGAAGTAGTCGTAGGTCGTCTGGGTGATGGCACCGGTCGGATCCGTTGACGAGGTCTGCTCGCCGTCGCCGTCGTAGCCGTAGCTCCACCCGCCGGGCGCCGAGCGCCCGGTCAGCTGGGGGTCGGTGCGGCCGGTCAGGTCGCCCAGGGCGTCGTAGGTGTAGGTGGTGATGTTGCCTAGCGGGTCGGTGATCGCCGACGGCTGGCCGAGCCCGTCGTAGGCCTCACGGGTGGTTGCGGTGATGGTGGCGCCGCCGCCGGGTGGCGTGTAGGCCGGCGTCGTGGTGGCCACGGGGCGGCCGGCCTGGTCGTAGTCGGTGGTGGCGATGTGCCCGGCGGCGTCGGTGGACTGGGTGCGGTCGCCGAAGGCGTCGTACCCGGAGCGGGTCAGCGGGCGGACGGTGGTGGCGTTGCCCCCGTACGCCTGGGCGTCGACCGGTGCGCCGGTGACCGTGGTCAGCGATCCCGCCTCGTCGTAGCCGAAGTCGGTGGTGTAGTCCGCGGCGGTGGCTTCGGCGGCGTTGCCCCGCGCGTCGGTTATCGAGGTGGCCAGGCCCCGCTGGTCCACGCTCCACGTCGTGGTCAGGTCGACCGATGCATCGTGGATGGTGGCGGCGACCATCGCCCCGGCAGCGTTGTAGGCGTAGTCGCCGCGGCTGGCACCGGACGGGTCGCTAAGCGTCCGCGAGGTGACCCGGTCGGCCGCGTCGTAGGTGAAGGCCGTGGTCCGGTCGACGTATCCGGCGGTGGTGTGCCCGGCCGGCGGTGGGTCGAACACCACCCGGGTGGTGCGGCCGGCCGCGTCCACCGTGTAGTTGGTGACCGTGCTGGTCTTGACCGGCAGGTCGCTGGTCGCGGTGGCGACCAGGTTGCCGGCGGAGTCGTAGGTGTAGGCGGTCTGCCGGCCCGGCCCGGTCGGTGGTTGCTGCTGCGCGGCGATCAGGTCTTCGTTGTGGTCGTAGAAGTAGTTGGTGATGCGGCCCATGGCGGTGGTGCGGGAGGCGAGCAGCCCGGCCGGGTCGTAGGCGTCGGACTCCAGCGGGGTGTCCGTGCCGCCGCCGGGGTCGCCGGGGTCGGTGCCGCCGGCCCGCAGTGTCACCGATGTGGTCTCGCCGTACTCGTTGTACTGGTAGGCGAAGGTGTTGCCGTCCGCGTCGACCATCTCGACGAGGTTGCCCGAGCCGTCGTAGGTGTAGCCGGTGGTGGCCCCGGTCGGGTCGGTGATGCTGGCCGGGTTGCCGTTGTCGTCGTAGGTGTAGGTGGTGGTGCGGCTCGGGTCGCCGCCGGTGGTGTCGGCCTGCGTCGCGTCGGTGAGGTTGCCGTCCGGGTCGTAGGTGTAGCGCTCCGCCCGGGTGTGTGTCACACCGGTGATCTGGTTGTGCACGCCCGGGTAGGTCACGCTCAGCGGCTGGTTGACCGGGTTGTAGGTGTAGCCGGTGGTCAGGCCGTCGGGGAAGGCGTCGGTGTAGTCGACCTGGGAGGTGGGCCGCCCCAGGAGGTCGTAGCCGTAGCGAAGCCGCCGGCCGGACGGCTCGGTGAGCTGGACCAGGTCGCCGGCCGAGGAGTACGCGTAACCGGTGGTCGCGCCGTCGGGTGTGGTGGTCGACAGCAGCAGGCCGGCCGGCGTGGTGCCGCCGCCGTCGGCCGGTGTGCCCGCGGTGGAGTAGGTGTAGCTGGTGGTGCGTCCCGACGGGAAGTCGCTGGTGGCCGGGGTGGTGCTGGTGGCCAGTTGGCCCGCCGGGTTGTAGCTGTAGGAGGTGAGGTAGGTGGTGTCGGCCGCGGAGCTCGAGCGGGCGTCGCGCACACCGGTGAGGGTGTTGTTGCGCGGGTCCAGCGGGTCGGCGTCGTTGTACGCGTAGCTGTAGTAGGTCGTGCAGCACCCGGTGCCGGAGGCGGGCTGGGTCGGGTACCAGCTGCGGGAGACCACGTTGCCGTGCGCGTCGTTGGCCAGGCTGACCACGTTGCCGTCCTCATCGGTCACCTGGTCGAGGAAGCCGGCCGCGTCGTAGCCGAAGGTGCGCGTGTGCCCGGCGCCCCGGTCGTAGCTGACCAGGCGCCCGGCGTGCACCGCGTCGTACCCGTACACCTCGTCGCGCCCGGCCGGATCCACCACGGTGACGTGCCGGGTGGCCTCCCCCAGGGTCTCCGGCGAGCTGCGGTACCCGGTGGTCAGCGGCAGCTGGATCTGCCACTGTCCGCCGTCGCTGTCGGTGTAGGCCGAGGCCCGGTCGTGCCCGGCATCGTAGGAGACCTGGCCGCCGGCCCGGCCGGAGGGCAGCGTGATGCCGGTCAGCTCGGCGGATCCCCGGTCGGCCAGCGCGTCGTGCGCGCTGATCGCGGGCTGCCCGAGCGGATGGGGGTAGACCGCGACCTCGGCGATGGAGCCCTTGAAGTGGCCGGCCGGATCGGTGCTGATGACCGGCGAGGTGGCGGTGATGGCCGACGGCCAGTTCAGCCAGAACCCCGCGCCCACCACGTTGTGGGTCATGCTGCCCTGGTCGATGCGCCCGGCCAGGGTGCCGACCAGGCCGCCGTCGAGGTACAGCGACTGGGTGGTGCCGGCGGCGGACAGCACGACGTGGTGCCAGTCGCCGTCGGCGACGCTGTCCGGCGTCGTGATCGGATCGACGGATCCGTTCCAGAACTCGCCGCGCAGCTTGCCGTCTCCGCCCACGTACAAGGCCGGGTTGTGCCGGTCGGCGTTGCCGGTCGTGGAGTTCGCGGTCAGCGGGTCGGCCTGGTAGCCGTACAGCACCCCGCCGCCGCCGGCCGCTTTGAACCACAGGTCCACCGTCACGTAGGTGCTGTCGGAGACCAGGTTGTCGGCCAGGGTCACCGACGAGCTGTACCCGTTGAAGGTGGCGGCGCTCTGCGCCGGCCCGGCCAGCGGCCCGGGGGCGCCGAGCGTCACGTTGGTGTAGGTGCCGCTGTCGGTGCCGAGGTTGACGTCGGTCTGGCTGGTCGCGGCGGTGGCTGCCGGGTCGTCGCCGAGCCGGTAGTACGCGCGGGGCCCGTCGTTGAGCACGGCGCTGCGGTAGTGCGAACCGGTGGCGGCGTAGTCGTAGGAGGTGCAGCCGCCGGTGGGCAGGCAGACCTTGGTCAGCCGGTCCCCGTCGTAGGTGTAGCTCCAGGACAGGCCGGGCTGCCCGGCCGACGGCGCGTCCGTGGTGACCGTGGCGACGTGTGCCACGGTGGTGCCGTCCGGCACGATCCAGCTCAGATGCAGCGCCCGGCCCGAGGCTGCGTCGGTGATGGTGGCCAGGTGCCCGGAACCGTCCACCGTGTAGGTCTGCGCCAGTCCGTTGCGGTCGGCGATCCGGCGCAGCCCGCCGGTAGCGGCGAAGTCGTACCGGTACCCGGACGCGTCCCGCAGCGACCAGCCGCCGTCGCTGTCGTGCACCAGCACGTCGGGGCTGCCCATCGGTGGGGCGAACGTCGCCGTGCCGTTGTTGGCGAAGCGCTGCTCGGTGCCGTCGGCGGTGGTGACCACCACGTTGCCCGATCCGTCGTCGTCCGGGCTCACCCGCATGTCCGTGGTCGTGGACCAGCCCGCACCGAACGCGCCGTCGGTGCGCGGGTCCAGGCTGTGGTAGTCGCGGGCGATGCGCAGCGGTGGTCCCGCCACGGCCACCGCCGCGTCCACCGCCCCGGTGGTGTAGTCGCCGGTCTGCGGATCGGCGGGCCGGCCGGACGGGTCCGCCAGATGTGAGCTGAGCTCCGGCTGGGGCACCGCCGGGGTGATGGACACCGGCCCGACCGTGGTGGAGGTGGTGCCGTCGCTGGCGGTGACGGTCCAGCTGTAGGGCTGGTTCCACGTCATCGCCTGGGTCACCGTCCAGTACGGAACCGGCAGTGGGCCCGAGGTGATGATGCTGGCCGGGCAGGTGATGCCGGGCAGCGGGTGGCAGGTGAGGCTGAAGTTGTAGGTCAGCGCCTTGCCGATCGGGCTGGACGCGGAGGTGGACAGCTGCGGGGTCACCGTCGGGGACAGGAATCCCGTGGGTGGGTACACCCCGGCCACCACCGGCGGCGGGTCCGGCACGTGCAGGCCGACCGCGTAGGGCGCCACGCCCTGGGACGTGAACGACACCGGTGAGGAGGTGTTCGCCGAGGCGTACATGTCGAAGTTGAGGGCGAAGTCGCCCACCGGCAGCGCCTTGACGTTGGCGTTGACATACACCGACCCGCCGGGCGGCACGCTCGCGGGCATCGGGGTGAACACCGGGTGGTCGGCCACCAGCTTGCCGTGGGTGTCGTAGACCCGGTAGGACAGCTCGAAGCCGTTGGTCGCGGTCCAGGTGTCCGCGCCGGTGTTGGTCAGCTTCAGCCGGATCGAGCCGTCCTGGTTGGGCCAGACCTGCTTGACCGGCTGTGGGGAGACCAGTGCGTACGTGGCGCCGTAGCGGGTGTAGGTGAGGGACAGAAACGGGTCGCCGGTCGGGTTGTTGTCCGAGGTGAACCGCTTCCACCCGTAGCTGGACCCCGACGACGCGCCCAGCGCGAGCCCGTTGTTCGCCTTCGTCCCGTGCGTCCATCCGTTGATCAGGTCGTTGCCGCCCTGCCCGAGGTCAATGCCCTCCCATTTCGACGGGCACGGCGAGGAGCCGTAGGGATCGGACTTCCAGCCGGACGCGAAGGACTTGGACGCGATCGCCTTCCCGGTCGAGGGCCCGGGCCAGGATCGGGTGCCGCTGGCGGTCCACGACTCGGTGACCGGGTAGACCTCCACCGGCCGGGCCTGGCAGCTGTAGGACCACGAGTTGAACAGGCCCAGCCGGGCACCCAGAACGTTGTTGTTCCTCAGCGCCGAGGACACGCTGTCGAACTTGAGGAACGACTTGGCGACGTGGCCGCCGCTGTCGTACGTGCCGACCTTGATCTCCGACTCGTCGGAGTGGTCGGCGGATTCACCCGACATCACGTAGGTGGTGGCGCCCGACTTCACCGACTCGACGCTGGGGTCCACGGTCACCGGGAACACCCGCCGCGGGTCGCGCAGCCAGGCCGCGTCGAGGTCCACCCGGATGGCGGGCGAGCCGGAGACCGTGGCCAGCGAGTACCGCACCCCGTCGGAGCGGGCGCCGTCGCCGGTGCGCGGGTCCATCGCGGAGTCCGTCATGAACCCGGCCGGCACCACCGCGCGGACGGTACCCGCGGAATCGGCGAAGGCCACCGAACCGTCGGGCGTCGCCACCGCGTGCAGGCCGTCCAGGCGCAGCGGGAACACCCAGCTGGTCGGGGCGTCGGCGGAGCGCAGCACCAGGCTCTCCTTGACCGATCCGGCCCCGGCGGCGAAAACCACATCGGCATCGGGCCGCGCACCCGGGTAGGTCACCTGGTTGCCGGAGATCCGGCCCGCCACGTGCGCGGCACCGCCCAGCGCGAAGCCGACGCCGTGCGACCCGTCCAGCGGCAGCCGCACGAGGGTGACCGCATCGGCGTACCCGCCGAACGCCTCCGGCTGCGGCGCCGAGCGCACGGTCCAACCCGGCGCCGGGCCGGTCGCGGCGGCCGACGGCTGGGTCGCCGGGCCGGTCGTCGCCGGCGCGGAACCGGTTGCCGGCGCGCTCGCGGCCGACGGCGCCGGGCCGCTGCTGGGCGTGGGGTTGCCCGCCGGTACCAGCGTCGGGTCGATCGGCACCCACGACCCGTCCGGGCGCCGCCAGTTCACCGGCGCCTGGTACACCTTCATCGTCTGGGTGCCGTCGGCGTTGGCGTAGACCTGGCGGTCAGCGCCCCGCTCACCGGTCAGTTCATGGCTGGTCGCCGGGTCGTACCCGGTCTTGGTGTCCCCCGGCGGCGCCGGCAGGACCCGTAGCGCGTCGTCGCGGGAACCGCTGACCGGCAACGTCAGCGGCGACGGCGGGGCGGCCTGCGGCACCGCACCGGGAGCGCGACCCAACGCGGGTGCGACCGGGGTACCGGCGGCAGACACCTTCCCGTCGACCAGCTGCGCCATGGTGGCCGTCGTCGGTACCCGCGAGGGGCGGCCGGCGGCCGAGCCCCACACCGGCTGGCCCGGGCTGTGCCCCACCGGCATCCGTGCCGGTGAATCGGCCACCGCGATGACAACCAGGACCGACGCCGTGACCGCCAGCACCGTCCCGGCCGCCGTATGGCGGTGGCGCACCCGACGCAGAAACCCGCCTCGCATGTGTCCATCTCCTCCGCTCGCCCCGTCAGAAGCGCAGGTGGCGGCGGGCCACACGCAACGCGGACCCGCCCGACCGGGGACAGCCTCGCCGGCGCCGGTAGAGGCGCGGGAAAGTACGGGCATAGCGATCTGACCGCGAGCCGGTGAGAGTGGCGCGACCACTCGAGCGGCGACCGGCTTGCGAGGTGACCGGCTCATGGACACCAGACGAACGGGACCCGTCCGGCTTCGCAACAATCCCTCTCAACGGGACGATCTCCAACGATGGCAAGACCATTGGCAAGGCGCGGCAGGCAGGCTGTCGCCGTTGAGACACCTCGTCGCAGACCGTACAGGGGAAGGGAATTCGCGATGCCGACCGCCACGAGCGCCGCCCCGGCAACGTCTGACGGCGCGCAGGCACCCGGGCCGGCTGGGCCGTCACCGCACCGCGCCGGCGACGCCCGGTACCGGATCCTCGGCCCACTGGAGATTCGCCTCGGTGACCACTGGCTGCCCGTACGCCAGCCGAAGTGGCGCAGCCTGCTGGCCACCCTGCTGGTCGAGGCCAACCGGGTGGTGCCGGTCACGAGGTTGGTCGCCCAGCTGTGGGGGGAGCGCCCGCCGCCGTCCGCGGCGAAGCTGGTTCAGCTCTACGCCGGGCGGCTGCGCCGTACCCTGCACGACCCGGACGGGGCGCGGTTGGTGACCCGCTCCCCCGGTTACCAGTTGCGGACCGTGTCCGGGGAGCTGGACCGCGACGTGTTCGACGACCACCTCCGCGCCGGCGAACGAGCATTGGACGCGGGCGATGCCGAGCAGTCGTTGCGCCGCCTGGACGCCGCGCTGTCACTGTGGTCCGGGCCGGCGTTCGGTGACATTTCCGGGGTCCCGGTCGTGGACGCGGAGCGGATGCGGTTGGAGGAGCTGCGGCTGTCGGCCATGGAGACCCGGGTGGACGCGCTGCTGGCCTGCCAACGGTATCTGGCCGTGCTGCCGGACCTGACCGCGTTGGTAGTCGACCACCCGCTGCGGGAGCGGCTGCGCGGCCAGCTCATGCTCGCCCTCTACGGTGCCGGGCGGCAGGCGGATGCCCTTGCCACATACCGGGATCTGCAGCGGCGGCTGGACACCGAGCTGGGCATCCAGCCGGCACCGTCGGTGCAGCGCCTGCACCTGGCCATCCTGCGGGCCGATCCGACGCTGGAGCACCATGGCCTGCACTGGACGGCATCGGGTCCGCCGGCCTGGTGAGGCCCGCGGACCCGGTGCGGGTGTGCCACAGCGGTCAGGACAGCGCCCACGTCTGGTCGGCCGCGGCTGAGCAGGTGGAGATGACCAGCTGGGTACCGTTGAGGGTGGCGGCGAACGGGTCGGTCAGGCACAGCCCCGATTCGGGGTTGAGCAGGGTACCGTCGGGGCGAACGAGCCACTGCTGGGCGCCGGTGCCGTTGCAGCTGTGCGCCTGGACCGGCGTGTCCGGCGTCTTGCCCGACGCCTTCACGTCCACGCACACCCCGGCCACTCGGATCGTGCCGTCGGATTTGACGGAGAAGGTCTGCGCGGACGTGCCGTTGCAGGTCCAGATCTGGATCGGGTTACCGTCGGTGGCCTTCCCGCCGCTGTCGTTGGCGCACAGGTTGCTCGGCACACCGGAGACCAGCCGCACCGCCGCCGACGCCGGTACCGCGGAAGGCAGGGTCCACCGCTGGTTGACGATGCCCTTGCAGTTGTAGATGACCTGCTGGGTGCCGTTGGTCGTGGTAGCGCTCGGATCGTCCAGGCAACGGCCGGAGTTCGGGTTGATCAGTTCGCCGCTGGGGCCGACGCGCCACTGCTGCCCGACCGTGTGGTTGCAGTGGTACAGGTGCGCCGGATCGTTGTTGGCGGTTCCGCTGACGGTCAAGCAGGCGGTGCCGATGCGGATCGTGCCGTCGGTGGAGAGGGTCCACCCCTGGTTGGCGGTGCCGTTGCAGGTCCAGATGGTCACCGGGCTGCCGTCCGCGGTGCTGCCGTCGTCGTCGAGGCACTTGCCGTACACGCCGGAGGGCAGCGGGCCGGTGATGCTGCCGGTGCTCGAAAAGGACATCGGCCCCTGCGGCGTACCCAGACCGGTAGGGCCGTCGTAGCCGGTACCCGCGTTGCACAGGTACGTCACGCTGCACGTGCCGTCCGTCCCGGCGGTCACGTCGTTGAGAATCGCGGCGCCGGCGTACGGGTAGGCTGCCGGGTACCCGGTGGAGGGTGGCGTGCCGGCCAGCCCGTACGCCGCCGCCACCAGCGGGGCACCCACGCTGGTGCCGCCGCCGACCAGCCAGCCGGCGGCGTTGAAGCTGTTGTAGTACGCGACGCCGGTGGCCGGGTCGGCGACCGTCGCGACGTCGGCCACGGACCGGTTGGCGCACCCGGTGTCGTGCTGCCACGCCGGCTTCGGGTCGTAGGCGGAGCAGCCCGCCGAGGCGAGCCCGTACGCCGACTCCGACCAGCCCCGCCACCCGGTACCGGTACGGGTCAGCGTGGTGCCACCGACCGCGGTGACGTACTGCGAGGCGGCAGGATAGTTGACGCCGTACCCGCTGTCACCCGCGGCCACGGTGACCGCGACGCCCGGGTGGTTGAAGTAGGTGTTGTCGTAAAGCAGGTTGTTGCTGTCCTCCGGTCCGGCATAGCTGTTGGACACGAACCTCGCCCCCAGGAATACCGCGGTGTTCACCGCGGAGCCCAGATCGCTGATGTTCGCGCTGTTCGCCTCCACCAGCAGGATGCGGCAGTTGGGACAGGCGGCGGAGACCATGTCGAGATCGATCGCCGTCTCGTTGGCCCAGGCCGGATCCGGCACGGGGAAGGTGGTGCCGCCGTTCTGGTCGACCCGGGTCAGGCAGCCGCTCGCCACCGTGCACGCCGGCAGCCCGAACTGGCTTCGGTATACGGCCAGGTCCGCCTCGGCGTTGGGGTCGTCGAAGGCGTCCACCACCGCGATGGTCTGCCGGCTGCCCGAGTAGCTGGACGGCAGCCCGTACGCGGCCTGCAGGTCGGCCGGCGCGAACCCGGGCGGCGGGGGGGCGGCCGGCTGCACGCCCGTGCCGGCGCCCAGGTCGGTGCGCACCAGGGCGGTACAGGCCATCTGCCCCGGGGCCGTGGACGGCGCGCACGCCGCGCGTACCCCGTCCGGCAGCTCGGCGACCGCCGTCACCGTCGCGGCCGACCCGGCCGGGCCAGCGGCGAGGGCCGGCGACCCGCCGACCGTCACCGCGACGGCCAGCCCGGCCGTCACGGTGATTTTCGCGAGCTTGGTTCTGAGCACCCAACTTCTCCTTTGGACGCGGTTGCTCCGGCTATGAACACTTCGAGGTGATCGGATAGAAGGTCGAAGCGATGACCACGACGGCGTCGGCGCACCGGATGTCACCGGCCGCGCCGCCCGGGTGTCGGTAGCGTGGACGAACCCGTCGCAGGCCTGGAGACACAGGGGCGCTTCGGGCGCTGGCATCCGGACGCCGCGCACGATCCCGTCCCGCCGCGCACGCGCCCTCCCACCGCCGGCCGCCCTAGGCCCGGGCGGTGGCCGTCCCCCGCCCGATAGTGGCCAAGACAAGGGTGGCCGAGGACGGTAGAGGACCTGGAAAGTATCGGTAGAGCGATGGATCGGCCTCGAAGTAGGGGTGCGGCATGGGCCCAAACGCTCTAGACCGGACGCTCGGCCCGGGGAAGGGTTCTTAGGTCCTCAAGGGTGGCGGATCGGCGGATCAACCTCGGTCGCCGGCTACCCCTGCGCGCGGGACTGCTCGGTGCGCGTCGACCTGGCCGTACACGGTCATGGTGTGGCCCGCGCGTTCGACCCGCAGGTCCGGCAGCAGCCGCCGCAGCCAGCGCATGACGATGTGGTTGCCGCAGAGCACGTCGCATCGCAGATGTGGTGGTGCCGACGGCGGCGACGACGTCCGAGCTCGCACACGAGCAGGTCGCCGATCCCCCGCCGCCGGTACGCCTCGGCGACAACGATGCCGACGTCGACCGTGCGCTCGGCGACGGGGACAGCGCGTTCAGAAACGTGCCGACCGACCCACCGTCCCGGCAGTGGGCCGGCCGGATCACCACCCTGGTCTCGACGACCATGGTTGGGGCGCGGTCTCGGCCATGGCACGTCCTTCCAGCGCTATCGGGTCTGCCGAGCACTATGCGGTGGCGGGTCGCACCGCCGCTACCCGCGAAAGCGGGTAACCGCATCGCGGCGGGGTCAGCTTCCCGCGAGCCGCTTACCGTGGGCGGGTTGCGCGGCGGTGGTTCACTTACACGCTGGAGGCCGGCGTGCGATGTCTTGACCATCCGATGGGTGGAGTGGAGGCGACAGTGGGCAGTCATGGCGGGGCGATCCAGGTGTATGGCCCCTCCCGGATGCGCTGGTCGGCCCCGCTGCTGGCTCCGCCGGCCAGTAGCTACATGTCCTGGGCGATCGTCCTGGTCGCGGGCACTGGAGCGGCGCTGCAGACAACGCACCTGTGGCTGCCCGGCCTAGCCCTGATCGGCCTGGCCGCGCTCATGACTGTCCTCCTTGTGGCGACTGCGCTCATCCGACCTCGCGTGGTCCTCGCCGGGCGTGAGCACCTCAAGACCTGGCAGGGCGTCGAGACGGCCTGCGTGGTCGTCCAGCGGGCCTGGCCGGCCGTCAGGAGCATGACGGGTGTCAAGAATGTCCGGCCGGTTATCGAGGACGCGCGATGGGATCTGGCGTGCCTCATCGCCAGCCGCGGCCGCCTGTCCGGGGCGTGCAACGAGGCCAAGTGGGCCGGGTACGGCCTGGATGATGACGACCCGCTACGCGGTGAACTCGCCACGCGACGCGACCAGCTCGCCGGTCACCTGTCGTCGATGGACGCCGAGATCGCCGCGCGTGCCGATCGGCTGCGATCGTTGGCGGACCGCTGTGCACGCTTCGCCTCCCATCAGGGCGCCCTACGTTGGGCGCCGAAGGTGGCGCGTCGCGCTCGACGGGCCGTACAGGCCGCGGACTCGGCGATGATGGACGAGGCCGCCTGGCGGGTCCGTCCCGATCCCGCGACGGACGTCTCGGAGCGGACCGAGGCGGTGCTGGCCGCGTACCGGGAACTGACCGCGATACCGGGGTACCGCCGGTAGCGGCGGCACGGCGGCACGGCGGGGTGACCCGCTCTCTACCCCTGCGATCCTCGCGGGTTGACCAACTGGTCCATCGGCTTGCGGGGGGGCGTCCCGCTGGGCGAGACCGTAGGCACGGCGCGGTGCGCCCACCACCCCGACCACCGGATACACGGTCAGGGCCGGGTGGGCCCTGACCGTGCACGGTGGCGGCCGAGGTCAGGCGGCCGGACAGTCGTGGTAGGCCTCGATGAGCCATCGTCCGGTTCGGCGGGACAGGACCCAGGTCGCGAGCGACCACCGGTCGTCGGAGGGCGCGCTCTGGCCCGGGAACGCCGTGCCGCTCCGGCTGGTCACGATGGCCGTGGCCTGGTCGAGGAACCGCACGCCGCGTATCTGGTGGATGCGCCGGGTTCCCTTGAGCTGCGCGGCGAAGGCCTCCGCCATCCTGGTCCGGATGTCGGCCCTGTCGAGCAGGGCGAGCCCGGGCACGATCGCGGTCGCGTCCTCGGCGTAGTGATCGACGAACGCCGCCGCGTCGTTGTCCCCCCACGCCTGTGATACGGCGTCGACGACCGCGCGCACCGCGCGCTCGTCCCCGACGAAAGCCGATCCGTTGCTGGGGGATGCTGTCGAATCCATGTTCTTGCCTCCACGTTGCTGGTCTGTGATGTCGTACGCCGCCGGTGGTCGACAGGTCCTCGGCACTTCCGGCGACGTCGGTACAGACTCCGGCCGAGCGCCGCATCAATCGGCGCCGGCCGCGGAAAATGTGGGCCGCCGGCCGGGTCGACGACGCGGGCCGGACAAGGTCGCCCGTTCACCGATGCATTTCGCGCGCCGATCGGGTCTGTATGAGCGACGACCTGATGAGAGGACCGCACAATGACCGTCGCGCAGACCCGCAGACCGGCCCCGCTGGGCTGGGTGCTGGTCGTGACCGCCGTGGCCGCGCTCGTGGTGGCGCTGGACCAGTTGGTGGTGGCCACCGCCCTGCAGACCATCCACGAGGACCTGAACGCGAGCATGTCCAGCCTGGAATGGACCGTCAACGCCTTCAGCCTGAGCTTCGCCGCCCTGATGATCCCGGGTGCCGAGATCGGCGACCGGATCGGCCGCAAGCGTGCGTACCTGGGCGGCCTGGGCCTGTTCGCCGTGGCCTCGGCGGCCTGCGCGCTCGCACCCAATATCGGGCTGCTCGTCGCCGCCCGCGTCGTGCAGGGCGCGGGCGGTGCGCTCATCTCTCCGGCCGCGCTGGCACTGCTGACCGCGGCCACGCCGCCACGCAAGCGCGGCGCCGTCATGGGGATCTACGCGGCGGTCATGGGCCTCGCCGTGGTGGGCGGCCCGCTCGTCGGCGGGGCGGTCACCGAGGGCATCGCGTGGCAATGGATATTCTGGATCAATGTGCCCGTCATCGCACTTGTGCTGCCGTTCGCCGCGGTCAAACTGGACGAGATGAAGGGAAATCGCGTTCGCGTCGACCTCGTCGGCCTCGTTCTGGCCGCCGGATCGATGTTCTGCCTGGTCTGGGCGCTGGTCCGCTCGGGCGCGGCCGGCTGGGACAGCGGTGAGGTTCTCGGCACCCTCATCGGGGGCCTGGTCCTACTCGCCGGGTTCGTCGCCTGGGAGCGGCGCGCAGCGGCGCCGATGATGCCGATGACGCTGTTCAGTGTGCGCGCGTTCGCCGCCGGAAACGCCTCGGCGCTGCTGCTGACCGCGTCCCTGTTCAGCACCGTGTTCTTCCTGGCCCAGTACCTGCAGCTCGCGCTCGGGAACACGCCGCTGGGTTCCGGGCTGCGGTACCTGCCGTGGACCGTACCGCTGCTGGTCATCGCGCCGGCGGCCGGCCGGGTCCAGGACAGGATAGGGCCGCGCTGGCTGATCTCCTTCGGCCTGCTGTTGCAGGGTCTGGGCCTGGTGTGGCTGGCGATCGCCGCGCACCGTCACGTCGGCTACCCGTCCTGCGTCGCCGCGCTGGTCATCTCGGGCATCGGCACGTCGATGGCGATGCCGGCCCAGCAGAGCGCGGTGATGACATCGGTTTCGCCCGCCTCCATGGGCAAGGCGGCCGGCACGTTCAGCAGCGTCCGGCAACTCGGTGGGGCGCTGGGGATCGCGGTGCTCGCGGCGGTGTTCGCCGCGAACGGCAGCGACCGTTCCCCCGCGCAGTTCGCCGACGGCTTTTCGGCCGCGATCCTCGCCGCGGCGCTCATGGCATTCCTCGGCGCGGTCTTCGGACTGTTCGCCCCCGGTCGCAGCTCGGTGATGGGCCGTGCCGAGGGCACGGGGAGCGCTCCCGCTCCTGCCACTCCGGCTGGCCCGGCCGCTCGGGAGGGTGTCGGTGTCAGCTGACGCGCACGTGCTGGACGACGAGTTCGTCCAGCGCGCCGACCCCTACCGGCGAGAACTGCTGGCGCACTGTTACCGCATGCTCGGATCGCTGCACGATGCGGAGGATGTCGTGCAGGAGACGCTCATCCGGGCCTGGCGGGGCTACGAGAATTTCGACGGGCGGTCCTCGATCCGCACCTGGCTGTACCGGATCGCCACCAACGCGTGCCTGACGGCGCTGCAGTCCCGCCACCATCGGGTCCTGCCGTCGGGTCTCGGTACGGCAACCGACGGCTCAGCCACCACGAACCTGTCCAGGGTCGACGGGGTGCCCTGGCTCGATCCCATACCGTCGGGGCAGCTCAGCGAGCGTTGGGATGACCCGGCGACGATCGTCGCGATCCGCGACAGCACCCGGTTGGCGCTCCTTGCCGCGTTCCAGCGGCTTCCCCCTCGGCAGAGGGCCGTACTGCTCCTGGTCGAGGTGGTCGGCTACCGGCCCGCCGAAGCGGCCGAATTCCTGGCCATCTCCGCTGCCGCCGCCCGCAGCCTGCTGCAACGCGCAAGGGCGACCCTGGCGGCCGACGAGCCCTCCGACGTCAGGAGCCCGGCGATCGCCGGTGCCGACGACGCGGTCCTCGACAGGTACATGGCCGCGTTCGAAGCCGCGGACACCGCGGCGATCGCCGCACTGCTGCGGGAGGACATCGCGTACGAGATGCCGCCGATACGCACCTGGTTCCGGGGCAGGGCCGCCGTGGTCGACCACCTGGTGCGCCGCGTGTTCAACCGACCCCGACGGGCCATCCCCACCTCGGCCAACGGGTACCCGGCGCTGGCGACCTATGCCGAGGACGGTGATGGGGGGTTCGTCGCGCACGCGATCCACGTCCTGGAAACCGACGGCGAGTCGATCGCGCGCATCGTGGTGTTCCTCAACCCCACGATGTTCCCGTCGTTCGGCCTGCCGGCATCGTTGCCGGCATCGGTGACGTCATGACCGGGCGCTCACCCGCACTGGGATTGCTGGCGTGGGCGGCCGGTGTGGCCAGCGCGAGCATCAGCGGCGCCGTCCACGCCGACCCCAGGAGCCCGACTCCGTGCGCGGAGTGGGACCTGGGGATACTCGTGCGCCATGTCGCCGACTCCGCCGCGACCATCCGGGAGCTCCTCGAAGGCAGCCCGCCAGCGGGCCCACCACCGGCCGGTTGCGGCGCGGCCCGGGCCGAGTTGAGACGGCTGGCCGAAGCGATCGACTCCACGCCACCCAACCGTCCCGACCTCGACCTGACGGCCCTGACCGGCGCCTATGAACTCGCGGTGCACGCGTGGGACATCGACCGGGCCACCGGTCGCCCCGATCAGCTGCCGATCGGTCTGGTCGACACGCTGCTCGTCTACGCGCCCGCGGTGCTGGGCGAGATCGAGCGTTGCGGACTGTTCGCCGCCGAAGTACCACCCCTGGAGACTCGCACCGACACCGACCGGCTACTGGCGATGTTCGGACGGCGAGGCAACCAACCGTTACGAGGGGATTGACCCGAGCGCCGCCATTGGGCGCGCGGACCTGACACACCAAGACAACGTCCGGGAGTTGAGGCCGTCAAGCTCACCGCAGCGACCTCGGACGGAACCCACGGCCACGGCCAGGGGCCGAGCAGGCCGCCTGCCAGCTCAACGAAACCCCGTGATCTCGTTGGGCTGGCAGGCGTGCGTTGCGTCCCGCACGGGCTCAGTCGGTCACCTGGCTCGCGTACGCGCTGGTGCCCGGCAGGAGGATCGCTACGGCTGTGGCCAGACCGAGCGCGAGTGTGGCTGTTCTCCCGAGTCTCATGGGGGGCGTCTCCTTTCTGATGTCGCGACGTCCAGTCGCGGCATCGGAAACGGGAGCGGCCGAACCTCCGCGGCGCGCGCTCGCACGCTCTGGCTCACTGACCGGTCGATCCGTCCACGGACTCGCGGATGAGGTCGGCGTGCCCGCTATGCCGCGCGTACTCGTCGATCACCGTGACCAGGATCCACCGCAGGCTCGGCGGCTGGCCGTCGGGCCACGCGCGCCGGGCCCGTTGCCCCAGGTCACCGGCTGCCAGCGCCTGCGCCACCAAGGCCCGGGAGCGGTCGGCGGCCTCACGCCAGAACGTGAAGAGCTGCTCGGGTGAGTCCTCGGCGGCCGACTGCCAGTCCCGGTCCGGGTCCGCCTTCCAGTCCACGGTGTTCCACGGGGCGGCCGTTTCTCGCGCGTGCAGCGCGTAGGAGAACCAGTAGTCCTCGACCCGGGCTAGGTGCTTCAGCATTCCGCCGAGGGTCATCGGGGACGGCCCAAGCCGCGCCGCGAGACCGGCCGCGTCCAGCTCGGAGCACTTCCACGCCAGGGTCGCCCGCTCGTACTCCAGGAAGCCCAGCAGCGTGTCGGTTTCGTCGGCCGAGGTGGGCGGTCGAGGGCGGTGCTGCTCGTCCAGGTCGCTCATGAACGGCGAGTCTAGGTAGCCGCGATCGTCCCTGGTACACCCTTAAGCCGACGCTGAAAGGGTGGCGCCAACCGACTTTCGCCCCGCATAGTGGATGGCTCTACGTCGCGGGCTGGGGAGTTGGGGTGGTCGGGATCGCCCCCAGGTCAGATCCGGCGAGCAGGGATCGGCCGAGCGGCGTGAGGTCGTGCACGACCGAGGAGCCGTCACGGACCGTGGTGATGAGACCCGATCGTCGCAGCACACTGGCGTGTTGGCTGGCTCCGGCGGCCGAGATACCGACCCGGCGGGCCAGCGCACTCGTCGTACAGCCGCCCGCAATGGCGGTCAGCGCAGCAGCACGGGTGCGGCCCAACAGTTGCGCCAGCGGCCCGTCGCCGCCGTCCGCCCCGCTCGCCTGCGACTCCGCGTACGGTGTGAAGATCTTCGCGCCACCGGTGAGACTGGACAGCGCCGGATAGAACAGCACCGCGGGCGCGCTCGGATCGTCGAGGCTCCAGAACGGTCCCTCGACAGCGTCCAGGAACACGACGGGAACCAGCTCGATGCCCCGACCCCGCAGGTGCACGTCCGCCGGCGGCCCCGGGCGCGACAACAGTTCGAGCGTGGAGGCGTGCCAGCGAAGCGTGGGGTGCAGCGACCGGAACAGCGACTCGATGCCGCCCGTCGCGATGGCCTGCATGCGTGCGGTGGACTCGACGGCCAGGTGGCGCTGGATGCGGTCCCAGTAGGGGGCCACGACCGCGGCGTGGCACGCGTCGATCAAAGGGGCGAGGATGCGCCCGGGCGCGACGTCGGCGGCCAGCAGGTTCACCCAGGCGGAGGGCCACCGCGTCCCATCGAGCCCGCGCCGCTCGCGCCAGCGCACCGCGGCCTCGATCTCGCTGCTCAACCGCCGGCGGCTCATCGCGATGATGGACTCGAGACCCTCGGCCGCCGTCGGCGTCCTACCGACAAGGGTGAAGATATCGAACGCGGACTCGGGGCCCATCACCTCACCCAGCGGCGCGGTCCAGCGAGGGTGGCCGCGCGTGACCCGTCGCCGCCACAGTTCCGGTACCGCGCCAAGCTCTCCCGTCCGCAGCGCTCGAAAGCCGAACATCGCCTCGACGAGCGGGCCGTGGGTGGGCACGACCCTGACCCTGGCGAGATCCTCCTGGGTGAAGTGGACGCGTAGCACTTCCCACCTCCTGGTGCGTGGAACTCGGCCGGCCGTGGACGCATGCTAGCCCGAGCATGGCTTCGCCGGCCTCCAGGGACGGGATCGCGACGGCCCGAACGGTCGACCGTCAGGCACCGCTGGCCGTGCGGATCGCGTTGGTACCGCCGAGGAATCCAGGTCACAGTCAACTTCGTCGAACTCGACCTCACGGCGGCGCGGGGCCACCCGAACGAGCGGGCCTACCTGCGACTTACTGGCGATGCTCACGGGCTGGGCGACCGGCGGCGAAAACCGGCGGCAGCCCGCACGCGGCGAACAGGTCCGGGTCGAGGAAGGCGACGACGCCGGCGATCCCCGCGGCGGTGACCGTCAACACCTGGATCGCGTGCGGCCGGTACACGCCGTCACGGTCACGCGCGTAGGAAGCGAAGGCGGGCTGACCGTTGACGCCGATCGGGACCAGCCGGTGGACCTCGGGTCCCAGAACTCGGGTGGCGAGGAACCGCACCACGGTGTCCCGGCCGGCGAACCACGCCGGGATCGGCGGCATCTCCCAGGTCACGTCGTCGGTCAGCACCGCCGTGAGCGCGGCGATGTCGGCGTTCTGGAACGCCGTGGCGTACCGGTCGAGCAGCGCCCGCCGGCTCGGGTCGGTCGGCTCGCGCAGCCCCTCCTCGGTCGGCGAGACCTGACTGAGCTGCGCCCGGGCACGCTGCAGCGCGCTGTTGACCGCCGCGGTGCTGGTGCCGAGTACGTCGGCGACCTCTTCGGCATGCCAGGCCAGCACGTCACGCAGGATCAGCACCGCCCGTTGCCGGCCGGGGAGATGTTGCAGCGCGGCCACGAAGGCCAGCCGCGTGCTCTGCCGCGACACGACAATGTTCGCGGTGTCCACGGCGAACAGTGCGTCGGGCGCGGGTTGCAGCCACGGCGTGTCCAGCCCGCGGCGCCGGACAAGGTCGCCTCCGGTGTCGTCGCTTGGGCCGCCCAGACCCGAGGGCAACGGCCGGCGACCCACGCTCTGCAACGCCTTGAGGCATGTCCTGGTCGCGATCCGGTACAACCAGGTACGCAGCGACGAACGCCCCTCGAAGGCGCCGTATCCGCGCCACGCGTGCAGGTACGTCTCCTGGACCGCGTCCTCGGAGTCGTGGATCGAGCCCAGCATCCGGTAGCAGTGCGCGAGCAACTCGCGCCGGTAGGGCTCGCTGAGCCGGACGAACTCCTCGTTACGTGCCGCGGCCACCATGTTCAGGCCGCCGGCCAGAGCATGGCCGACATGACACAGGCCATGACCGCGTGGGCCAGATGCGAGACCCGGGATCGGGTCGCGGCATTGGAGTTCGGGCGCACCGCCTGAACTCCGAACCACAGTCCGATCGCGGCGAACAGCCAGCTCAGTGGTACGGATTCGATCATCACGGAACTCCTCTGGTCGGTACCCGGGGTGGGCTGCTGACGGCCGGCCACCCCGGGTACCGGTCGTGCCTCAGTGGTGGAGGTGGGTGTGCTCGGGCCGAGCCTCCGCGGTGCCGTAGGTGTCGTGGTAAGGGAATGCGTTGACGTAGCGGGTGCGGCCGCGCGGGGTCAGGTCGAGGTAGTGGTACGTGCTCAACATGACCTCGGCACCCCGCCCATAGGTCGTGTAGGTGTGGAAGATCGCGTCGTCCTCGCGGACAAAGACGCTCATCGCCTGACCGTCGCCGTTGATGACGTACGCCAGACCCTCCCGTTCCAGGGTCGCCTTGTCCTTGTAGTTGTACTCGACCGGAGCGATCGACTCGTCGTTGGTCACATGGAAGTCGTAGTTGAAGTCACTGCCGGCCGAGGAGTACCACGGCACCGTCCAACCCATCCGCGCCCGCCACCGTTCAAGCTTGGCCAACGGCGCGCGGGAGACGAGGGCGAACGTGGTGTCCTCTGCGTGCAGGTGCTCCAGCCGGCCGACGTTGTCCACGGCGTAGGAGCAACTCGGACAGCCGTCTTCCCAGTCAGGGTGGAACATGAAGTGGTAAACGATGAGCTGGCCGCGGCCCTCGAACAGGTCGGAGAGGCTTACCGGACCGGCCGCGCCCTCGAAGGCGTAGTCCTTGTCGACCCTGACCATCGGTAGTTCGCGCCGCGTGGCGGTGACCGCGTCCTGCGCCCGCATCACCTCCTTCTCCCGCGCGAGCAGGTCCAGCCTGGCCTCCAGCCATTCGGTTCGGGACACGACCCGTGGAATGCTCACGATCTTTTCCCTCTCATACCCTCTCGTCAATCCTGAAGCAACCGGTAGGAACCAACCAGCGTGGCCCCGGCCCGGACCACCGGGCCGGCCAGGCGCTCGGCCATCCCACGCTGGAACTCCGCGAACGCGCCGCAACGTGCCAACGGATTGTCGTCACCCTCGTTGATCGTGAGGTGGACGAAGTCCAGTCCCCCGTCCAGCTGGAACGCCGCGTACCGCAACCCCGCCGGGTTCGACTCATTCAGTTCGCGGAAGACCCGCGCGATCAACTGCTGGTTCTGCGCCGCGGCGTCAGCGCGCGTCGTGTACCGGACCACAACTGTCTCGCTCATACGGCAACCTCTCCTTCTCGACATGGACCTTGGCCGACGGCGGCACCCACCCGCCGACCGTTCACCGATGCAGAGTCGCCGGCGCCCCGAAATTCATCGCCGGGACCTCAAGGAGTGACGCTGCTCACTGCTGCGGTACCGGCTCGGGTGTCTCCCGGGCGATGGGAGACCTTCACCATCGCCGACCGCTACCACTCATCGGTGCTCGGCCCCACCATGCCCAACCGGCTCATGTGGTCCACCGGCGGCATCGACCAGCAAGGTCTCGCCGGCGGCCCCTTCCTCGAGACGGCCATGAACTACATGAGCCTGACCTACGAGACCGGGGCCGAGACGCTCTACAAGGCCGGGATCAGCGTCAAGCAGTACAACTGCGATGGACGCTTCGACGAGCTGGGGGCCTGCTGGTTCCTGTTCGACCAGGTCTGGAACAACAAGCTTCCCAAGGACCTGCTGAACAGGATCCGGACCGGCTCCACCGACTTCCTGTTCGGTGACGGCACCCCCGGGGCATCGGCGACCCGCTGGCGCCCATCCAGCCGACGGAGCGGTTGAAGGCCTTCCAGGAGGCCCTGGTCGGTCGGCGGGAAGATCTTTTCCGAGGTCAGCAACCACACCTCCTGCCTGCGGCTGATCGAGTCGGTGTCCGTCGCCGGCGGCCTTTCGGGCAACGGCCCGGTCGTCTTCCCGAACATCACCCGGTGGCGCCGGCAGACCTTCAGCGACCTCACCGGCGCGCTCTCGGGACGCCAGCAGCCGGCCCCGTCCAACCCCGAGTTCGACCCGGCGACCCGGGCGGCCAACGTCGCCGCCCAGCAGGCGGCCTCGACGCTGCCGCCGTTCCCAGGCGCGGACCAGACCAAGCCGAAGCAGGTCAAGAAGCCGCACGCCTGATCCCGAACGGGCCACGCCTGGCACGCGGCGTCCCGCGGGCGGCTCGCGCCGACCGGCGGGACGCCGCGGCCCTCCCGTGGGTTCGCCGTCAACCAAGCTCATCTCTACCGCGAACGGGGGCCGGTTCGTCAGGCCGCGGGTCCTACCCGCGGGAGGAGGGGATGTCCCTCTGGATTTTCGGCGGGTCCGGCGGGCGCGGAACAAAGTCGCGAAGAAACTGCGCGTCGCGCCGCCTCCGCCGCCGAACAAGGGTTCCGATGGTCGTCCCGATGGCCGAGCCAAGCACCGCGGCCAGCACAACCTCCAGCGACCACCCAACGGAACGGTGCATCTCGTTACGTTGCACAAGGTAAAGGCCTACACAAATCGCGATGGCAAAGACGATAGAGACGGCCCAGAGAATCTTGCGAGCACCTGACGATCGCATCGACAGCCCTTCCCTGCGAATGGACTGATGCTATGCCGCCGCCGCCAGTAACGGAGATGTCCGCGCGGTGACCGTCAATCGAATTCCGGTCGAGTCGCCGGCCCCCGCGAC
Source organism: Rugosimonospora acidiphila (assembly GCF_039543385.1). Lineage (NCBI taxonomy): Bacteria > Bacillati > Actinomycetota > Actinomycetes > Micromonosporales > Micromonosporaceae > Rugosimonospora > Rugosimonospora acidiphila. Next base: position 198,065 of record NZ_BAABJQ010000002.1, read on the forward strand.
CACCGTCCGGAGTGGGCACTCGGCTACCGTGCCGCCGGCAGTCAGCGCGCCATCGGCTGGCGAACAACCGCATTGACGCTCAACGGGCACCGCCGAGGTTGGGTCAGGCAGGGCGTGCTGGGAGCGCAGGGCGGGCAGCGTAGCTTCCCGGGAAGCACCACCAGACGCGCGCCGGCGTCGGCGGCCCGACCAACCAATCCCGCTACGGTCGCCGCGGCCGAGACCGTACCCGGTAGCGGACCGATTGACAGATGATCGATACCGCTGTCAGCCGTGGAGCCGCTGCGGCCAGTAGAGCTGGCCATCGTCACCGACGAAGACGAGACCGACGAGCAGGTGCGACACGTCGACCGGCGCCGCGGCGTCAGTGCGTCTAGCCGGATCGCCAGAATCGGCGCTGGGAAACACTGCGACGAAGGTCACCGTCGTGGCTCCGGAAGCAACCAAGACCGACAGATCCTCGCCGGTCTCCCACCAGGAGCCGTCCCGGTACGTCGCGCCGGCGCCCCGCAACCAGGAATAACGCGCCGCGACCTTGGTGTCCCAGGGGCTCGATCCGACGGCGACCCCCGCGCTGCCGGTCGTGATGTAAGACGGCTTCGCATGCGTACGCTCGTCGATCACGTACAGGCTGAAGTAGCCGACCGACCTCGGCGGTCTCCGCCACCTGACCTCGCCCGCGATCAGTTGCCCGCCCGTCCCGATCAGCGGAGCGTTCACCGCTGGCCCCAAGAATGCCTGGGCCTGTTCGTTGGTGACCGGACGAAGCGTGGCCGACGCGTGAAGAGCGGATGGCCGGTACGGCGGATGGTTGTGCCACCACCGCTGGGTGAGCACCGCGCCCGCGGCAACGGCCGCGACGACACTGAAGACGATCAAGGTGCGGACGCGGGTCACGGCGCGACGCAGACCAGTGACGCGTCTCTACTGAACATTCCACTCGTGAACATTCGTCGCCGACATCGCACCATTGACGCTCTCGGGGGCATAACGGGCCCCAATTAGCTTAAGGGAATCGCGGCCAAGCCGACAACGTCACGCAGCACCCGAGCGCAGTTGGGGTCGATACCGACACGAGGTCGGTCAAGTCCGGGGACCCGTCGGCGGTCGTGCCAGAATCACCGCGTGCGGTCTTCCGTTGCCACGGTGCGCGACATCATCCGCGGGCTCGTTCCCGGCGATTCGCTGGAGGCCGAGCACCAGTCGGACACGCTGCGTTGGCTGCGGAGCACCGATGATGTCTTTCGACGGGTCAAGCCGGCAACGCCACCACGTCATCTGGTCGCCTACATCGTGCCGGTCGACCCGACCGACGGCAGCGTTCTCCTGGTGGATCACATCAATGCCGGCCTGTGGTTGCCGCCCGGTGGGCACGTCGAACCCGACGAACATCCCGCGCGGACCGCGCGCCGGGAGGCGCGGGAGGAACTCGGTATCGACGCCGACCGTGGCCGCTTCGACGAACGGCCCACCTTTCTCACCGTCACCCGTACCGTCGGCCTTGACCACGGCCACACGGATGTGAGCGTGTGGTTCCTCGTCCACTGTCGCCGGGGAATGCCTCTCGAACTGGACCGGAATGAGTTCCGGGAAGCCCGGTGGTGGTCTCCATCGGAGCTCGAGGCCGGCGACCCCGGGCAATTTGATCCACATTTCGCCCGATTTTTGTCCAAGACCAAGCAGCGGGTGTAAACCCTGGTTCAAGAACAGCAAGGAGACGCCATGGCCACCATCACCCCCATCTCGGCCGAGAATGCCGCCCCGTTCACCCTCAACGGGGTGCCGGTACACGGATCGCAGGCAGTCCTGGTCGACTGCGGCACCCACCGGCTGCTGTACACCTCGGGTCAGGTCGCCCCCGCCGGCCCGGACGGACGCGGCGACATTGAGACACAGGTCCGGCAGGTGCTGGACCGGGTGCGGGGACTCGTCGAGGCCGCCGGCGGTCAGCTGACCGACGTGGCGAAGCTGATGGCCTGGGCGCCGCGCCGGGAAGACGTCGCGGTCTACGCCTCGGTACGCAAGGAGTACTTCAGCCACGCCCCAGCCAGCACCACCGTGATCAGCGAACTGGTCGAGCCCGACATCCTCATCGAGGTCGAGGCAATCGCGGTGATCTCGCCCGCTCGCTGAGCCGACTGCCCGAGTCCCGCGGATCCCGTCGGAAAGGCCTTCCTGTCCCGGCGGGCAGCCGGAGCCGTGCCGGGTCACGTCGGTCGAATCAGGCAACGGCAGCCTGGCAGACGCGGCGGGCCGTCACCGGTGTGAAACCGCTCGCGTGGACATCGGTGCGCCAGTTACGATCCGCGTTCGTGACGATCGACGTCGCCGGTGCACCGGCCGTGCTGACATCTCGGCACGCCACCGAGGTCGCCGCCCGGCGCGGAACTGTGCTGGTCTACCACGGCTTCGGCGGTGACAAGCTGGGACTCGAGCACCTCGCCGGGGCGCTCGCGGATGCCGGCTTCCTCGCCATCAGCGTCGACATCGTCGGGCACGGTGACCGCCGTCTTCCCGATTGGGACGAGGTTTTCTCGGACAAGCGTTGGGCCGAGGACGAGCACGCGACCGAGGCCAGATATCTCGCGCTCCTCACGGCGACGGCGGCCGAAGTCCCAGTGATCGTCGATGAACTCGTCGCGCTCGGCTGGGCCCACGAAGGCCGGCTGGGCATCACCGGCCGTTCCATGGGCGGCGAGGTCAGCTACGCGGCGATCCTGAAGGAGCCGCGCATCCGTGCGGCGGCGCCGATGGTCGGATCGCCGCAATGGACGCTGCCGTGGCCGGACAGCCCGCATCTGCACGCCCGGCGGTTTTACCCTGTCCCGATTTTGTCGCACAGCGCCGAGTTGGACGAGTCCGTCCCTGCGCATGACATCCGGGACTTCCGCGACCGGCTTGCGCCCCTGTATGCCGAGTGCCCCGAGCGTTTGCGCTACATCGAGTACCCGGGCGTCGGCCACCTCCTGACGCCGGAGCTGTGGCAGGAGGCGTACCAGCGAGTGGTGGCCTGGTTTCAGCGCTGGCTCGGACCGGCCGGTGACCCGCCGCTGTCGGCGGCGCCTGGGACGAGGGTCTTTTCGCGCTGACCCGCGCATCACGCCCGGCCGCGCTACCCGCCACAGGACCCGACGTTGACGAACCGGAGATCCGGCCGTCCGATCAGGGTGCGGGCGAACATCTCCTCGTGCGCGGACGAGCCGACCGGCCGCGCCCGACCAAATGGTCGGCGGCGCCGAAGAACTCGAGCAGCCCGAAGGCAGACTGCCGATCGATGTGCGGCACGCCGCGAAGCTCGACCGGTGGCCCGGCCACCATGGAGGCACGCGCCGCTACGAGCTGAGCGTCGTACTCGGCAAAGCCTGACGGCGCACTGCGCAGCTGTTGAACCTGTGCTGGTAGTGGGCACACAGGTTGAGCAGTGGGCCTTTCCTGGGCACCGCCACGAGCATCAACGTATTGATACGGCGCAAACTCCGCCCACCCACGAATGGCGCGATGTCCGTGACCGATTGGTTCGCGGAACGTCTCGGCGCGGACCGGACCCGTCAGCGCTAAATGCCCGTTAATGATCAGCAATAAATCCGCCCACGCCGCAAACAGCAGCAGTAGGACGAACGGACCGAAAAGCCAACCGGTGAGCGCGGCCACAGACCCCGCCACCATCGCCCTACTACCTCTGCGCACCGATCAGGTCGCCGCTCGACCAGCCGGAGCACGCCAGCGCCCTCGCGGTGCATGGCCGGACCGGTCCGGGCTCGGGCTTGGCCAGTGCCGGACCCAGCCACGCGGCCAACGACACCAGTGCCGCGCCGTACCAGGCGGCCGTGACCGCGACACTCCGCCAGGCGCAACCGGGTCGTCGCGCACCCCGGGTCGCCTCGGCATCCGCGATCATGAATGAGAAGTGTAGCGAAGCGCTATTTAACCAACTCCGGGGGAAGATTTCCGAATAGCGGTGTTCGAAGAATCGGCAACCGGGACGAATACCGCTGCATCAGCCGCGGCGAACCAACCTCATGGCAGTCCGTGTGCCGCCAATCGGATCAGCGACGGCAGCCGGCCCGGCGCCATGTATCGACTTACCCATCGAAGCGGGCCTATAGTGACGGCCGCGACCACATTTCGGGGGTGGGCCGATGCACGATCGATTCCGCGGCAGGAGCTTGTTGGCAGCCGCTCTCGCCGTCTCACTGATTCTCACCGGCGCCGTGGTGGGCCCACGGGCCGCCCACGCGGAGGACGACGTGCCGCCCACGACGGGCGGTTGCGCCAACATGGCCGTACCGGAGGAGAACCACGCCGCCATCCGGCTGCGGGTCGATCAGCCGGCCGCTGACGCGCAGCTCCCCGTCGACGACCACGGAAACATCACGGTCGACGGCATCCTGCACAAGCACGCCACGATGGTCGACGTGTCGGACGGCCCGACGGCGACCAACGATTTCACCATCGGACCGCCGCCGGACGGGGTCCCGGCCTTCGCCTCGTCCTGGACCACGACCATGCGGCCGCCGCACCTGGGTGCGAACCAGCTGTGCGTCCGGGCGAAGCGCGACCCCAAGCGGACCGCGCGGATTCTGCGCTCGTTCAGCGTGGTGGATCTGATTCCCCCCAGCGACGTGCACGACCTGGCCATCGGCCACATCACGTCGACCACGGCCGTCGCCAGCTGGGGCGAGGCCACCGACAACTATGGCCTGGCCGGATACGAGATCAGCGTCGACGGCGGCGCCCCCCAGCGGACCACGGTCGGCACCCGCTCGTACACGATCAGAGACCTGAGCCCGTCCACCGACCACACCGTGTCCGTGGTCGCCATCGACCTGGCCGGCAACCGTTCGACGACCGCCGCCACCGCGTCCTTCAGGACCGCCGAGCCGCCGCCACCACCCAACGGGGACCTGAGCTTCGACCCCGAGCAGGGCGCCGCCGGAGCGACCTGGAAGCCCGATCTGCCCACGGAGGCCAACTACCGCGTTTTCCTAAACGGTCAGCAGTTGGCCGAGTTCCCGGTGGACCAGTACTGCCAGGACGCGGGCGGCAACCCGGCCAGCCCGTGCACCGAGCAGGACGTCGTCAACTACACGATCGCCCCGCTCGAAGAAGGCACGCCATACACGTTCCGGGTCGACACCTTGCACGCCGACGGCACGCTGGCGCGAACCCTGTCCGGCTCGTTCACGACCACGACCAGCACCCCCACCGTGCCGGACGCCGTCGTGCAGCAGATCGCCACCGAGAGCTCGCAGTGCGCCGGCATGGGCGGCAGCTTCTACATCTCGCCGAGCCAGCGCGGCCGGGTGCCGCTGCCGGCGGGCAGCACACCACTGTTCGCCGGTTGCTACACCGTCGCCAACCACAGCTGCCTGGACGCGTTCCTGCCGCCGTCCGGAGACAAGTTGCTCGACTGCGCCGATGACGTCACGCGGCTGCTGCTCTCGCTGGCACCCGCCGGCCACGGGCCGGTCATCTCATCGGTGGACGGCCTGGTCGACTACGGTGCGCAGCCGGCGACGGCGGCCCCCAGGGTCGCCCCCACGGATCTACTGGATGAGTCGGTCACCTGGTGCACGGAGCACACGGCCTGCACGGTGGTCGTCGAGGCGGCGGTGGAGGTGGCGGCCGAGACGGCGATCGAGGCGGTCGCCGCGGCCTCCGTCTCCTGGATCGTCGTGCTGGGCGGGGGGATCGTGCTCGGCGTCGCCCTGGCCGCCGTTCTCGAGGCTCTGTTCCCCACGCCGATCGGCTTCGGCGGTCTGATCGAGTACCCGATCCACTTCGACACCGACTTCGACACATTCGACAACTGGGGTGCGGGCCAGGGCAAGTGGATCGACAGCCTGAAGACGTACGCCGAGGTAATCAAGACCACGAACGAGTTGGCCGCCCAGCGCGGCCTGCCCTTCTCATGGAACTCGACCGAGGACAATCGGCTGAAGGAAACCATCGACCTGGCGTGCGGCGCCCAGGCGGGTAGACCCCCGAACGTGGGCAACGTCTGCGGCAACGGCTTCGCCATCTACGTTCCCGGCGGCCAGAACTATCTGGGCAAGTCCATGAAGGATACCGGGACGCACATCGTGGAGGCCCTGGGCAACGGGATCCCGAACCCGCCGGCGCGGTCCGCATGGTTCTATCCGGCGCGCAGCGTGAACGGCCAGGCCGCCATGAACCCGCCATGGAACTACCGCCCCGGGTGGTACGATACGGCCGCGTTCAAGCCAAATGTCTGTAGCACCCGCAATCCCTCCTTGCAGACCTGCGATGAGTTCCCGTTCTGGTCTACCAACCAGGCGGTCAACCTGTCGGGCCAGCTCGCCGACATCCGACCGGTGCCGGGAGCAGAGACGCGGCCACAAGCCAATGACGTCATCGGCTTCTACAACAAGTGCAAAGTCAAGGACAACGAACGCTTCCTGATCCTTCCCGTACCGTCGTGGGTGGCGGCCGGCGGGCCCAGCTTCGGGTTCCGAGTCGATCAGGGCGCGGCCAGTCTGTGTATGCCGTGAGGACCTGATGCTCGACGACCTGGACGTTCTGCGCGACGCCGTCGCGGCGTACCGTGCGGCGGCGACGGCCGCCGGGGTGACCTGGCCCGACCAACCCGGCCGGACCGACGGGCAGCCGCCCGAGCTGGTCTACCGGCTCTTCGGCGTGGACCACATCGCCGAACAGCTGATCTGGCTGGAATCTCAGGGGTGGCACGCCCAGCCACTGCTGCCCCAGGGCGGCGGGCTCATGCCCTGGTCGACCGACGCGGACGAAGCACTCGACAACCTGTCCTTCGCGATCGCCACCCCGTTCCCCTGGCGACAACAGATGCCGCTCTTCTTCTTCGGCCGGATCTTGTATACGTTCGTGCTCAAGGGCGATCACGAGGGTGAGGTCTGGCGCTCCGAGGCCGACCCCGACGCCTGGGATTCGGTGCGCGCCGCCACGAGCCTGGCCGCACTGTTCACCCAGTGGACGCGCGGGATCGAGGCCGGCGTGGTGTCCTACGGGCCGCAGGTCAGCTGGCTGCAAGTGGGCGACGATGTGCACGACCCGTTCGACGTGCTCCAGGAGCGAGCTGCCCACCTGGACCCGTTCGCCTTTCCCGTGTCGTCCATCGCGCAACAACCACTGCTGCGGGCACGGCAGCGCGAATGCGGCGTCGACATGACGTGTATCGAGCGCGGCTTCGACTGCCAGGAGGAACTGCTGGCCGCCATCGATGCCGTACGCGCATCGCTGAACAGCTGATTTCCCGGGCTGTTCACGTGCCCGAGCGACGCCCTGCGCGTAGCGCCGGTTGATTCCCGATCGCTTGAGCTCGGCTTTGTTGAGGCCGGTGACCCAGCGGCACGCCCGCTCGGATGGACATCGGCGGCTACTGTGTGGCCGTGCAGTCGAGTCAGGATCCGCGACGCATCCGCAGCGCCGGTTGGCCCGACCAGGACGCCGCGTCGCGCGCCTGGACGGACCCGCCGCGCACGCCTACCGGGGTCGTCCTGCGCCGGTTGGCGTTTCCCTCCCTCGCTGTCCTACTTTGTCTGGCCGCCCTGGTGTACGGCTCGCTGACCCTGGGGCCGGGGATACAGGTGGCCCGCGGGGAGGCCGTCCCCGGCACCTTCCATGTGCTCTGGCAGTACTGCCACAACGGCTGCAACGCGCGCGGCGACTTCGTCAGCGACGACGGCTCGATCAGACGCGAGGACGTGGACCTCTACGACGCCTCCCGTCGCGACGGCGTGGACAGCGAGGTGCGCGCGTTGGATTCCGGCAACCCGTTCGGGGTCTATCCGGCGACCGGATCACACGGGTGGATCTGGAGCATCATTCACCTCATCCTCGGTAGCGCGGGCCTGCTCGGCTGGATCTGGCGCTACCCGCTACGAGCCCTCAGACGGCGGCGCCGGGCCGGCAGCGCGTCCGGCTCACCTGGCCAACCGTAAGGAAGCGGTCGCCCCTGAGGCGCGGCTCGCCGCGACCACGACCCGAGTGACGCCAGTCGGGGCGGTGAGGGCCGGTGCCGTTCACCATCGCGTTCATCGGCGTGGTTGCGAATCACAGGTATCGTGGTGGTGTGATCTGGTTCGGCGCGCTCTGGCACGTGGTCGGCGTGCTGATCGACGTCGGCCCGTCCGGCCTGCTGGTCGGTACGGCCGCCGCGACCGGCATCCTGCTGACGGCCATGCTCGCCGCCTCGATCCTGCTCCGGCGGGTGGTTGCCGATTCCTGCCCCGGGGTTACCCGGCGGGTCCTGCGGCAACATGCGCAACGGACGGGCATCCCCCGCCATCGCGATCCTGACGCGGCGGGCCGATCCCGCCCCAGAGCCCCCACAGCGGTCCTCGCGGCCGCCTGAGCCTCGTCGCTCATTCTTCCCACCGCTCGTCGGCGGCCGCTTGTGACTGTTTCGTGTCCAGACCAGTCATCGGTCGTCCCCGAGGGGGTTCTCCATGCTCATTCCACTGCTCGACGATGCGATCGCCGTCGGGTCTCCACCCGTCGCTGGCCTCGCCGCGCCGCTGCTGTCCATGTCCGGTGAACGTTCCCGGATCAACCTGTACCGAGCGGGCGGAGCGGTGCGATGAGGACACTGTTCAGCCCGCTGATGGCACCGATCTACTGGGTCATCTCCGAGGTCCTGAAGCTCTGGCAGGCCGCGTGGCATCAGGTGCTTGGAAACGCCACCTGGCTGGGGACCGACTGGTCCTGGGTGCTCGGCATCGTCTTCCTGGTGCTGACCGTCCGCGCGATCCTCTTTCCGATCTTCGTCAAGCAGACCAAGTCTCAGCGTGCCATGCAGGCGTTGCTGCCCAGGGTCAAGGCGCTGCAGGAAAAGCACAAGGGCGATCGGGAGTCCCTGCAGAAGGAACTCGTCGAACTCTACCGGTCGGAGAAGTCGAATCCGCTCATGGGCTGCCTGCCAATGTTTCTACAGGTACCCGTCTTCATCGGCCTGTTCCACGTGCTGAAGCACCTCACCCCGACGATTACGAGTGAGAAGTCCCGCACGTTGTACGGCTGGACGCTGGATCAGTTCGACAGCGCCTCGCACGCCAAGCTGTTCGGCGCGCCGATCGCCGCGAGTCTCAGGTCGACGTCCGCCGCGCTGGAGCCGCTGGGCGCCGGCGGCGCCACGGTCAAGATTGTCGGGGCGATCCTGATCGTCATCATGATCGCCACTACGTTCCTGACCAGTCGTCAGATGATTCGCAAGACCGGCCGGGCCGAGGACCCGCAGCAGCGGATGGTGCAGCAGCTAATGCTCTACGGTGTGCCGCTCTCGCTGCTCATCTCCGGTTCGATCTTCCCGATCGGTGTGGTCATCTACTGGGTGACGCAGAACCTCTTCGCGCTCGCTCAGCAGTCGTGGGTGCTGCGCAAATACCCGCCACCGCGGGTGGACGGCAACACCGGCGCGGCCGAGCAGTCGGGCGAGCCGCGGGCCAGCGCCGGGGCCAACGACAGCAGCGGCAACGGGACGGACCGGCCCGCCCCCAGTGCGCCGGGCCCGAAGGTCGGGGCGAAGCCGGTCAGCCCCAAGAAGGGCGGTGGAGCCAGGCCGTAGGTGGGGCTGTCCTACCTGGACCCACCGGTGAGGTCGGCCGGGGGCTTGCGGTAGTCGCAGACCCCGGTCGGGAAAATCTGTTCCAGCCGGGCCCGCTGGGCCTTGTCCGGGCGCCAGGTGCCGTAGCCGCCCTGCGCGATCGCCTTGGCGACCGGCTCGAGCTGGCACTTGAAGCTGTCCTCGTCGAAGGGGCCGCCCGCGACCACACGGGAGGTCGAGTGGATCGGGAACACCTGCGTGCAGGCTCCGGCCGGCCGGTTGTCGAGGATCCCGTCCCAGACGTGCGGGCCGGCGGCGATCTGCGTGCCGTCGGTGGCGAAGCACCGGTCGGTCGCCAACGCCGGCTTGTTGCCGGCCACTCCACGGGCGGGATGCTGGCGGATGTTCGTCAGCCACTGATCCATCACCTGGAACGCCTGGCCGATCGCATCGCTCTGCGGCCCGTCCGGGCGCGCGTCGGTGAACCAGATGACCTGGTTGTCGGCGTTGCCCTTGGCCTCGATGATGCGCTGCCGGCTCACGAAGGACTGCCGGCTGTTGTGCATGTTGAGGGCGTCCTCGAGGTAGTTCCGCCAGTCGATGACCGGGATGTTGATCCGGCCGCGGAACACCAACCCGTTGTCGTAGGCGGCACGAATCGCACCGAGGTCGCCCTGGGTCCGGGCCGCCGGGGTGGCGCCACCGTTCGGGCTCAGCGTCATGTTCCGCGAACTCCACGGGTCCCAGCTGCCGCCCGGGACGAACGGAGCCCCCTCGGGCACCATGTCCTCAGAGCTCTTCCAGCCCCCGACCGTCGCGTTGAGCTTGAGGAACTCCTCCGGTGAGATCTTGTGATCGACCAGGGCCTGCAGGCCGTACTGCACACCGACGTTGTCGTACGTGGTCCGGGCGTAGCCGTCCGGCTTGACGCCGTAGATGTTGCGCAGGTCGTCGTAGGTGGTCCACTTCACGGTGTCCATCACGCCCGCGGGCTCCATCAGACTCTGGTTCGAGCCCGCCGAACCGTACGTCGGGTCGAGCAGCAGCGGCGTGAGCCCACGCCACGCGTTGACGCACTCGTCGGAGCCGTTCGTGCCGGTGTACGGGTTGGCCACCGTGTCGCTGGCGTTGAAGCCCTCAAGCAGCGACCGGTTCGTCCAGTCCTTCCACATCGGATTGCCCGCGTCGGTGACGTCCATGAAGTATTCGAGCAGTTCGCAGTCGCCCACGTGGATGGCCTGCGTCACCTCGTCCGGGTAGGAGTACACGGGGATCGCGGCGTCGATCAGACCCGGGAAGTCCTGGCCGAAGACATACGATTCGATCCCGCCGCCGGACGCGCCGACGCCCACCGTGTACTGCGGGACGCCGTGCTCCTCGATGAAGTGTTCCTTGACCATCAGCGCGGTCTCGCCGGCGAGTTGGAGGTTGTAGTGCACCCCGGTGACATTGCCGGTGGAGTAGGCCACCGCGTAGCCGGCGGCGAGTCCCTGGGTCGCCTCGAACATGGAGTCCGGCGTGCTGCCCAGCGTGCCCTGCTGGTGGCCGATCCCCACGCCGCCCGAGCTGAAGCTGTAGATCAGCCGACGGTTCCAGGCGGAGTCGTCCGGGTGGGCCGGATCGTCGCCCAGCGGCGCGAGCATGGCGATGCTGTAGATGAACCGGTCGATCGTGCCGCGTTCCCAGCGGACGATGAAGTCCCGGGTCCTACCGTCGAGGGTGGTGGTCGTGGCGAGGTCGGTCGGGCGGCTGCCGTCCGCCGGCAGCGGCTTCCACTGATTCTCGGTGGTGCGGTAGAGGTAATCGACCCGGGTGGTGGCCGCACAGTTGCTGCTCCAGCCGACGATCTGGCTGGTCTTGTTGCCGCCGGCGTCGAGGGCGAAGACCGGCAGGCCCGTGTGGTTGTGATTGTCGACCAGCGGCTGGCCGAGTCCCGACTGCTCGGTGTCGCACACGAACGGCTGCTGCTGCGGCCCGGAGAAGATCGGCCCGCTGGTCGGGAAGTCGGTCAGCCGCAGGCTCGTCGACCCGCGTTCCCGGGCATGGCCCCTGCCGGTGGCGATCAGAGTGTTCGCGCCGAGGCGCAGGCCACCGACGAGGCCGACGAACGAGCCCGGGGCATCGGAGTGGAACTCGGCGGTGACGTCGGAGCCGTTGCGCCGCACGGTCACGTCGGACAGCGACGCGGCGCCCGGCACCTGGACCTGGACGAGGGCGTTGCCGCCGGTGACCTGATCGGGCCGGCTGGACAGCACGGTGATGCCCACGCGGTGACCGGCGTCGGTCGCGGGGGCGGCCGCCGCCGGCGGTACCAGGCCGGCCGTCACCACGACCGCGGCGGCAAGGATGACGGCTGCGCGCCGGCGCGAATGCCGGCCGATGGCGGCGAACATCGAGCATTACCTCCGTGGTTGACGGTCGGGCTGGGCGACGACGGCACGGTCGGGCGGGACGGCGGTGGCACAGGCATCGAGTTCCGTTAACATTCTTGCTCATGCATGCCGCCCCTGACTAGATCATGATTTGAGCGTGAGCGAGGATCGGCGGGCACGGGCGTGGGAGTTCGCGGTGGCCGCGCCGCACAGCGCGCCCGGCGTAGTGTCGATGGTGGGCTACCGCGCCATCGACGTCCCCGAGGGCATCCATCGGGGACTGCCGTCCGCCCTACTGACGTTCATCGTCGCCCTTGACGGCGGGATCGAGGGCGCGCCGACCGCGGAGGCGCTGGGTGACACCCACCCAGTGGCCGTCGTGCTCGGCGGCCTGCACGTGCGGGCCAGTCACGTCCGGCAGCGGCCCGGCCAGGCCGGCGTGCAGCTCGCGGTGCATCCGCTGGCAGCGCGAACGTTGTTCGGGGTGCCGAGCGCCGAGCTGAGCGTGTCCGACTTCGACGCGAGCGCAGTCCGCGGAGATCGCCGCCTCGGTCCGGCGCTCTGGCCGAGTGAGTCTGGCGAGCGTGGCGGCGGCGACCGGCTACTACGACCAGGCACACTTGACTCAGGAGTTCGTCCGGTCCACCGGTGTCACGCCGCGAGCATGGGTGGCCGAGGAGTTCGGAAATATCCAAGACGGTAGTCACGCCGGTCGGCCAGAGTGGGACCATGACCAACTCGAACCCGACGGTATGGCTCACCCTGCAGGCTTCTGATGCCCCGGCCCTGATCGATTATTACGTGGACACGTTCGGCTTCGTCGTGGCCGCCCGGTACGGCGAAGGGAACACTGTCGACCACGCCCAGCTCAATTGGCCCGAAGGCCGCGGCGGCATCATGCTGGGCAGCCACCGCCCCGGCAACACCTGGTCGCGCCAGCCCGGGACCGCCGGAGGCTACGTCGTCACCACAGACCCGGACGCTTTGTATGAGCGCGTCACCCAGCGCAAGGCGGACATCGTCCGGCCGCTGGCCAAGACCGACTACGGAGCCCGCGAGTTCGCGGTACGCGACCCCGAGGGCAATCTCTGGTCCTTCGGCGACTACACCGGTGAACTCGCCGCAGGCTGACGAACCACGGCTCAGGAACGTAGCAGCGTGCTGCCGACCACCGTCGCATCGCACGCGGCGACCGGTTCGTACCAGCCGTAACCGAGGTTGAGGGGACCGCGAACGCCGCGGCCGCGGCGATCGCGACGCCGAGCGCGACCGCGGCGCGACGCAGACTTCTTACCAGCATGGATGGATCACTGTCCTTCCTTCGGTCACGACGTGAGGTGCAGGCCCTCGACGGGAAAGGTGCGACAGCGCCGCTGCTGCGCAAGCACGGCGAACTGCTGATCCCCTGGTTCACAGGCCGCGTTGTGAACTCATGAGAACAATTCGCCGGCCCTCAACCCGGATCGCGGATGAACGCGGACCGGCCGGTCACCGGTATGGCACCGCGAACACGTGATCATTGTGGCCGCGACCCGTGGCGCCTGTCGTGGATTCCGGGCATCGCCGGAATTCTCCGAAAAACGCCGAGCACCCAGCCGATGATCATCGACTCATCAACGCCCTGACCGCGGCCGGCGACCCGCCGTGCCGAACGCCGATGGCCATAACTCGGACTTTCGTTCCGGTACGTAGAGATAGCCGGCTAAACTCTCGATATCGCCATCGATTGATCAGTTCCGTTCCGAGTCGGGGGGCCCATCCGCGCCGTGACACCGTCATTCCCCGGTACCCGGCCAGCGCGGTGGACGCTTCAATGACGAGCTGGATCCGCTCCCTGGCCCAGGCCCAGAGACCGCAGGCAGGCGCAACCGACCCAGCGTTCGGGATGGAGCGCGGGCCCAGGAGGGTTACCGGGTTCACCGATGCGGTCTTCGCCATCACGAGCACTCTTCTCGTCCTGGACATCCGCCTCCCCAACGGAACCGAAAATCTGGACCGAGGACTTCTGACCCTGTGGCCGTCCTACCTCGCCTACGCCGTCACCTTCCTTCTGATCGGCCAGACCTGGGTCAATCACCACATCATGTTCGATCACATCCGATCCGTCGATCGGCTCCTGCTGCTGCTCAACACCTTGATGCTGATGATCGGCGCGTTCCTGCCCTTCGCCGCGTCGGTCCTCGCTCAGGCGTTCCGCACCGGGCAAGGCGAGCGCCCAGCCACCGTCTTCTACGGCGTCACGTTCATGCTGGGGGCCATCGTCTTCAACCTCATCTGGCAGTACGCGCGGCATGACCACCGGCTGCTCGGCAGAACCATCGATCCAGAGGGCGCACGCGTGATCAGCAGGCGTCTGCTGCCCGCGCCCTTCTGGATCGCCCTCGGGACAGGGCTCGGCATCGTGGTTCCCTTGCTGGGCGTCTTGGTGATCGCTTCGCTGATCCCGTTCTACTGGCTGTCGATCCCGGGCGAGAACCGGTCGAGGCGCCAACGAGGCAGTACCGGCGACCGCGGGCAAGCGCGCGAATGACGCGCCGCATCTCACGGCCGAGACGCGCGACGGCGATGGCGCGACGGCGCGAGCCAGTTGGTGGCGGGACTTCCGGCGGACGAGGCCGACCTCACGGGGCGCCGCCCACCCCGGCCGTCGCGGTGAAGGCGTCCCACATCCGCGCGTAGGCGCCACCGGCCGCCAGCAGTTCGCCGTGCGTACCGTGCTCGACGATCCGGCCGCCGTCGAGCACGACGACGCGGTCCGCGCGGGCCGCCGTGGTGAGGCGGTGCGCGACGACCAGGGTGGTTCGCGCCCGATCCGCTCCGCCGGCTGCCCGCAGCACGGCCGCCTCGGTGGCGAGGTCGAGCGCCGCCGTCGGCTCATCCATCACCAGGATGTCCGGCTCGACCAGCTCCGCGCGGGCCAGCGCGAGCAGCTGGCGCTGGCCGGCCGACAGATTGCGGCCGCGCTCCGCGACCGGGTGCAGGTATCCGCCGGCGAGCCTTCTGATCATCTCGTGCGCGCCGGCCGCCCGGGCCGCAGCTTCGACCTCGGCCTGGCTGGCGCCGGGCCGGCCGTAGGCGATGGCGTCCCGCACCGTACCGGGGAACAGGTAGGGCTCCTGCGGTACCAGGGCCAGGCGGTGCCGGTACCGGGTCAGGTCGAGGTCGCGCACGTCCGTTCCGTCGATCCGGATCGCGCCGGCGGTCGGGTCGTAGAACCGGAAGACCAGCTTGACGAGCGTGGACTTCCCCGCACCGGTCTGCCCCACCAGGGCCACCGTCTCGCCCGGCGCGACCCGCAGGTCGATACCGCGCAGGGCCTCGGCGGCCTCGGCGGAGTACCGGAAGCGCACGGCCTCCACGACCAGCTCCCCGCGCAGCCGGGCCGGCACCGGTATCGGATCGGCCCGCACGGGCGTGGAGGTCGGCGTACCGAGCAGTTCCCAGGACCGGCGCAGCCCCACCGCGGCCTGCTGGTACCCGTCGAACACCTGGGACAGCTGCTGCAACGGCGAGAAGAACAGCTCGATGTAGATCAGGTACGCGATGAGCCCACCGGCGGTCAGCGTGCCCCCGCGTACCATGCCCGTCCCCGCCGCGAGCACGCCCGCGGCCACCAGGGTCGACAGCAGCTCGATGAACGGGAAGTACACGGCGGCGGCCCGCTGCGCCCGCATCCGGGCGGCCCGGTACGCGTCGCTGCGCTGGGCGAACCGGCCACGGTTGTGGGTCTCCCGCCGGTACGCCTGGGTGACTCGCAGCCCCGCCACATTTTCCCGCAGGTCGGCGTTGACCGTGCTGACCTTCTCCCGCGCGTCGGCGTACGCGCGCGCCGACACCGAACGGAACACCAGCGTGGCCGCCACCGCCACGGGCAGCGCCGCGACCGCCACCAGGCCCAGCTCGGGACTGATCACCAGCAGGGCGAGCAGGATGCCGGCGAGGGTCAGCAGGCTCACCACGGTGTTGGTCAGACCGTCCTGGACGAACACCGCCACCGCGTCGGCGTCGGTGGTCATCCTGGTCAGGATGCGCCCGGACATCTCCCGCTCGTAGTAGTCCAGGCCCAATCGCTGCAGGTGCGCGAACATTCTCAGCCGCAGCGTGTAGAGCACCCGCTCGCCGGTGCGGGCGGTCACCAGCACGTGCGCCCGCACGATGAACAGGTTCACCAGCGCCACGGCCAGCGCGATCCCGGAGACCACCGCCAGCGCACGCCCGCTGCCGCCGACCACGCCCCGGTCCACCCCGTCGCGGGTGAGGACCGGCAGCACCAGCGCGCTCAGCGCGTCCAGCGCCACCAGGACCAGAGCGCCCAGCACCGTGGCGCGGAACGGGCGCAGTAGCGCGCGGATCCCCGGGGCGGGGCCCGCCTCGACCGCGGCCCGCTCGTCCACTGCGGGCTCGTCGCGGGCGGGCGGCAGCGCCGCCACCCTGGCCAGCATCTCCCGGCTGGGCGCCATCAGCCCGAAGATGCCGGCGGGGCCGGTGGCCCGACCCTTCGGTGCCTGACGCGCGATGGGTTCGGGCACCCGGGTGGAGTCCCAGAGTGAACCCTCCGGCTCGACGGCCACCTCGCCCGCGTCGACCCCCTCCGCGTCCTCGCCGGGGCCGGAGACCAACAACCGGTACCGTGCGCAGCGCGCTCGCAACTCCTCCCGGGTGCCCACGTCGACCAGCCGGCCCTCGTCGAGCACCGCTATCCGGTCGGCCAACCCCAAAGTGGCGCGGCGATGCGCGATCAGCAGGGTGGTGCGTCCGCGCATCACGTGCCGCAGCGTGCGGTGGATGTCGGCCTCGACGCGGGCGTCCACCGCCGAAGTGGCGTCATCCAGGATGAGGATGTGCGGGTCGGTGAGCAGGGCGCGGGCCAGGGCGACGCGCTGGCGCTGCCCTCCGGACAGCGTGAGGCCCCGCTCGCCCACCACCGTGTCGTACCCATCGGGCAGCGCCGCGATGAACTCGTGCGCCTCGGCCGCCCGCGCGGCGCTCACCACCTCGGCATCGGACGCGTCGGGACGCCCAAAGGCGATGTTGGCCCGCAGGCTCTCGGAGAACAAGAAGCTCTCCTCCAGTACCAGGCCGATCCGGGCGCGCAGCGAGTCGAGGGTGAGGTCGCGGACGTCGTGACCACCGACCCGGACGCTGCCCGACTGCGGGTCGTAGAACCTCGGCAGCAGCAGCGAGATCGTGGACTTCCCGGAGCCGGACGTGCCGATCAGCGCCAGGGTCTCCCCCGGCCGTACCCGCAGCGACAGGTCGCGCAGCACCGGTTGCGAGGGCAGGTAGCCGAACGTCACGCCGGCCAGCTCCAACGCGAAGGCGGGCTGGTCCGGCAGCGCCACCGCGCCGGGGACGTCGACCACCTGCGGCTGGGAGTCGATCACCTCGAAGACCCGGGACACGCTGGCCCGGGCTTGCTGCCCCACGGCCAACAGCCTGGTCAGCGACTGGATCGGTCCGGTGAGCTGGGCGAGATAGGCCCAGAACGCCAGGAACGTGCCCAGCGTGATGCTGCCCCGCAGCGCCAGCGTGCCGCCCAGCGCGAGCACCCCGACCTGCCCCAGAGCGGGGATCGCCTGCATCTGTGACTTGTACCAGGCGCCCAGCCGCAGTCCCCGGATCCGCGACGCGTAGAGCCTGCGGGCTGCGGTCGACAGCTTGGCCTGCTCCTGGTCCTCCTGACCGAATCCCTTGACGACGCGCACCCCGCCTACCGCGTCGTCGATGACGCCGGCCACCTCGGCGGCCTGCTGCTCGGAGTCCCAGGTCGCCGGGAACAGCCTACGGCGGCCACGCTCCCCGATCCACCAGGTCGCCGGGACCACCGCCAGTGCGACGAGCGTGAGCAGCGGGGACAGTACCAGCATCACGACCAGCGATACGGCGAACAGCACCAAGCTCCCGACCGCCATCGGGATCGACGAGACCAGGGTCTGGGTCATCGCGACGTCCGAGTTGGAGCGGCTGAGAATCTGGCCGATCTGCAGGCTGTCCTGGCCGAATCCGTCCAATCGCGACAGTGCGTCGAAGATCTCGGTACGCAGGTCGTGCTGCAAATTCACCGACAGCCGACCGGTCAGAACCCGGCGCAGGTACGTGGTGACGAAGATGAACACACCCAGCCCCATCAGGGCGCCGACCAGTGGCCAGAAGTTCCGGTCGCGGCCGGAGACGACGCCGTCCACAATGGACCGCTGGAGTAACGGCAGGACCGCGGACGCACCCGTGCCGAGCACCGAGGCCACCGCGATGATGACCATCGTGGCGTGGTGACGCCAGCAGTAGCTCAGCAACCGTGGCATGACGCGATGGTAACCAACGACATGAGGGCAGCTCGTGAATCTCGCGTAGTGTGCGGACAGCGTCAAAACGCGGGCTGCTACGCAATCTCCGAGAAGTCTCACGACCCGGCGGCGGACTATCGTGCCGGTGCCGGCCAAGGAATGTCCGCCCGGGACCCTCGAACTCTCTCTGCGGTGCGCGCGCTCCACGCGGGGCGTCGGCTCGGATCGCGGTGCGCAAGAACGAAGAAGTGCCGCCCGCGCGGCCTGGTCGAGACTGGCGGAAGTCGTGACGGTACGGGCAGGGGCAGCCGGGGTTTGCGAGGATGGAGTGGCGTCGTGATTACCAGGATCAACACCGTGTCCCTGTACGTCGCGGACCAGCAGCGCGCGCGTGACTTCTATGTGGACACCCTGGGCTTCGAGGTCACCGAGGACGCCGATCTGGGCGATCAGGGGCGGTGGATCGAGGTCACGCCGCCGGGCGCGCGCACGGCCCTCGTGCTGGCCGACGCGGCGGGCTTCGGGCGTACCGACCGGGTCGGAGAGCCCGCGGACGTGACGCTGAACTGCTCCGACGCGGATGCCCTGCACGCCGACCTGGCGGCCCGCGGCGTAAAGGTCACCGAGCCGGAGCAGCAGCCCTGGGGAACCTTCTTCACGCTGACCGACCCGGACGGGCACGAGATCGTGATCAGCCAGGAGACGGAGCGGGAACACGAGCGCAGGCTCCAGAAGTTCACCGCGTTCAAACGCCGGTTCGAGCAGGCCAGTCGCGACAAGGATCGGGACGCGCTGGAGCTGATGATCCATCCCGAGTTCAGCATGGTGACGCCGGACGGGGACGTGGTCGGCAGGAAGGGCGTACTCGCCGCGATCACCTCTTCGAAATCGACCTTCATGCCCTTCTACCAGCGGCAGGAGCGGACCGTGTCGTTCGACCCGAACGGCGACCTCGTGCGGGAAATCGCCGATGTGAACATCGGTGGGGAAATCCCGGGCCGCGGCGAGCTGACCGGGCAGTACACCCACTCGGCCGTCTTCGTCCGGACGGAACGCGGCTGGCAGTTCTTCGGCAACACGCTGACCCGCAAGGTACGGGCCGCGGACTAGACACGCCGCCCAGGCGCCCGCGACGACCCTTCCCCGGAAAGAGACGTGCCATGCGCTACAAGTTGCTCGGCAACAGCGGACTACGGGTCTCCGAACTGGGCCTGGGAACCATGACCTTCATGGACGACCTGAGCTGGGGCACGACGCGGGAGCAGAGCTGGCAGATCTTCGACGCCTTCGCGGAGGCCGGCGGCAACTTCATCGACACGTCCAATTCCTACGGTACGAGCGAGAGGTACCTGGGTGAGCTGATCAAGGCCGAGCGCGACCGGTTCGTCGTCGCCACCAAATACACCGGCAGCGCCCGCGGTGAGCACGTCAACGGTTCCGGCAATCACCGCAAGAGCCTGGTGGCCTCGGTCGAATCCAGCATCCGCCGGTTGCAGACCGACCACCTCGACCTGCTGTGGCTCAACGCCTGGGACTTCATGACCCCGGTCGAGGAGATCATGCGGGCGCTGGACGACCTCGTCCGGCTCGGCAAGGTGCTCTACGTCGGCGCCTCCAACGCCCCGGCGTGGTTCGTGGCGGCCGCGAGCACCCTGGCCGCGGCGCGGGGGTGGACCAGGTTCATCGCCGTGGAGGTGCTCTACAACCTGCTGGAGCGCGACGGCGACCGGGAACTGCTGCCGATGGCCCGCACCCTGGACATCGGCGTGACCGCGTGGACCCCGCTGGCCAGCGGCTGGCTGACCGGCAAGTACCGCAAGCCACCGGACGAAGCCCCGGCCGGCACGCCCGCCCCGGCGGGCCGCCTCGACGGGCCCGGCGCCTCGCGCTTCGTGCGGCGCGACGAGCGCGCGGTCGCGATCCTGGACGAGGTGGTACGGGTCGCGGGCGAGTTGGGTTGCTCTCCCGCCCAGGTCGCGCTGAACTGGTTGCGGTACAAGGACGTGATCCCGTTCTTCGGCGCCCGCACCGCCGAGCAGGCCGGGGAGAACTTGCGCTGCCTTGAGGTCACGCTGCCGGACGAGCAGGCCCGCCGCCTCGACCAGGTCAGCGACATCGCTCTGGGGTACCCGCACGACTTTCTGGCCAGCGGCATGGTGAAGCAGCACATCCACGGCGGCTGGTTCGGTGACATCGACGACCACCGGGGGGCCACCGACCTGATCCGTTCCCGCTCCGCCGTCGGGGGGCGCAGCCGTGCCAGCTGACGAAACCCTCCCGCCGCGCCCAGGCGACCCGCCGCGCCCAGGCGCCCCGGCGCGAGTCGGTGATTCGGCGCGAGTCGGTGACCCGAGGCGCGCCCGGCGGGTGACCAGAGCCGTACGGGCGCCAGCGGAATCGGCCTGGGAAGCGCTGACCGATCCGCGGCTGGCCGGGCAGTGGTGGGGCGAGGTGTCACCCGAATTCCGGGTGGGTCAGCTGTCCCAACTGGTGATGGGCGACGGCGACGTGTACGCGCTGGAGGTCCTGCGGCTGGACGCGCCGCACCGCCTGGAGTACCGCCGGCGGCGCTTCGGCATCGACGTCAAGGAGACGATCTGCTGGGACCTCACCCCGCACGGGGACGGCTGCCTGATCACCGTCGGCTACCCCGAGGGCGGCACCGGCGCCGACCGACGGGAACCGGAGCACGAGGAGTGGCTGCGCCACACCGACCGCCTGGAGCGGTGGCTCGTCGGCGCGCCCGTACCCCCGATTCCACCGACCCAGGAATTCATCCTCAGCACCGACCTGCCCGGCGACCCGCCTGCCGTCCGGTCGGCCATGGCGCAGTTCCTGCAGAAGGCGTTCCAACTCCCTGGCGACCCCTATTCCAGGTGGTTTTCGACCACGCTCACCCTCACCGACGGCGGGGAGCCGGGCGAGTTGCGCCTGACGCTCGGCGCGGCCGGCGACCTGAGTGGCCCCAACGACCTGAGCGGCATCGATGGTGCCGGTGGCAGCGGCGATGAGCGCACCGCCAGCGATGGCGGCCAGGACGGCATCGACAGGGGCGCCGAGCCGCTGCTTGTCGAACTCGAACACCCGTCCTGGTGGTTCCCGACCGCCGCCGAGCTGCTGCTACGGCGGCAGGGTCAGGGCACGAGGCTGACCGTGCGCCACCGGGGATGGGAGGGCACCGGCGCCGACGACGACGCCCGGGGCCGGCAACGCCGGCGGTTCGCGCAGTTCTGGCACCGGCTCTTCCTGCGCTTCACTCTCCAGTACGCCCGGTCCCTGCGGATACCGACCCTCACGGCGGTCGACCTGAGCAACCGGATGGACCGGCCCGACCTGTTCGTCTTCGACGCCAACCGCACGACGCTGTGGCAGCGCGGGCACGTGCCGGAGGCCGTCTTTGTCGGGCAGGAGGACATCCCGGTCGACCGGCTGCCTGCCGACCGGCAGGCACAGCTGGTCTTCTACTGCCGGGACTCGATGTGCCTCACCGCCTACCTGAGCGCGGCGAAGGCGCGGACTCTCGGCTATCCGAACACGTTTGTGATGGAAGGGGGCCGAAGGGCCTGGGCGGAATCGGGATTTCCCCTCGTGTCGGAGACCGGTGAAAGCGCCGCCGACTGGGAGAAGCCGGAGTCCTTTGAGGAGTGACGTTGATGAACCAGCCACAGTGGTGGCGCCGGGTCACCGAGGAAATGAGCACCTATCAGGCAGCCCACCCGGACAACCTGCCCGGTACCGCCTTCGGCGCCGAGACGAAAGAGGACGGCCGGCTGCTGGGCAGCGCCGGCCAGGCGTGGGATGTGAACACCATCTGCGAGATCGGTTCCATGACGAAGCCGTTCGTCGCCGCGGCGGTGCTGCTCGCGCTGGAGGAGCGCGGGATGCTCGACATCGAGACCCCGGTCTTCACCCTTCCGGGAATGGATTTCTACGCGCTCGATCCGCTCCGGCGCGGGATCCTGCTGAGGCACCTGCTCCAGCACACCTCCGGACTGCCGCACACCCGCCACTACACCGACTGGCCCCGCACCTCCTGCAACGATCCGGCCGGGCCGCCACCGGCCGCGGGCGCCGGCCCGCTGGACCTCGGGCCAACCTCCGAGTGGCTCGGCGCACCGGCGCTGACCAACGAGTACGTCCACGCGAATGGCCGCTGCCAGCCCGCCAGGTGCGTCGACCTCGACGGCGTCAGCCTGCACATCATGCGCACCTACCCGGTGAGGGCCACCCCGCCGCCCGGTTCGGAGTACTCCTACGCCACCGTCAACCACATCCTGCTCGCCCGCATCGTCGAGCAACTGACCGGGCAACCGGTCAACCAGTACATCAGGCAGCGACTGTTCACCCCGCTGGAGATGTCCGACTCCTTCTTCATCGCGGGCCGCACCGGCGATCCCGAGGTCGACGAGCGCCTCGACGAGGGAGTGACCGACGAGCAGCGCGCCCGCGTCGCCGACTTCGTGCTGATCACCAAGGACGGCCGGTTTCCCCCGGAGATCGCGTCGGGCCCGGGCGGCGTGCGCGACAGGCTGCGCTCGGGGTGGCGCTTCGTCAATCCGGACGCCGGGATGTTCTCGTCGGTCAACGATCTGCTGAACTTCCTCAGGATGCTGCGCGACGGCGGCCTGTTCGGTTCCCGGAGGGTACTCTCGCCCCGGATCGTCAGCCTGCTCGTGAAGGATCAGGGGCACGGGCACACGATGGGGTTCGGGTACCGCAAGCGAATCACCCCGTACGGCCAGCGCGGCGGCACCCTGGAACATCTCGGCATGAAGATGACCTACTTCTGGTACGACCCCGACCCGGACAACCCGGTGCTGGGCGTGTTCCTCAGCCAGCGCATGCCCAACTTCATCGCCAACACCAACATGGGCGAGGGACTGGCACCCATCTTCAGGGTCTTCGTCCCGCTGGTCACCTCGCGCGCGGCCGACCCACCGCAACCGCGCGCCGGGGAGTTGGCGGACGGTGAGGCGCCGGACAGCGAACGGACCGCCGGGGCGGCGCGTGGACACTGAGGCCGCGCGCTCGCGGCGGATCCAGCGGGCGATCGAGGCCGTCTGGCTCGACGTGCTGAAAGTCCACGAGTTCGACGTGGACGACAACTTCTTCGAACTCGGCGGGACCTCCTTCGACGCGGTCATGGTCAGCGCCCGGCTGAACGAGGAGTTGGGCACCGACCTCTCGGAGATCGGCCTGTTCGAGAGGCCCACCATCCGTGCGATGACCGAGTTGCTGCGGGCCCTTCCACCGGCGCGGCCCCTTCCGCCGGCGCCGCCCCTTCCACCGGCGCCGCCCGCGAACCCGAGCGGCGATCCGGAACCGCCGGGCGATCCGGGAACGGAAGCGGCGCGCGGGCAGGCGGCGGCGGACGCTGCGGAGAGGGACGGCGTCGCCAGTACCGCACCGTCCCTTCAGGACAGTCTCCTGCGGGGACAGCGGCGGCGGGGGGACGGCCTGGCGAAAAAGCGGCGGGGTCGGATGCCGTGACCGCCGGGCCGGAGGACGAGCTGGACATCGCGATCGTCGGCCTGTCCGGCCGGTTCCCCGGTGCCCGCGACGTCGAGGAGTTCTGGGACAACCTGCGCCGCGGCGTCGAGTCCATTTCGTTCTTCGACGATGAACAGCTCCTTGCGGCCGGGGTGCGCCCGGAGGAGCTGCGCGACACCCGTTATGTCAGGGCCGCGCCCGTGCTGGCCGACGTCGACCGGTTCGACGCGCGGCTGTTCGGGTACCCGCCGCAGCAGGCCAGCCGCATCGATCCGCAGCAACGGATCTTTCTGGAGTGTGCCCGGGAGGCCCTGGAGGTCGCCGGGTACGACCCGGCCAAGTTCGACGGCTCCATCGGCGTGTACGCCGGCGCCTCGATCGGCACCTACCTGCTGTTCGGCGACCTCCTGCCGCAACTGCGGGAGGACTACCTGCTGACCGTGCTGGGCAACGACAAGGATTTCCTGCCCACCCGCGTGTCTCACAAGCTCGATCTGACCGGTCCGAGCATCGGCGTGCAGACCGCCTGCTCGACCGCCCTGGTGGCGGTTCACCTGGCCTGCCAGAGCCTGCTGACGATGGAGTCCGACCTGGCGCTGGCCGGCGGCGTCTCGGTCCGGGTACCGCAGGCGTCGGGGTACCGCTACCAGGAGGGCGGGGTGCTCTCCCCGGACGGCCACTGCCGGGCGTTCGACTCCGGGGCGGCGGGAACGGTCTTCGGCAGCGGTGCGGGCGTCGTGGCGCTGCGACGCCTGACCGACGCCCTCAACGACGGCGACCACATCCGCGCGGTCATCAAGGCGTCGGCGGTGAACAACGACGGCGCGACCAAGGCGGACTTCGCCGCGCCCAGCGTGATAGGTCAGTCCCGCGCGATCGTCGAGGCCATCTCCCGGGCCGGCATCGATCCGGCCACTCTGTCCTATGTGGAGGCGCACGGCACCGGAACGCCGCTGGGCGATCCGATCGAGGTGGCCGCGCTGTCGGCCGCGTTCCGGGCGTTCACCCCGGCCACGCGGTTCTGCGCGATCGGGTCGGTGAAGACGAACATCGGCCACGCCGACGCGGCGGCCGGAATCATCTCACTGATCAAGACGGTGCTTGCCCTGGAGCACCGGCTCATCCCGGCCACCCTGCACTACCGGCGACCGAACCCCGCCTGCGACTTCGACAACTCCCCTTTCTACGTCAACGACCTGCTCGCCGACTGGGCGGGCGGCCCCGGCCCCCGCCGGGCCGGGGTCAACTGCCTCGGGATGGGTGGCACCAACGCCTTCGTCATCCTGGAGGAGGCCCCGCCCGCGGCGGCCGCCGAATGGGCGCGCGCGCACGAGGTGCTTCAGCTAGCCGCCGGCACCCGACCCGCGCTGGAGGCCGCGTCGACGCGGCTCGCGGAGCACCTGGCCGGGCACCCCGAACTCGAGCTGGCCGATGTCGCCTACACACTTCGGGTCGGGCGCGCGGATCTGCCGTACCGGCGGGTTGTGGTGTGCCCGGACGCCTCGTCGGCGGTCGACGCGCTGCGCGTACCCGACGATCCGTCCGTGCTCACCGCGCACACCGGCTCGGCCGGCCGCGACGTGGCCTTCCTGTTTCCTGGGCAGGGCACCCAGTACGCTCGGATGGCCGCCGGGCTGTACCGGACCGAAGAGGTGTTCCGGCGGCAGTTCGACCGCTGCGCCGAGATCCTGCGACCGGTGCTGGCGGAGGATCTGTCGCAGGTGGTGTACCCGGACCCGGCGGCATCCCGATCCGAGGACCTCGACCGCACCGAACTCACCCAGCCCGCCCTGTTCGCTGTGGAGTATGCGCTCGCGCGGCTGTGGATGTCGTGGGGAATCCAACCCGCGGCCTGCATCGGGCACAGTCTCGGGGAGTACGTGGCGGCCTGCGTGTGCGGCGTGTTCTCGCTGGAGGACGCGCTACGGCTGGTCGCCTACCGGGGGCAGCTCATGAGCCGGTTGCCGGCCGGGTGGATGCTCGCCCTGCCGCTGTCGGAGAACGAGGTCCGGCCGTACCTGTCCCCGGCGGTCTGCCTGGCAGCGGTCAACGGGCCGGCCCAGCTGGTGGTGGCCGGCCCGGCGGCCGAGATGAACGGGCTCGCCGAGCGGCTGGCCCGCGACGGTGTCACCGGCCACCGCCTGCGGGGGTCGCTGCCTTTCCACTCGGCGGCGGTCGACGGTGTGATGGACGACCTGGCCCGGTTCGTCGCCGGCATCGAACGGCACCCGCCCCGGATTCCGTACGTCTCCAATGTCACCGGTACCTGGGTCGCCGATCGGGAGCCGACCGATCCCCGGTACTGGGCCCGGCAGCTACGCGGCACCGTACGGTTCGCCGAGGGCGTCAAGGAGCTGATCGACGGTACCGACGGCGTCCTGCTGGAGGTGGGCCCCGGGCACACGCTGGGCAACCTGGCGCGCCCGTACCTGGGCCACCTGCCCGGCCGCGCGGTGCTCGGCTCGTTGCCGGATTCCCCCGGCGCCGGTCGGCGCTCCGACGAGGCGGTGCTGGCCGCGACGGTGGGCAGGCTCTGGCTGGCGGGATGCGGGGTTGACGCGACGGCGTACCACGCGGGCCAGCGGCGGCGCCGGGTGCCGCTGCCGACCTACCCGTTCGAGCGCGAACGCTACTGGATCGACCGAGCCGATCCGGCCCACGGCGCGCACCCGACACCGGCGGCGGCCCGCGACCCGGTACCGGCGGCGCCCGGCGGCCCTCCGGCATCAGCGAACGGCGGGCCGGCTCGCCGACCGGGCGGCGAGGGAGCTGCCGGGGCCGGTGACGGCGCGCCCGTCGCCGGCGCCCCACCTCCGGCCGGCGAAGGGCCCACCGCGCCGCACACGCCGGTGCAGGCCGCCATCGCCACCATCTGGCACACGGTGCTGGGGATCGACCGCCTCGGCGTGCACGACGACTTCTTCGCCCTCGGGGGCACCTCCATCCTGATCCCCCAGGTGCTATCGCGGCTCAACGAGCTGTTCCAGGTCGACCTGCCCGCGCTGACCCTGCTGGAGTCCCCGACCGTGGCGGGACTGGCCCGACGCGTCGAGGCGGTGTACCGGCTCGCGAACCCGCCCACCGCCGGCTCGACCACGCCGCGTGACACCGACTGACCGGGAGGAACGTGTGAACGGCCAGACCAAACTCACCGGGGTACCGGAGACCATGCTGCTGACGCTCTACCACCGGGCCCTGGAGACCGCCCGCCCGGACCGACTGTTCGCGGACGAGTTCGCCGTGTCCTTCGTCGAGCGGATCGACCACGACTTCGCCAAGTTCGACGACTGGCGGATGCGCTGGGCGATCCCGGTCCGTACCTGGCTGATCGACAACGCCGTCCGGGAGTTCCTGCGCCGGCACCCGGAGGGTACGGTCATCACCCTCGGGGCGGGGTTGTGCACCCGGGCGCTGCGCCTGGACAACGCCCAGGCGCAGTGGTTCTCCGTCGACCTGGCGGAGATCCGGCCCCTGTGGCAGGAGCTGATCGGTGAGTCGGCACGCAACCACCTGGTCACCTGCTCCGTCACCGACCTCGCCTGGATGGATCGGATCCCCCCGGCGGCCACCACCCGACCCATGCTGTTCGTGGCCGAGGGGTTGTTGCAGTACCTGGACGAGTCGAGCGTCAGGGACCTCGTGCTGGCCATCCGGCAACGGTTCCCGGGCTCCGAGCTCGTCGTCGAGGTACTGGGCACGTTCACTGTCAAGAACACCAGGCTCAACCCCACGGTGGCCGGGACCGGTGCGGTGTTCCGGTGGGGGTGCGACGACTGCGCGGAGCTGGAGACCTGGGCGGAGGGCATCGTCCTGCTCGACCAGTGGTACCTGGTGGACTACGAGCCGCAGCGCCAGAGGTACCTGGCCCGGCTGCCCGGCATGCTCGGCGGAAAGGGGCAGTTCGGCAAGGTGGCCCGGCTGCGCCTCGGGACGCGATGAGCGGCGCCGGCCGCCGCGCGGTCGCGGCGTGGCGCCGTTCTATGCTAGGAAAAGTGAGCAATCGGGAGGAGGACGATGGCGGAGCGGCGGCACTACGGGCAGTTCTGCGGACTCGCCTCCGCGCTGGACGTCGTCGGTGAGCGCTGGACGATCCTGATCCTGCGGGAGCTGCTCATCGGGCCGTGTCGCTTCAACGACATCTTCGACAACCTGCCCGGCATCGGACCCAACATCCTCACCGAGCGCCTGCGCATGCTGGCCGACGAGGGAGTGATCACCTCCGAGGTCGTCCCGAACGACAAGCGGGGCAGGAGCTACCGCCTCACCCCGCTGGGCGAGCAGTTGGGCCCGCCGATCCTCGGCCTGGCGCACTGGGGCATGGGCCGGCTGACCGAGGAGGCGGCGAGCACCGAGGCCAGCCGCGCCGCGTGGGGCTTTCTCGCGGTACAGGCCATGATGGACGCCCGCCGGATTCCGGAGGTGACCGAGAGCTACGAGTTCCGGGTCGACGGCGAGGCGTTCCACATCTCGGTCGAGCAGGGTACGGCCAAGGCGGCGCGCGGCCCGGCGCCGGACCCGGTACTCGTGATCACCACCGACGCCGTGACGTTCATCCGGATCGGGGCGCAGCTGGTGAGCGCGTTCGACGCGGTGATCAGCGGGTTGATGAAGGCACAGGGCGACCCGGCCGCGGTCCTGCGCTGCACGACACTGCTCGGACTCAGGTAGTCGCGGTCGCGAGGCCGTCGAACCCGTCCACCGGCGCGCTGGTGACCAGCGTGCGCAGCACCTCGCCGAGGTCGCGCTGCGCCCGGGGTACGAAGTAGTAGCAGCCGGTCAGTGGCTCGACGAGGCCCGCCTCGGGTGACAGCAACGGATCGGGAGCCCCGTTGAAGTCCGACAGCAGCCATTCGTTGTGGATGAATTCGAACCCGCCGTCCTGGATGTCCGCCTGGAACGCGAGGAACAGCAGGCCCTCGGGGTCGCTGGTCGGATAGCCGCGGCGCAGCAGCCGGACGTCGGGCGGCACCACCTCGTGGCCGAAGTTGGTCAGCCCGCGGCCCCGCGGGTTTGCCTTGCGCAGGTGGGACTGCCGCAACGCCGAGGCGCCCTGGGCCTCACCGGCCCGCCTCGGCAGGTGGTCGCCGGTGTCCGCGTCCAGCACGCTGCCGCAGGACCGGCACCGGCCGATCACCTGCTCCGGGGTGAGCGTCCTGGTCTGTTCGCCGCGATCGTCGGGCACCACCACCGGGTCACGCATTCGCTGCGGGAACAGCCGGTACCGGCGGAACACCAGGTACGTACCCTCGAGGTCGAGATCCGCCTCGCGGTGGATCAGGTGCTCCTCGTACCGCCGAGGGTCCTCGGCGCGCAGGTCCTGCAGGTTGCTGACGCCGTCGTGGAAACCGAACGGATCACGGCCCTGGGGCCGCAGCTGCCCGCGGTGTTCGCGGACCGCGCCACCGAGCGGGCCGGACATCTCCCGGACCGCTCGGGACAGCTGTTCCGGGTCGGCGGACTCCAGCAGGGCGATGAGGTCCGTCTCGTGGCCGACGCGCTGTTGGTCGGTCCGGAACGACGGGAAGTCGTTGTCACGCTTGGCCTGCATCGCGCGCAGCGACGCCGGGCAGCGCACCGGCCGGCCCCAACGGCTGGAATCGTCGGCGTCGTCGCGCCACGGCGTCCACGGCCCCTTCAGCAGCCGCGCCGAGACGCCGAGCAGGTACGTCGCCGTGGGTGCCGGCGGCGGCCCGAACCCGGCCGCGAATCCCGCGCCCTCGACGCCGCGCACGACGGCACGCAGCACGGTGGCGCAGGCGTCGGGGTCCGCTCCGGGCAGGTCGGCCTGCACCACGGCCAGGTACGGCGCCGGGGTGGTGTCCACGCCGACCCACCTGCCCGAGGGTGCCGGGCCACCGACGGGCGGCGGCCCGGCACCCTCACAGTGGGTGCTACGCACCAGGGAACTTGAAGGTGATCGGCGTGATGCCCAGGACCGCCGGCTCGGACAGCGACATCACCGCGAACGCCACCCGCTGCGACACCAGGCGCTTGCGGATCGGCGCGTTGACCTCGACGACCTGGGTGGCCGTCTTGGAGCCGGCGGGGCCCAGGGTCAGCGGAGCGTCCGTGCTCGCGAACGTGACATCGGTGTGGTCACCGATCATCATCCACCGACCCGTGAACGGGGTCTCCGTCTGGTTGGTGACCTGGAACGCGGTCTTCAGGACGCCGGAGGCGAGGGTCTTGGCCGCCAGCTTCTTGATGGTGACTCCGTTGTAGTCGTACAGCCGCAATTCGTTCTTGATGATCTGCATGACCTCGCGGTCGGGTGCCGCCTCGTCGTAGAACGTGATCGGCCTCGACAACTGCATCGGTGTCGCGTAGACCGGCCAGTTCATCGACGGGTTCGGCAGCCGCATCGGGTCGGTGGAGATGGCCGAGCCGCCGAGGTCGAGCATCTCCATCCGACAGTAGAGGACATTCTCGGCGCTGGCCGGGAAGAAGCTGGCCCCGCCGAGGCTGTCCATCGTCACGGCGGAGAGCTTGTCCTGCTGGTAGGTGAAGCGGAGCAGGCCCAGGACGTCATCGCTGCCGTAGTACCGCGCGTGGCGCCAGCGGATCTCGCGGTGCGTGGCGCTGAACGGGATCACGTTGCCCATCACCGCGGCACGCACCCGCAGCTGCGAGGTCACGGTGTTCGCTCCGACGGCCGCGACGGCGTCCTGCCGTTCGGCGGTCATGTGCGCGGCCATGGTGGTCATGAGCGCGCCGATACTCTCCCCGGACAGGGCCGAGACGCAGGCGCCGCCACCGGCCATCGCCACCCGAGCCTCGGGATCCGCGAGGTCGCCCGGGTAGGTCACGAGCGGCGTGCTGTCGCCCCCCACCGATCCACTGGCCTTCACCCCAGCGGCCCGCGCGGCCGCGGTGTCCGCCGGAATCACGGCGCGCGCCGAGATCTGTTCGCCGACCTCGGCCTTGAGCAGGATGTCACCGGTGTACGGATCTTCGGTGATGGTGCCCGCGCCCGAGGTGACCTCCACGTTCAGCCCGTCGCGCATGCGCAGCGGTGCGCTCATCGCGGTGCCGGCGACCCGGGCCCGCGCCTCGAGCACGTAGAACCCGTCGACGAAATCGACGACGTCGAGACGAACCGACGGGTCGACGGCCGCCGAGGCGCTCGCCGCCGCCTGGCCCGTGAGCTGGGTGGCACCGATCGCCGCCGCGGCGAGGCCGGCCGTTCTCAGGACATCGCGGCGACTCGCACCGCTCCCCTCCGCATCTCGCTGGTCTGTCATCGTGACACTCCCCCATTTCCCCCATAGACGTACAGCGATTACTGTCGAAATAGTAAGTGACCCCCTCCACGGGGCACAAGGGACAACAGCCCCGCGTCGGAAGGGCGACCCGCCTACCGCTCGATCGGCGTGACCAGGCTTTCCAGCAGCACCGGAATGGCCAGCGCCTGGAAGTCGACGCCCGCGTCGAACTCGTTGACCATGCCCTCCACCACCAGCAGGCACAGCAACGGGAAGACGAACTCGGCGGCGGCGTACAGGCCGTACCGGCGCTGCAACGAAAACAACCGCCCGGCGAACCGGGCGAGGTCGAAGTCGGCCGCCCGGGTGCCGCTGGCCTCCTCGACCAGGGCGACGATCGCCGCGCGGAAACCCGGCAGGTCGCAGCGGTCATCCACCATCGACGCGCTCTCGATGACAATGTCCGCGCAGCGCGGCCCGCGCCCCAGCGCCATGTTGAGGAAGAAGCCCGCGAACAGCCGACGCACCCGGTCGGACAGGCGCACCACGAAGCCCGCGTCGAGGACGACGATGCCCGCGTCCGCGGTGAGGTAGAGGTTGCCCGGGTGCAGGTCGCAGTGGACCAGGCCGTCGAGGAACAGCATCCGGTAGACCGCGCGCAGCGTCCGGGCGACCACGGCGGCGCGCCGGTCGCGGTCCAGCCCGTCGGGCCGGTACCTCACCAGTCCCGGCACGTACTCCATCACCACCAGGTCTGGCGTGCACAGTTCCTCGAACACCGCCGGGACCCGGACCGCCTCGTCGTCGCGGAAGTTCGCCGCCAGCTCGCCGAGTGCCCGCCGCTCGGCCACGAAGTCGAGCTGCCGGAGCACGGCGTCCGCGACCTGGCCGACCATCTGACGCACTGGGATTCGCCGGAGGCCGGGCAGCCCTCCGGCCAGCCGCGCGCAGGCCCGCATCAGCGCGAGGTCGGCGCGCATCGCGGTGTCGATGCCGGGCCGGCGCACCTTCACGGCGACTCGCCGGCCGTCCGGCAGCCGCGCCCGGTGGACGCTGGCGATGCTGCCGCTGGCCACCGCTGCCCAGTCGAAGAAGGCGTACGGGGCCGGCGTGACGGTCGGGTCGGGAACTCCCAGCACCACGGCGATCTCGGCGGCCGGCGGCGCCGGTACGTCGCGGGTGAGCCGGGACAGCGCCTCGCACCAGTCCTCCGGCAGCAGGTCGCGCCGGGTGCTGAGCAGCTGACCGAACTTGATGAACGAGGGCCCGAGCCGGGCGAGCAACGCCACGGTGTCCTCGCACCACACCTCGCGCGAGCCGCCACGGCGGCGCAGCACGCGGATCACCGACACCAGGGTCGTACGCGACAGGCTCGCGCAGCTCACCGAGAGCACCCACCCCGCGCGGCGCAGCCCCGGCGCCCGGGGCCCGGTCACGGGGCCGCTCCGGGGCACCGGCCGGGCCGACCGGCGCCGCCGCGCCTCGCGCCGTTCTCGGGCGCGGTGGCTTGCGACGACCGATCGATGAAGTGAATAATCCCGAACGTGACTATAGAAAATGATAAGGAACTGGCGGCCCCGGGGGTGGTGCGGATCGGGCGCACGCTCGATGCCCCGCCGGCGCGCGTGTGGCGCGCGTTCACCGACCCCGACGAGCTGGCGGGGTGGTTCTGGCCGCCGAGCTTCAAGACCTCAGCCGCGCTCGACCTCCGGCCCGGCGGGCAGTACCGGATCGCCGCCAGCACGCCCGAAATGGCGGTGTCCGGCGAGTATCTCGAGGTGGAGCCGCCGCGCGAGTGCGCGTTCGCCTGGCGGTGGGACGGCGACGACCACACCAGCGTGGTCAGGATCGAGCTGCTCGGCGACGGCGACCTGACCGAGCTGCGGCTCGCCCACGAGCAGTTGCCCGCCGACGCGGTCGACGCACACCACCAGGGCTGGTCGGACTGCCTCGACCGGCTGCCCGGCCACCTCGCCTGAGCGGACGCGCACCGCGGGCCGCCGTGGACACCTCGCGGATTACGGTCAGGTCGCACCCGTCCCTTCTGTCACGCAACCATTGTCGATGTCAAGAGAATCGATGAATCCCGTCGGTTGCGGCCTCGGACCGGACCGACGATAACTCAGTGCGATGATATGAAAGTTTTCCGCGTTGCGCCCAGCGCGCAACGGCGGCGAGAATCCACCGCGCCGGCGCGGTGCCGGGCGATAATCAACTCATGACGATCGGCAGCGCGACCGAATTCCCCGGCGTGACCGCGCAGCTCACGGTCTCCGACGCCAATGCGGCGGTGCGGTTCTACCGGACCGTGTTCGGCGCCGACGAACTGCTGCGCAATGTCGGGCCCGATGGCCGGATCATGCACTGCGAGCTTCTGGTCAACGGCGGTCGACTGTTCGTGCACGACGACTACTCGCCGGCACGCGACCAGACGCCGACCGCGCTGGGAGGCGCGGCGGTCACCCTGCACATGTATGTCGACGACGTGGATGCCGTGTTCGCCGGCGCGATCGCCGCCGGAGCCACCGAATTGAAGGCGCCGGCCGACCAGTTCTGGGGCGACCGGTACGCGATGCTGCGCGATCCCTTCGGGCACGCCTGGTCGCTGGCGACTCCCCGCGAGGAGCTGTCCATCGCCGACATCGAGGAGCGCGGCGACAGCTGGGCACGGGCGAACTCCGCCGTCGAGCCGGACTGATCCACCCCGCCGCCCCGGCGCACTGACGGCCCCCCGTCGCGTCCTCTCACCCTCACCGCCACTCCCCCCGGCGCGAGCACGCGCGCCTGCCTGGGCAGTGGCGCCACGGTGCCGACGACGCATCGGCCTGAATCGGACTCCAGCGGGCTACAGAAACATTCAACTCGCGGCTGGCAGGCTGTCCCACGGCGTACGGGACCGGACAGCCTCCAGGAGCCGCGATGACCGGAACACACGTCAACCGACGACTTCCCACTCCCGCCGGATGGCGACGGGTACTGGCACTGAAACCCACCATGGTGGACTTCGTCGAGCGTGGTTTCCGGACCACCCCGGCCGGCACCCGGTCCACCTTGGAGAGTGCGGCCGGGGCGTTCCTGGACGGGTTCAACGCCGAACTGGCCAGCCCGGCCGGCCAGCCACCCGACCTGTCGCCGGTGCCGGCGGTGCGCAGGGGTTTCGCCGCCGAGGGTGCCGGCATGGCCGCAGCCCTGCTGGACGCGCTCACCCCGGCCGGCACCCGCCGGCTGGCCCGGCTGCGCGCCGAGTACGACGGCCGGTACGCGTACCTGGTGCACGTCGGGGTGGGCTGGAGCATGGCCAAGCTGTACCGGCACCGGCTGCCGCGCTCCACCGGCGATGCCCCGCTGCTGCGCTGGCTGGCCTACGATGGCGTGGGTTTCTGCCAGTCGTTCTTCGCCTCCCCGCGCAGGTTCGCCCGGTGGTCGGCGCACCCCTCCTCCTGCCCGCCCACCTGTGACATCCAGTACCAGGGGGTGGGGCGCAGCCTGTGGTTCCGCGCCTGCGCGGACCCGGACGTCCTGGGCAGCTACGTCGAGGGAATGCCCGAGGCGCACCGCGGCGACGTGTGGAGCGGCATCGCCCTGGCCGCGACGTACGCCGGCGGGGTGGAGCCGGAAGCGCTGCGGCGCCTGGCCGAGCTGACCGGCGCGCACCGGGCCGCCGCCGCTCAGGGCGCCGCGTTCGGCGCGGAGGCCTGGCGACTGTCCGGCTCCGTTCCCGCGC
Source organism: Rugosimonospora acidiphila (assembly GCF_039543385.1). Classification (NCBI taxonomy): domain Bacteria; kingdom Bacillati; phylum Actinomycetota; class Actinomycetes; order Micromonosporales; family Micromonosporaceae; genus Rugosimonospora; species Rugosimonospora acidiphila. Next base: position 232,675 of record NZ_BAABJQ010000002.1, read on the forward strand.
ACGCCCGCGCCGCGGTAGAGGCTCTGGCGAACTCCACGCTGGAGGAGGCCGCCGCGTGGACCTGGCAGGCCCGCCGCGGGCTGGACGTTCCAGGCGCCGACGCCACCCACTACCGGCGCTGGCGGCTGGCCGTGCAGCGACGGGCCACCGTCGCGCTGACCGGCTGAGCCCGCGCGGATCGCCGCGCGCGGCGGCACTGTTTCCGACCGGTGCGAGACCCATCACGACGACCACCCGGAGAACGGAAAGAGGGATGCGAAATGGACGTTCGGCTCCGCGCCCGGCACGCCACGGTCGCCCTGCTCGCCGTCGCGCTCTGCGTAGCGGCCGGCGTCGCCACGCGGATACCCGGGGCCAGTGCCGCGGAAGTCAACACCTTGGCCTCCCGATTCTCCTTTTCCATCAGCGACCTCAACAGCCCGCCACCCGGCGCGCGTACCGAGCGCGTGGTGGAGCCGGAACTGCGCCACCTCCAGTCGTGGATCTCCGCGGTCGGCGCCAGCGCCGGCCTCGCCGACTTCGACGGCGACGGGCTGCCCAACGACGCGTGCCTGGTGGATCCGCGCGATGACTCGGTGACGATCCGGCCGGTACCCGCACGCGCCGACGGCTACCCACCGATCCGGTTGGCGTACAGCGGTGTCGCGTTCGACGCGAAAACCACCGCGCCGATGGGCTGCGTACCGGCCGACCTGAACGAGGACGGGTATACCGACGTGCTGGTGTACTTCTGGGGCCGCACCCCCGTCGCGCTGCTGCGCCGACCGGGCACCGCGCTGTCCGCGTCGGCGTTCCTGGCCGTCAACGTGGCGGCGGATCCGACCCAGATCTGGAACAGCACCACCGCCAACGTGGTGGACCTCGACGGCGACGGGCATCTCGACCTGTTCATCGGCAATTACTTCCCCGACGGCGCCCAGGTGCTCAACGCTGACGCGAACCACGATCCGCTGATGCAGATGCAGGACTCCATGTCGGACGCGGCCAACGGTGGGCGCAACGCGATCCTGCGGCTGGACCACATCGACGTGGTCGACGGCGTGCGGGTGCCCCACTACACCGATCAGTCGGACGCGCTGACGACCAACCAGTCGCGGGCGTGGACGCTGGCCACCGGCGCGCAGGACCTCAACAACGACGGGCTTCCGGAGCTGTACGTGGCCAACGACTTCGGCCCGGACTATCTGCTGCTCAACCGGTCGATCCCGGGAGATATCCGGTTCGGCACGCTGACCGGCTCGCGAGACGCGACCGAACCGAAGTCGAAGGTGATCGGCGGCGATTCGTTCAAGAGCATGGGAGTCACCTACACCGACCTCAACTCCGACGGCCGGCCGGACATCCTGGTCAGCAACATCACCACCGAGCACGGGCTGCAGGAGAGCAACTTCGCGTTCGTCAGCACCAGCACAGGTCCGCTGGTCGGGGGCAAGGCGCCGTACCGGGACGACAGCGAAAGCCTGGGCCTGTCGCGCAGCGGCTGGGGCTGGGACATCAAGGCGGCCGACTTCGACGGGGACGGCACCGACGAGCTGGTCCAGGCGGTCGGGTTCGTCAAGGGCACCACCAACCGCTGGGCCGAGCTGCAGGAGCTCGCGATGTCCAACGACCTCCCGGTGCGCGAGCCGTGGGCGTGGCCGGACTTCCCGCCCGGTACCGACATCGCCGGGCACCAGCGCGACCCGTTCTTCGTACGCGGCCCGGACGGCCGGTTCGTGGACATCGCCAAACAGCTGGGCATCGACAACCCCGGAGTCAGCCGCGGCATCGCGATCGGGGACGTGGACCATGACGGCCGGCCCGACGTGCTGATGGCCAACCAGTGGGCGAACTCCCAGTTCCTGCACAACACCGGGCCGGCGCGTGGATACCTCGGGCTGCGGCTGCTGCTGCCGCCGGTGTCCGGTGCCCCGGGCGCGCTGCCCCGCCCCGCCATCGGCGCCTCGGTGACCGTGACCAAGGCCGACGGCACGGTGTCGCGCGCCCAGCTCTACCCGGCCAACGGGCACACCGGGGTCAACGCGCCCGAGCTGCTGTTCGGGCTCGGCGCGCCCAGCTCCGCGCCGGTGTCCGTGACGGTCACCTGGCGGGACACGACCGGCCCGCACAGCATCGGCACCACCCTGAGCGAGGGCTGGCACGACCTGATGCTCACGCCGGGCACGGCCGGCTGACACCGCTGCCCGCACACCCTCGTCGTCGTCAAGGACAGGAGGCACACCATGAGCGAGCGTGGAATTGGCGAGCGCGGCGGAGCCGCTCCTCCCGTGAGGATCAGGAATCGGAGTTGCAGCGCGCGTGTGCCTCATGCCGGACCGCAGCGAAGCGAGGATCTGGCATGAGCGACCCAGGCGCACCCGCCCGCCCCAAGACCGATCCCGGACTCATCGCTCTGCGCCGGTTCGCCCTCTCCATCACCGCGCTGAACGTGCTGGGCCACCTGTTCCTCGGCTTCGAGCAGGCGTACCTCACCCCGGTGGTGGCGGTCCTCGTCGCGTACGCGCTGAGCATCGTGCTGGAGACGGTGGACGCCTGGGCCAGGCACCGCAGGCCGCGCTATCTCGGCCGATGGGTGAATCTGGTCAATTTCCTGCTGCCGGCGCACATCGCCGGGCTGGCCTGCGCCATGCTGCTGTACGGCAACGAACGGCTGTGGCCGACCGTGTTCGCGGTGACCGTTGCCATCTCCAGCAAGTACGTGCTGCGCCTGACCGTGGGCGGGATACCGAAGCACTTCTTCAACCCGAGCAACCTCGGCATCAGCACCACCCTGCTGGTGTTCACCTGGATGGCGATCGCCCCGCCGTACCAGTTCACCGAGTACTACAGCTTCGTTTCGGACTGGGGACTGGCCGCCCTGGTGCTGGTGCTGGGCACCATGCTGAACGCGAAGCTGACCCGGCGCACCCCGCTGATTCTGGGCTGGGTCGGCGGTTTCGTCCTGCAGGCGCTGCTGCGCGCGGCGTTCCTGCCCGACTCGCTGGTCTCCGAGCTGTTCGTGGTGACCGGGGTGGCCTTCATCCTGTTCACCAACTACATGATCACTGATCCGCAGACCACCCCGAAGCGCCCCCGCGACCAGGTGGTGTTCGGCGCGTCCACGGCCCTGGTGTACGGCGCGCTGGTGGCGCTGCACATCACGTTCGGCTTCTTCTACGCGCTGACCATCGTGTGCGCCGGGCGGTTCGTGCTCACCTTCGCCCGGCAGCGGTGGCAGGCGAAATCGGTCATGCCGGGCCGGCCGGTGGTACCCGACGCCAGCCCACCGGTTCCCGAACCCGAGCGCACCCCGGTCTCCGTGGTACCGCCGGCGAAGTAGCGGCAGCGATGAGCCCCTCAGTCGTCATCGTCGGAATGGCCTGCCGGTACCCGGAGGCCGAAGACCCCGAGCAGTTGTGGGAGAACGTGCTGGGCCGGCGCCGATCGTTTCGTCGCATCCCGCCACAGCGACTGCCGCTGTCGGAGTACGGCGGCACGGAGCCGGACCGGACCTACGTCACGCACGCCGGACTCATCGAGGGGTGGCACTTCGATCGGGAACGGTTCCGGATCCCGGGCGGCACCTACCGCGCGGTCGACACGACGCACTGGCTCGCGCTGGAGGTCAGCGCCGCCGCACTGGCCTCGGCGGGGTTGCCCGAGGGCGAAGGGCTGGACCGGGACCGGGTGGGCGTGGTGCTGGGCAACTCGCTGACCGGTGAGTTCTCCCGCGCCGCCCTGCTGCGTACCCGCTGGCCGTACGTGCGCCGGGCGGTGGCCGACGCGCTGACCGAGGCCGGTACCCCGGTTGCCGAACGGGACCGCGTGGTGGGGCTGGTTGAGCGGCGGTTCAAGGAGCCCTTCCCGGTGCCCTCGGACGAGACGCTGGCCGGTGCGCTGGCCAACACCATCGCCGGCCGCGTCTGCAACCACTTCGACTTCCACGGCACCGGGTACACGGTGGACGGTGCCTGCGCCTCGTCGCTGCTGGCCGTGGCGGCCGCCGCCACCGCGGTGGCCGAGGGTCAGCTGGACGTCGCGCTGGCCGGCGGGGTGGACCTCAGCCTCGACCCGTTCGAGCTGGTGGGCTTCGCCCGGCTGGGTGCTCTGGCGCGGGACGAGATGCGCATCTTCGACCGCCGGCCGACCGGGTTCCTGCCCGGCGAGGGCTGCGGGGTGGTGGTGCTGGCCAGCGAGCAGTACGCCCGCCGGGCCGGCCTGACCCCGTACGCGTATCTGCGCGGCTGGGGTACCTCGAGCGACGGCAACGGCGGGCTGACCCGGCCGGAGCTGGCCGGGCAGCGGCTGGCCCTGCTCCGCGCATACGAGCGGGCCCAGCTGGATCCGCGGCGGGTGGGCCTGATCGAGGCGCACGGCACCGGCACCGAGGTCGGCGACCTGGCCGAACTGGGCGCCCTGCTGGCGGTGCGCGGCCCCGGCGCGGACACCGCGGCGCTGGGCAGCGTCAAGGCGAACATCGGGCACACCAAGGCCGCGGCCGGCGTGGCCGGGCTGATCAAGGCCACCCTGGCGGTTCACCACGAGGTGCTGCCACCCACGACCGGCTGCGCCGAGCCGCACCCGATGATCGCCGGCTCCGGCGGCTCGCTGCGGGTACTGGACGAGGCCCGGCCGTGGGGCACCGCGGACCGGTACGCGGGGGTCAGCGCGTTCGGCTTCGGCGGCATCAACGCGCACGTGGTGGTCGGCGGCGTGGCGCCCACCCGGCGGCACCGGCTCACCCGGCGGGACCGCGGCCTCGCCGGACGGCACCCCGACCGGGAGTTGGTGGTCTGCACCGCGGACCGGCCCGAGCAGCTGGCCGCCCGGCTGGTGCGGATCCGCGACGCCGCCCGGGGAATGACCCGTGGCCAGCTCACCGACCTCGCGGCCACGCTGGCCGGCACCGAGCGCGGCGAGGCGCCGGCCCGGTTCGCCACCGCCGTGGCCACCCCGGACGAGCTGGCCGCCGCGGCCGACGCCGCGCTGGCCCGGCTGGAGGCCGGCGACCGGGTGGTTCTCGACCGGTTCCGCCGGGTGTTTCTGGTCGTCGGCCGGCCGCTGCGGGTGGGGCTGTTGTTCTCGGGACAGGCCTCGCCGTGCTACCCGGACGCGGGCGCGCTGTCGCACCTGCTCGACGAGCTGCCGCCCGGCTACGACGACGCGCTGGCGCTGCCGGCCGACCGGGAGGCCGCCGTGGACACCGCGGTGGCGCAGCCGGCCATCATCCGGGCCGCCCTGGCCGGGCTGCGCTGGCTGGACACCCTCGGGGTGCGCGCGCACGAAGCGCTCGGGCACAGCCTCGGCGAACTGGGCGCGCTGGTCTGGGCCGGGGCGCTGGACGACGCCGACGCGTACAGCCTGGCCGCCGCGCGCGGCGCGGCGATGTCGGCGGCCGACACCGGACCGGCCGGCATGGCCAACCTGGCCGCCGATCTGTCCACAGTGGAGCAGCTGCTGCGCGGCGAGGACGCCGTTGTCGCGGCCGACAACGGTGACCGGCGGATAGTGGTCTCCGGTACCCGGGCCTCGGTCAGCCGGGTGGTGGCGCACGCGGCCCGGCGCGGGATCGGCGCGACCTGGCTGCCAGTACCGCACGCGTTCCACTCGCCGCTGATGGCGCCGGCCGCGAGCCGGGTCAAGGCCGCCGCCTCGGCCATCGACTGGCGGGCCGCGTACCGGCCGGTCGCCTCCACCGTGACCGGCGAGCGACTGGCCGACGAGGACCTGGTGGAGCTGCTGGTCCGGCAACTCACCGCGCCCGTGCGGTTCCGCGAGGCGCTCGCCACGCTGCGAGCCGAGCTGCTGGTCGAGGTCGGGCCGGGGCAGGTGCTCGCCGGGCTGGCCGGCCCGGGCGCGGTACCGATGGATGCCGGCGCACCCAGCGCCGACGGCGTCGCCACCGCCACCGCCGCGCTGTTCGCCGCCGGCGCCTTCTCCAGCGCGGAGCCGTACTTCGCCCGCCGCGCGCACCGCCGGTACGACCTCGACGCGCCACGCACCCTGCTGACCAACCCGTGCGAGCTGACTGCCACCGGCGTCCCGGAGGTGCCCGCACCCGACGCGGCCCCTCCGGCGGCCCAGTCGCCCGCCGAGAGCGCCGATCCGGTCGCGGCCGTGGTGGCCCGGGTGGCGGCCGCCGCCGAACTCGACCCCGCCGCCATCGGGCCGGACGTGCGGCTACTGGCCGACCTGCACCTCAGCTCGCTGCGGGTGGGTCAGCTCGCCGCCGAGGTCGCCGGGGTACTGGGCCGGGCGGTACCGGCCGCGCCGCTGCGCATGGCGACCGCCACCGTGGCCGAGTTCGCCGACGCGATCGCCGCCCTGCCGCCGGCCGAGGCGGCTCCGCCGGTGGTGGCCGGGATCGCCGACTGGGTACGGGTGTTCGCCGCCCGACCGGTCCCGGCACCCGCCCCACTGCCCGTACCGCGCCGGTGGGAGATCGTCGGTGACCTGTCCGGCCACCCGCTGGCCGCGGCGATCCGCGAGGCGTTCCCGACCGGTCCCGGCGAGGGGCAGCTCACCCGGCTGCTCGCGCTGCCACCCGGGCTCGGCCCGGTACCGGTCGGCGACGTCGTGGACGCGCTGCGATCCTGCCAGCGCGACGGCCGGCCGCTGGTCGTGCTGCACCACGCGGGGGTGGGCGCGGCGGTCGGGCGCAGCCTGGCCGTCGAGGCACCGGAGGTGCCGGTCCTGGTGGTCGAGGCGCCGCCCACCCCGGCCGGGATCGCGTCCGCCGCCACCGAGGCCGAGCAGGACCCGGACGGGTATGCCGAGATCGTGCTGGGCGTGGCCGGCGGCCGGAGCACTCCGGCGCTGCGGCCCCTGGCGGTACCGACCCGACAGGATGCCCGGATCGGGCTCGGCCAGGCCGAGACGTGCGTGGTGACCGGCGGCGCCAAGGGCATCGGGCTGGAGTGTGCGGTCGCTCTGGCCGCCGCCACCCGGGCCCGGATGGTGCTGCTCGGCAGGTCGGCCGCTGCCGACGAGACGGTGCGCGCCGCGCTGAGGCGGATCGTCGACGCCGGTGGCACCGCGGCGTACCGGCAGGTCGACGTCGCCGACCCGGACGCGGTCGCCGCGGTGCTCGGCGCCGAACGGCAGCGGCACGGCCCGGTGCGCGGGCTGCTGCACGCCGCCGGGTACAACGTGCCCACCCCCATCCGCGAGCTGGACGCCGCCGGGGTGCGGGCGGCGCTGGCGCCCAAGGCGGCCGGGCTGGACAACGTACTCGCCGCGCTGGACCTCACGGAACTGCGGTTCGCGGTCGCCTTCGGCTCGGTGATCGGCCGGACCGGCCTGGCCGGCGAGGCGCACTACGCGATCGCCAACGAGTGGCTGGCCCGCCGCTGCGAGCAACTGGCCGCCACGGCACCGGCGGTGCGCTGGCTCAACATCGAGTGGTCCGCCTGGGCGGAGACCGGGATGGGGGTGCACCTGGGAGCGCTGGACGGGCTGACCCGCCAGGGCCTGGTCCCGATCCCGACCGCCGAGGGCGTTGATCTGCTGCTGCGGTTGCTGGCCGCGCCGGACCTGCCGCCCACTGTCACGGTCGCCGGACGGCTGCCGGACACCCCGACGCTGCGCTGGGACACCGGCGGCGCTCCGGCGACCGCGCCGGACGCCCGGTTCCTGGAATCGTCGCTGACCCATACCCCGGCGGTCGAACTGGTGGTGGCCGCCGAGCTGTCCCTGGGCACCGATCCGTACCTGGGTGACCATCGGGTGGACGGCATGCCGGTCGCGCCGGCGGTCATCGCGCTGGAGGCGATGGCCCAGGCGGCCACGGCGCTGGGCGGTGGTTCCCCGCGGGCCGGGATGCCCGGTGCCGGTGCGGGCCGGATCGGGTTCTTCGACGTGGCTCTGGACCGGCCGATCACCGTACCGGACCGGGGCCGGCAGGGCCTGCGGGTGGCCGCGCTGGCCGGCGAGGACGGCGGCGTCGAGCTGGCCGTGCGCGGCGAGGAGACCGGCTTCGCGGTCGACCATTTCCGGGCCAGGTATGCCGACCCCGGCGACGCGCCGGCCCCGCCCGGTCCGCCGCCGGCGGGTGAGCTGATGCCGGCCCGACACCTGTACGGGCCGCTGTTCTTCCACGGCCCGAGGTTCCAGCGGGTCCTCGGCTTCCACGCGCTGTCCGCGTACCGGTGCTCCGGAGAGATTGCCGCCGACCGGCAGGCTCGCTGGTTCGGCGCGTTCCTCGGGCAGCGGCTGGTGTTGGGCGACCCCGGTGCCCGGGACGCGTTCCTGCACATCCTGCAGGGCTGCGTGCCGGACCGGCGGGTGCTGCCCGTCGGGGTGCGCGCGATCCGGGCGTACCGGCCGCCGGAGGGAACCCTGACGCTTGCCGCGCGGCAGTTGGGCGAGGACGGCGACGAGTACCTGTTCGACGTGGCGGTCACCGACGCGACCGGCGCGCCCGTGGAGTACTGGCAGGAGTTGCGGCTACGCGCGATTTCAGAGCTGGCCCAGCCGAGGCTGCCGATCGAGCTGCTCGGCGCGCAGCTGACCCGGACCCTGCGTCGGCTTGATCCACAGTGGACGGTCGACCTGGCGGTGGCACGGGCCGGCCGTACCGATCACGACCGCACCCTTTCGGTGGCCGGCTGGCTGACCGGTCAGGCGGTAACGCGCACCGGCGCGGGGCGGCTGCTCGCCGCGGGCGCGGGTACGCTCTCGGCCAGCCACCTGGACGGTCACGTGCTGGTCGCCACGTTCACCGGCGCCGGCACGCCCGGCCATGTAAGCGGTGCCGGCACGACCGGCGGTGCGAACGGCACCGGCGCCGCGGGGGTCGTCGGCACCACCGGGACCACGGGTGAGGCCGGGACGCCGTTGGTGGCCGTCGACTGGGAGTTGGTCGGCGCCGCCGCTCCCGCGTTGAGCGCGGCCGACGCCGCGCTGGCCGGGTACCTCGCCGGCCTGCCCGGTGCGAACGGTGACCCGCCGCACGCGGCGGCGTTCCGGGTGTGGACCTGCCGCGAGGCGGCGCGCAAGCTCGGCCTCGGGCCGACCTCCCCGCTGAGCGCGGAGGCGGCGGATGCCGGGCATCCGGCCAGGCTGCGCTGCGCGGGGCACCCGCTCGCCAGCGTGGTGCTGGAGACCACGGTGGGGCCGGTGGCCGTCTGCGTCGGTGTGCGGTGAGCGCCGTGCCCGAGCAGTACGTCTATCGGCACCTGGTGACGTTCGACGAGACGAACCTCGTCGGCAACGTGTACTTCGCGCATTACCTGCACTGGCAGGGACACTGCCGGGAACACTTCCTGGCCGAGCACGCCCCGGCGGTACTCGCCGAGCTCGACGACGGCCTGGCACTGGTGACCGTGAACTGCTCGGCCGACTTCTACGCGGAAAGCCGGGCCTTCGACCGGGTCGAGGTGCGCATGGTGCTGGAGACGCTGGCGAGCAACCGGATCGCGATGAGCTTCGACTACGTGCGGACCCGGGAGGACGGCGACGAGTTGCTGGCCCGCGGTACCCAGACCGTGGCGTGCATGCGCCGCGGCGCGTACGGGTTGGAGCCGGCCCCGGTACCGGACGAGTTACGCCAGGCGCTGGCCCGCTTCGGTGCGGCCACCCCCGCCGGTGAGGGGCGGCGGGGATGACCGGCTGGAGGACCCCTCGATGACGGTTGGAGTTCTGGGCACCGGCCGGATGGGCATGGCGCTGGCCCGCGCGCTCGCCGCCGCCGGTGAGACGGTGCTGCTGTGCAGCGCCCGGCTCGGCTGGCCGCCGCCCGACATCACCGAGCCGGGCTGCGTGGCGGTCAGCCTCGGCGAACTGCTGCGCCACGGCGAGCTGGTGCTGCTCGCGGTGCCCTTTCCGGTGGCCGTCGGCTTCGTCAGCGGCCCGGCCGGTCGGTTCGGGGCCGGACGGACGCTGGTCGACGCCACCAATCCGGGACAGAACTCGTGGCGCGGCGCGGTCCGTGGAGCCAACCCTCCCGCCAGCCTGCCGCCGGGCATCTCCGGCGGCGAGCTGATCGCCGAGGCCGCGCCCACCTGGCAGGTGGCCAAGGCGTTCAACACGGTACCGGCCGACCAGGTGGCAGCCTGCCGGCTGGCCGGGGCGGCCGTGACGGTACCAGTCGCGGGCGCCCCCGCCGCGAAGGCCGACGTGTCGGCGCTGGCCAGACGCCTGGGCTTCGAGCCGTTGGACGCCGGCGGCATCGAGGCCAGCCGGCACCTGGAGTCACTCGCCACGCTCCTGATCGCGGTGAGCGCGGCGCACCACCTGCACGGCCGAGTGGGCATCCACATAGGACAGCCAGATCCGCCGGTCGGCGCCCAGGCGGCCCGGAATCCGGCGACACCGACCGCGGCGCCCGCCGCGACAGGGAGGCATTTATGACCACGACCATGGATCGCCCGGCGGTACCCGAGAGCCGCCGGCGCTCCCGTCACCCGGCCGCCATCGTGGTGGGCATCGTCGCCGGCGCGATCCTGGCCGCCGCGTGGTCGGGCCAGCTGGTCGACGACCGGATCGGGATGAACGTGGCCAGCGGGGTGCTCGGCCACGACGCCGACAGCACCTCGATCGCCAGCCTGGTGGCCGGCACCCTCTTCGCGTTCGTCTCGGGCTTCGCCGGCACTCTCACCGCCTGCAACATCGCGGTGTTCGGCGCGCTACCCACGGTCGCCGGCGCTCCGGCCGGTCGGGGCTCCCGGGTGCGGGCGGCCCTGCGCGGGCTGGGCTGGCTCAGCCTCGGGCTGGTCGGCGTGGCCGCGGTGTACGGCTTCGTGGCGGTGCTCGTCGGCACCCGGCTGCCCCAACTGTCCACCGCGACGGCCGGCGACCACATGCCGGTACGGCTGTTCCAGTCGATGGTCGTGTTCGGCGTGATCGGCGTCGCGTTCGGGTACCTCGGGCTGGCCGCCCTCGGGGCGGTGCCCGATCCGTTCGCCGGCCGCCCCCGGGCCCGGCTGATCACGCTGGGCGGGCTGATCGCCGGTTTCCTGGTCGGCCGGCCGTACCCGCTGTTCTTCAAGCTGCTCGGGTACGCGGTGCACTCGCACGACCCGTTCTACGGCGCGTTGGTGCTCGCCCTCCAGTCGGTGGGCAACGTGGTCATCATGGGTCTGCTGGCGGTGCTGCTGGCCGCCGGTACGGGTGCCCGGGCGTCGAGCTGGCTGGCCCAGCCCCGACGCTCCGCGCTGGTGGCCGGGGTGGCGCTGATCCTGCTCGCCACCTTCCTCATCCTCTACTGGGACATCCGGCTGCCGGCCAACTTCGGGTACGGCTGGTTCCCCACCATGCCCTGGAACCACTGACCGCCAAGGCCACGACCCGATGCGAACCCACGGCCCGATGCGAACCGACGGCCCGATGCGAGCCCGCGGCTCACGCGAACTCGGTGGCGCTCAGCTCGATCGCGAAGCGGTGCACCAGCCGCGGCACGCAGTAGCTGGGCCCGCCGGGTTCGTGCCGGATCAGCAGCAGCGACATGTCGACCAGCCGGGTCAGCACCGCCCGCACGTCGACCGGCCGCCGCCAGGGAGCACCCTCCCAGGCCCCCTGCGCCACCGAGAAACGGAAGCAGCGCGGCAGGCTGCCCAGCCGGATGAAGCACCACCGTTCGTACTCGTTGAGGCAATCGATGCTGCGGCGCAGCGCCGCCCACAGCGACCGCTGGTGGGCGGGGGTGCCGCGGCGCGGCGGCTTGAACTCGTGCAGCGGGTTGGCCAGCCGCTGGACCAGTTCGTCGAGGGTGTCCGTGGCCAGGCAGCCGGCGGCCAGCTCGACCGCGAGCGGCAGGTCGTCGAGGCTCTCGCAGAGCATCGCCACGGTGTCCACGTTGTCCGGGCCGAGCCGGAACCCGGGACAGACCTGCGCGGCGCGCCGGGCGAACAGCTGTACCGCCGGCCGTTCGCTGGCCGACACCTGGGCCTCCCCGGCCACGACAGACAGCGTGGACAGCCGCCAGATGGTCTCGTAGGGCAGCCCCAGCGGCTCCCGGGAGGTGACCACCACCGAGACGTGCCGGCAGGTGCGCACCAGGTCGTCCACGACCGCCGCGCACAGATCGATCATGTGCTCCACGTTGTCGAGCACGATCAGCATCTGCCGGGCGCCCAGCAGCTCGTTGGGCACGTCCGCCTCGGAACCACCGTCCAGCGTCCGAAGCAGGCCGCCACGCAACTGGTCCTGGTCGGTCAGCCGGGAACACTCCAGCACGGTGACGCCGCCGGAGTACTCGTCGCGCACCCGGGCCGCCACCTGCAGGGCGAGTACCGACTTGCCGCAGCCGGGCGGCCCGGTCACGGTGACCAGCCGCTCCTGCCCGAGGATGTGCCGCACCGCGTCCAGGTCCCGCTCGCGATGGATGAGCTGGCCGGGGCCGGGCCCCGGCCCGCGCCACGGCGGGCGGGGCGGCGGGGTGCGCCAGGTCGGCTCGGCCACCGTGGTCACCGCGGGCTCCTCGGCGGCCAGCAGCACGCTGCGGTACGCGCCCGACAGCTGCGGTCCGGGCGCCACGCCGAGTTCGTCGTTCAGCGTGACCCGCACGTCGTTGAAGTGCGCGATGGCCGCGGCGCGCTGGCCGGTCTGCTCCAGCGCGGCGAGGTACCGGGCCTGGATCAGCTCGTGCATCGGCTCGGCCGCGGCCAGTTGCTGCGCGACCGGCAGCACCACGGCCGCCTCACCAAGGTCCAGGCCGATGGTGACGTACTCCAGGGCGGCGTCGGACCAGGTCTGGCGCAGCGCGTCGATGTTCTCCGCGGTGTGCAGCAGCCCCCCCAATTCGGCCAGCGTCGGGTCCCACCACATCCGCATCGCCTCGGACAGCAGATTGAAAGACCTGAGGGATTCTCCGATTGCGCGATACTGCCTCGCCTGGCGGCACAAAACGTTGAAACGGGTAAGGTCGACAGATTCCGGCGCGGTGACCAGACAGTAGCCGCCGTGCGTCGACGCGATCGTCCGGATTCGCGCACGTGGCGGCATTTCGGGTTCAAGAATGCGTCGCAACCGTGCCACATAGGTGTGCACGAGCTGCCGGGAACTCACCGGCTGTTCACTTCCCCAGACCGATTCCAGTAATGAATCTATGGAGACCGACTGACCGAACTGCAGGGCGAGCGCGGCGAAGACGGCCCGCTGCTTGGCCGGGCCGAGGTCTACCGCCGCGGGACCACGGTACACCCGAACCCGTCCGAGCACCTCAACACGCAATGACGTCGCCGATTCGGACATGGGCACCCCCGAAGCGGGTATTCACCGGACGGACGGCCACTGGGATGGTGTCCTAACAATTGTTTGATCAGCGGTCGGTCCTCACCGTGGGCTTCACCGTTCAGCGAGACTCATGGATATATCCCCTGGTAGATATCAGAAGAATCTATTGCCCGCCACGGAGGTCCCACGCTCCGGTATCGTCAATTGACACTGTTCCCCGTGAATTCATCCTAACTGGAGTGCACGGCGACAACAGTCACACAACGGACCGAACAAGCCAGTCGATCGGCGTAACCGCGAGGTTCGGTGGGTCGGTCAACTCCGGCCAACGCAGGATCGTGTGCACCCGGGCGACCGCCTGATCCTTGGCCGTCAAGGACACCCGGGTTCGTCCGATCAGGTAGCTGCCGGGTCGGTCGATCAGCGCGTCGGCCAGCCGTACCGCACCCGGCACCACCACGGTGAACACCGCGTACTCGCCGGGCCCCGGCGCCACGGGCAGCCGCACCGAGCCGGTGCCGCACCCGGTACCCAGTGCCCACAGGCTCCGATCGTCCGGCCGGTCGCTGGCGTACAGGCGCCCCACGACCAGCGACTCGGCTCCCGGTGCACCCGACAGCGCCATGGTCGCGCCGGCCGATCCGACGGAGCCGACGGCCAGTACCGGCAGTCGGGCCTCGACCCGCTCGTCGCCGAGCGACCGCACCAGCACCCGGAAGCGGGCCGGCGACAGCCCGACCAGCCGGCCGAACTGCGTACAGAAGGTGCCGGGGCTGGTGTATCCGACGCGCTCGCCGATCCGGGTGACCGGCAGCCGGGTGTGTACGAGCAGCCGGCGCGCCTCGGCCATGCGCACCGCCGCCAGGAACCGCGCCGGGGTGACCCCGGTGACCTGCCGGAAGATCCGGTGGAAGTAGAAGGGGCTGAACAGGCCGTTCTTCGCCAACGTGCTCAACGGCTGCGGGCTGGCCGGCTCGGCCCGCATCGAGACGATCGCCCGGACCACCGCGGCCCGTCGATCCGCCGCACCGCCGGCGGCAGCAGGGCGTGCCAACAAGTTCATCGATGGCTCCTCACAGTGATCGATCGACTACCGTCGTAGATTGTCAAACCAGACTTGAAGACTTCTATATAGAAGTTAAACATTGTTATGACCGGTTTCTCCCCTCGCGCACCACGGCCGGGGAGCAGTCATACTTCGACCTTGCCGAATCGCCGGCCGCACGTTGTCCGTCCCCGCTGACCGGTCTTTGATTCGAACGGCACCGCCCCATCCGGTCGCCGTAAGCGAGGATCTGGCATGACCGAGCGCCAGCGAGGGAATCGACGTTGCAGTGCGGGTGTGCCTCATGCCGGACCGCAGCGAAGCGAGGATCTGGCATGAGTGTGCTGTCGACCCGATCCGAGCCCGCGCTCGATCCGCGGGAGCCCGACCCCGAACCCACGGCCACCGTCGGGCGCGCCTACGTCGCCGCCCGCCTCGCCACCTGGATCGCCACCGTCGCGGCGCACGGGGCCCGCACCGGCGCCGAGGCGGTCACCGGCCGCCTGCGCCGGCCGGCCCGCCGCCAGGTGACCGTGCGCGGGCTGACCCGGCTGCTGATCCGCCTCGGCCCCACGTTCGTCAAGGGCGGTCAGCTGCTCAGTACCCGCCAGGACCTGCTTCCTCCAGCGTGGTGCACGGTGCTGGGCCGGCTACACGACCGGGTGGGCCCGATGCCGCGGCGGGTCGCCGAGGCGGCGCTGCGCGGCGGGTACCCGGACGACGCGCCGCCGTTCGCCGAGTTCGACTGGGACGGGGTGGCCAGCGGCAGCATCGCCGGCGTCTACCGGGCCCGGCTGCGTGATGGCCGGCAGGTCGCCGTCAAGGTGCGCCGCCCGGCCATCTCCCGCCGCATGCGCGCCGACTTCCGGCTGCTGCGCGCCGGCGCGCGTCTCGGCCAGTCGGTGCCCGGGCTGCGCCGGGTACCGATGGCCCGGATGGTCGACCACCTCGCGCTGGCCGTGCTGCGCCAGCTGGACTTCGCCGCGGAGGCCCGGGCGCTGGAGGAGCTGCGGCGCAACCTGGACGGGCTGATCCAGGTACCCCGCCCGATCCCCGAGGCCAGCGGCGACGGCGTACTGGTGATGGAGTTCGTCGACGGGCTGGACCGGTTCGCGCCGGCCGACTTCACCCGGGAGCAGCGTCGCGAGATCGTCGTGCGGGTGCTGCACGGGGTGTACCGGATGCTGTTCGTGGACGGCCTGGTGCACTGCGACATGCACCCGGGCAACCTGTACCTGACCAGGGCCGGCACGGTCGTCCTGCTGGACGCCGGCTTCGTGGTGCGGCTGGACCCGAAGATCAAGCGACTGTTCGCCGAGTTCTTCCTCAACCTGTCGACCGGGCGCGGAGAGGCCGGCGCCGACGTCGTGCTGGCCAGCGCCGAGCACGTGGCGCCCGGCGCCGACCTGGCCGCCTTCCGGGAGGGCGTGGTGGATCTGATCAAGGTCAGCCACCGGCAGACCGCCGGCCAGTTCCGGCTGGCCCCGTTCGCCGCGCGCCTGTTCGACCTGCAGCGCCGGTACGGCGTGGCGGCCGCGCCCGACTTCGTCTTCCCGCTGCTGTCGCTGCTCGTGCTCGAAGGAATGATCAACGACTTCGACGTGGACGTCGATTTCCAGGCCGAGGCCATCCCGACCCTTCTCACCGTGCTGCGCCGATAGGAGAGGCCGATGCGGACGGTACAGGCGTGGGCGCCGTACCCGGTCGGGCAGCCCGTGCCGGCCGGGCCCGGGTACGCGCGCCGGTGGTACGTCGTCGGGCCGGACCGGCATCCCGCCGCCCCGGTGCTGACCGCCGCCGGCGACGGCGCGCCACGGGCCGGCGCGGGTACCGCCGTGCTGTTGGGCACCGAGTTCACCCCGGCGGACAACGCGCTGCTGGCCACCGGGGTACGGGCGGCGGTGCGGCGCGGCGGGCGGCTGGTACTGCTGCACCTGGGCGCCGGCGGCGCCAGCCTGGTGCGCGCCGCGCTGGGCGAGAACCGGGCGCTGCGCGGCCTGACCGTCGAGCTGCCGGCCCGCCCGTCGGCCGCGGCGCTGGCCAGCGCGGCGCGGCTGGCCACCGGGGACGTCAGCACCGCCGTGGAGCTGCGGGTCGACCAGCAGGGCCGGGTCACCGGTACCGGATGGCGTCCGGTGAGGCTGCCCGACCCGGTACCGGGCGGGGCCGGGCCGGGGCTGGCGGTGATCACCGGCGGGCTGGGCGGCCTGGGCATCCGCGTGGCCGGCGTGCTGGCCGAGCGGGATCACCTGCACCCGGTGCTGGTGGACCGCGGCGACCCGGACGAGCTGCCGCCTGCCACCGCCCGCTACCTGAGCTGCCTTTCGGGCGGACCGACCGGGGTGACGGTACGCCGGGCCGATCTGACCGTCCCCGCACAGGCCGCCGCCGCTCTCGTGGGGCTGCCCGGCCCGGTGCGGGTACTCGTGCACTGCGCCGGCGTCATGTGCCACGGCCCCGCCAGCGGGTACGCCCCGGAGGAACTGGCCGCCGCGCAGGCGGTCAAGGTCGCCGGGCTGGCCAACACGCTGGCCGCGATCGACTCGCGCCGGCTGCGCAGCCTGGTCGTGTTCGGCTCGATGCTGGCCGAGCGGCCGCCGCACACGCTCGGCGGGTACGCGCTGGCCAACGAGCTGCTCCGGCGTGCCGTGCCCCGGCTGACCGCCGGGCTGCCCGGCACCGACGCCGTGGTGGCGCAGTGGTCGATCTGGTCCGGCGCCGGGATGGCACACGATCTCGCGGTACTGCCCCAGGCCAGAGCGATGGGGCTGGTGCCGGTGTCGCTGCGCCCCGGGCTGCGGGCGCTGCGCCAGCTGGTCGGCGGCGGAGTCTCCGGCCCGCTGATGTTGCTGGGCGCCGAGGGCAATTTAGAAGAAGGCGGCACCGGAACCCCGACATACGGTCGGCGGGGGCGGGGAGGGTTGGCATGACGGTACGCGGGACAGCAGTGGTGATCGGGGCCGGTCCGGCCGGGCTGGCCACCGCCATCGCGCTGCGCGGCGCCGGCTTCGACCCGGTGGTGTACGAGCGGCAGGCCCGGCTGAGCGCCGAGGGCGGCGGCCTGACCCTGTGGCCGAACGGGCTGGCCGCGCTCGCCAGTATCGGCGCCGACCGGGAGGTGCGCGAACGGGCGCTGCCCTCCCCGGGTACCGCCATGCGCGCCGCGAATGGGCGGACGCTGTACGAGATGTCCGCGGCCGACATGGAGCGGGTCGGCGGCTGCGGTGTGGCGATGCACCGGGGCGAACTCGTGGCGGCGCTGGCCGGGCGGCTCGGCAGCGACGCCATCCGGTTCGGCGCGACCTGCGTCGACGTGCGCTCCGACGCCTCCGGCGCTACGGTCGGCTTCGAGGGCGGCGAGCGGGTACGCGCCACCCTGGTGGTGGGCGCTGACGGCATCCGGTCCCAGGTGCGTACCGCCTGCGGGCTCGGCCGGCCGCTGCGCTACGGCGGCTCGACCGTGTGGCGGGCCGCGGTCCGGTACCGGCTGCCCGAGCTTCCGGGCCTGCTCACCCTGGGCGGACCGAACCAGTTCGGCATCTGGCGGCTGCCCGGCGACCGGGTGTACTGGTTCGCGTCGGTGCCGGCGCCGCCGGGCCGGTACCGCAGCGGGCAGTCCCGCCCGCCCGAGGAGTTCGCCCGGTGGCACGACCCGATCGGGGCGCTGCTGGACGCCACCCCGACCGACGAGATCATCGTGACCGACGTGTACGACAGCGGACCGCTGAGCTCCTGGAGCGCGGACCGGGTGGTCCTGGTCGGCGACGCGGCCCACCCGAGCCTGCCGCACATGGGCCAGGGCACCTCGCAGGCGTTCGAGGACGCCGCGGTACTGGCCGACCGGCTGGCCGCCGGGTCGGACATCAGCGCGGCGCTGCGCGGGTACCACGAGCGCCGCCGGGACCGGGCCCGCTCGGCCTGGGCGCAGGCGCGCATGCTGGCCCGGGTCGGCGCCTGGCGCGGCGGGTTCTCCTGCTGGCTGCGCGAGAGGATGATGGCGGCGGCCCCCGCCCGGGTACAGGCCGGACAGCTGCACCGGATGTTCGCCTTCCGCACCTGAGGTGGCGCTGTCTTCGAGCGCGGCGGGTGGCGCACCGGTTCGAGCAGCGGTCGACCAGACGAAGGGGTACGCCATGAGTGAATCGGGACCGGCCACCGGGCTGTTCGCCAGCACCGACGCCGGCACGGTGCGGGTCGGCATCCGCAGCCCGCGCCCACCGAGCGAGGTCTGGCCCGCGCTGTACGAGGTGGACCGCGTCGCGCAGTGGTTCGGCACGCTCGACCGCCCGTGGCGGGCCGGGCAGGCCAGCCGGGTCGACTTCGGCGACGGCGACTTCTTCGACATTGGCACGGTGGCGGTGGTGCCGGGAGAGTCGATCACCTTCGACTGGAGCTTTCTCAGCATCGGCACGACCGCCCGGGTCCGGTGGCAGGTCATCCCGGCCACCGCCAGCGCCGCCGGCAACGACCGGATCGCCGGCACCGAGGTGCTGGTCGAGGACCGCCAGCCCGGCCGCACTCCGGCCGAGGCCGACGAACTGCTCTCCGGCTGGACCGACTTCTTCGAGCGGCTGTCCCGCCACCTCGCCACCGGCCAGCGCACCCGGTACGACACCCGGGACGACATCGACGGCTCGGTCACACTCACCGGGCACGCCCCGCGGCTGGCCGAGCCGGACACCATCCACCGGTGGCTGCCGATCGCCACCGACGGGTTCGTGCCCCGATGGTTCTTCATCGTCGACGAGGACGGGCCGCGCCGCTTCCGCGTGGACGCCTGGCAGGCCGAGCCGGACGGTGTGAGCTTCGTGGTCGAGGTGCCGGAGGCGCTGCGCGCCACCGAGGCGCGAATCTGGCTCAGGCGCACAGATTCCGACTGGCACCTGTCGTTCCGGCACGCCGGATGGGCCCGCCTCGGGCTGCCGGACCGCCAGGCCCGGGTGCTGCGCGGGCGGTTCACGGCGGCCTGGGTCACCGCCCTGCGCGACGCGCGCGAACTGATGGGAAGCGCCTAACGAGAAGACCGGGAGGGTGAATGGACGGCGAGCACGGCACGTCGCGGTACATCGAGGAAAGCACCGCGGACGACTGGATGCGGGCGGTACTGCGCTCGATCGGCGTGATGCGGGAAAATCTCGGGCACGAGCATTCGCTGCGTACCCTGGCCGAGGTGGCCTGGCTCAGCCCGTTCCACTTCCACCGCGTGTTCCACAAGGTCACCAACTTCACCCCGGCCCGGTTCCTGGCCGCCTGGCGGATGGCCGAAGCCAAGCGGCTGCTGGCGTACACGCCCGACAGCGTCACCGACATCTGCATGCGCATCGGGTACTCCAGCCTGGGCACGTTCACGTCGCAGTTCACCCGGATGGTCGGGGTCTCCCCGGGCCGGTTCCGGCGGCTGCTGGCCACGGCCGGCGACCAGCCGTTCAACGAGATGCTCGCCGCGCTGGGCCGCACCCAGCGGCCACCGTCGCGGGTACAGCTCACGGTCACCGTGTCCGGCGGGCCACACGCTCCGGCCCCGACCGCCGTCGGCCTGTTCTCCACCGGCATCCCGCAGCAGCGCCCCGCGTTCTGCGCGGTGACGTGGGCGCCCGGTACCGTGCCGGTCGGTGACCTGCCCGACGGCGTGTACTACCCGCTGGCGATGTGCTTCGACCCGGCGGTCACCGTCACCGAGGCAGTTGCCATGACCGACCTCGAAGGGTGCTTCGTCGGCGCCGCCGAGAGTGTTGTGTCCATTGTGGGTGGACGGGTGGCGTCGCCCGCCACGGTACCGGTGCGACTGCGCAACCGCCGGGAGACCGATCCCCCGCTGGTGCTCGCCCTGCCGTTGCTGATGGCCGCGGGCGCCACCGAACGCTCCGCCGCCTGAGGCTCGCACCGAACGCTCTGCCGCCGAAGAATCCACGGGGGCGGCGGGCCGCGGGGCGAGACGGCAACTTAGGAGAAGGATCGTGCCCGGCCCGGTCAGCAGACTTACTCGTACCACATCGATGGTGACGGGAAGGAATGCTGGGATGGCTATCGACCTTTGCAACAAGTCGCCGGGCTCGCTGGCCGAGCAGGATCCGGGATCCTGGGACGAGGCGGTCGAATCTCCGGTGCTGCTTGAGGATCTCGGCACGGATCAGCGCGAGCGGTTGAACTTCGCCTACCGGACCACGCTGAGCTCGGTGGACCCACGGTTCGTCGCCGGCGACCCGGCCGCCTGGTCCAGCGACTTCGGTTACGCCCTGGACAAGGTCGCGATCCGGCTCGACAACCGGAGCAACGAGGAGCTGCGTCGCGCGGCGCTCTCGCACCCGGATCCGGCAATGCGCGAGCAGGCACTGTACGAGTACGCCGACCGGGACCACCGCGACGCGATAGAGCTGCTGCGCGACGCGGTGCGCAACGACCCGAACCGCGAGGTGCGGTGGGACGCGCTGTGGGCGATCGAAAAGCTGGGCGGCCCGCAGGCCATCACGACGCTTCGCGAGTTCCTGAGCGACAGCGACCCGGAGATCGCCGAGTGGTCCAAGCTGTTCATCAGCGAGCTGCAGACCGGTGACCCCGCCTTCGACGCGCGGGCCGGGCTCTACACTCCGGGCCGCACCTTCGACGAGTCGATCTACCTGCTCATCCACTGCGACCTGTATGTGCGGCTGGACGCCAGCAACACGCACTGGGGCAAGATTTCCCTGGCTCCGCAGGGCCTGGCCCGCATCTACGGTCAGGCGCACGCGTGCCCGAACGTGGCCACCCGAGAGCGCCAGCTGGTGATCGCCAAGACCATCTCGGGCCTGCACGAGGACGGCTCGCCGCACTGCGACAACTACCTGTTCCGGGGCTTCACCGACCGGACCCGGCGCGACCGGGGCAACTTCTTCTTCGAGTCGCTGGTGCCGCGGACGTTCTTCCGGTCGGGCCACGCGGACGACCCAAGCGCGGGCGTGACCCAGGCCAACATCGGCTTCGCCCGGTACGGCACCTGGCACCTGGAGCCCAAGTTCCAGGTCCACGAGGAGGCGGCGATCCGCTACGTACGCGGGCGCTTCCAGGGCTGGGGCTACGTCAACCTGGCCAACATCGCGGGCAAGTCGCTGGAGGAGGTCCTCACCCCGGGCAACGGCGTGCTCTCCACGCTGCACCACCCGGAGGTCGGCCCGATGACGAACGCGTTCATCCTGGGCACCTTCAAGGGCAAGCTCAACGACTGGGACGGCGACGGCGTGATCGATCTCAACTCCCGCGACGTCTACTCCACCGTGGACGGCGAGATCGACTCGAACCAGGACGGTGTGGCCGACGAGGCCGGCCGTACCTGCTGCGACTACACCAACCTGCTGCCCTGACCGGACCGCCCTCGCGCGAGAAACCTGGAGTCAAACGATGACTACACCAACGCAGCCGTCCATCAAGTACGGCCGGCCGGTGACCACGGACGGCGTACCCAATCTCTACGCGGGATCCGTGGTGGTCCCGTGGACCCCGCCGGACCCGGGCATCGACAACCTGGGCATCAGCTCGGTCGACACGTTCGCCGTGCCGGGTGTCGGCGAATACACCGTCGCGTTCGACGGCTTCGTTCGGGTGGTGCGCTCCGAACCCACCTCCCGGGAGTGGTCCAACGCCGAGGTGTACACGAACCTGATCGAAATGAAGATGGTCGGGCACTGCGACGAACTGGGCACGATCACCGTCGTACTCAACCCGGACTGCCTGTCCACCGGTCAGATCCGCACCCCGTTCGACCCGTACGCGGGTGAGGGACCGTCGGCCAAGGCCTGCCGGATGGCGGTCGGCGCGGTGTTCACCATGCCGAAGCTGGGCCTCACGCTCATCAACAAGGAACCCATCATCCTGACCATCGACGACGTGCGGCAGATCCCGCCGGCCGGCTCGCCCGGCAAGGGCCAGATCTACCGCATGCTGCCGCTGCACGACGTGAACCACCCGGACGACGAGCCGGTCGCGTACGTGACCAGCCTGCGGTTCACCATGGGCGGCTACATCACCGCCGAGGAGATCGCCGCCAAGTAGCGCCGAACGGGTGTGGGCGGCCGTTGGTTGACAGCGGCCGCCCACATTCCGCTGTGTGCCTGTTCAACCGCCGCGATGCCGCGGCCGCCGTGAACCGAGGAGGCGAGGCGTGACACTACCGACTCCCCCGATGATCAAGGGCCTGCCGCTGCTCGGCAGCCTGCTGGAGTGGCGCCGCGACCATCTCACGCTGTTCCAACGCGCCTACCGTGAGCACGGCCCGGTCTTCGCCGTGCGGCTCGGTCCGCAGCGCGGCGCGCTGCTGATCGGGCCGGAATACCACGACTTCTACTTCCGCGAGGTCGATGGGCGGCTGTCGGTGCCGGAGCTGTACAAGTTCGTGGTGCCGATGTTCGGTGACGTGATGATGGCGGCCACCGACACCGCCCGCCGGCGCCGGCATGTGGCGCTGCTGCAGTCCGCGTTCCAGGGCCGGCGGCTGGAGCGCTACAGCCAGGTGATGGCGGCCGAGGTCGACGCCTGGCTGGACGGGCTCGGCACCTCCGGCGCGTTCGACCTGTGGAACACCCTGGAGCCGGTGGTCATGCGGATCGCCGCCAGCGCGCTCATGGGTCCGGAGATCCGGGCGAGGATCGACCAGTTCCGCCCGCTGCTGGTCGACCTGGCCCGGGGCATGGAGTTCATCCTGCCGCCGAACCTGCCGCTGCCGCGGTTCGTGCGGCGCGACCGGGCCCGGCGGCAGCTGACCGCGATGCTGCGGCCGGTAATCGAGCAGCGGCGGCGGCATCCCGACCGGCACGAGGACTTCCTGCAGATCCTGGTGGACGACCCCGGGCTGGGCGCGGAGGGCGACGACGTCCAGGTCGGCATGGCGCTGTGCACCATCTTCACCGGGTACATCACGACGGCCGCGCAGGCGTGCTGGACTCTGGCCCTGCTGCTGCGCCATCGGGACTACCTGGACTCGATCCTCGCGCTGCCCGAGGGGCCCGCCCGGGACGCCCGGCTCAGCTGGGCGTTCAAGGAGGCGCTGAGGCTGCGGCCGGTCATGGGCTTCTACGCGCGCAACAACGCGGTGGACATCGATCTCGACGGGTACCGGCTGCCGCGCGGGTGGATGACCATGCTGTGTCCGGGGGTGGCGCACCGGCTGCCGGAAATCTTCACGGATCCGGACCGGTACGACCCCGAACGGTTCGCCCCCGACCGGGCCGAGGATCGCCGGCACCCGCACGCGCTGATCGGGTTCAGCGGCGGCTTCTACCGGTGCCCGGGCCAGGCGTTCGGCACGAACGAGGTGCTGATGCTGCTGGGCGGGCTGCTGTCGCGGTACGAGCTGGACCCGCTGCCCGTCGACCCGCCCGCCGACCTCGACCTCGGGGTGACCCGGCCGCGCTCACCCACCCTGGTGCGCTACCGCCGCCGGGACTGACTGACCTATCGGACCACCGCAGGCCGGACCGCCCGGCTGAGCCGTCGCCGGGCGGACCCCGCCGCCCCGGCGCACTACCGCAATCAGAGAGAAGCAGCGATCCGGTACGGGCTTTTACATTCGGCATGCCGATGACTGTCGATCACAAGGGGTTCACCATGCCGACAGAAAGCGTGCCGATGGGAAGCCTGCTACCCGCGGGAATGCCCAGCCTGCCGACGTTCGATCTGACCGCCGCCGAAGCCTCCTTCCAACCGCTGGGCGGGCGCGCCTTCCCGGCCGTGCAGGACCGGTGGGAGCGACTGGTGAGCATGGCCAGCATCCCCGAGCCGGCCGACCGGATCTGGGACGCCCTGATCAACCCCGACCACATTGGACAGTGGCTGGGCGTGGTACACGGCGGCTGGGCGCAGCGCGGCCGAGAATCCACATTGGACTTCGAGGACGGTGAGTTCTTTTACTGCCGCACCGATCAGTCGACGCCACCGGCCGGTGCCCGCGCCGGCACGCTGCGGTACCTCTGGCGATGGGTCGGCATCGGTCCGGCGAGCGCGGTCACCTGGACCCTGACGCCCGGGCCGGACGGCACCATGGTGACCGTGGTGGAGGAGGCGACCAACCCGCCCTCGGACTGGCGCTCCTGGAACGGGATGGGCTGGCCAGGCATCCTCGACCAGCTCGCCAGCTACCTGCGCACCGGTACCAACAGCCGGTGGCCGTGGCGGCGGATGGGACCGTACCTGCAGATCCCGCTGCCGGTCATGCCGTTCCAGGCCTGGGACATGCTCACCAGCCCGTCGGCGGTCAAGCACTGGATGGTGCGTAGCGCCGGATCGCTCGCGGTCGGCGACCCGATGACGCTGGTGATGGGCGACGCCAGTGGCACCGTCGAGCTGACCGTCACCAAGTCGGTCGACACCGGTCAGGAGTTCCCGTCCTACCTGCCGTACGTGGAGTTCGAGCTGCGCCGGCCGTGCTGGAACGCCCCGCTCGGCGGCCGGATGTGGATCGAGCCAGCCGGTCTCGGGCAGAGCATCCTGCAGGTGTTCCACTTCAACTGGGAGCGCCTGGACATCCGCGATCCGGTGACCGAACGCAAACTGCTGACCGGGTTCTGGGCCGGCGCGGCCGCCCGGGCACAGATGCTGTTCGCGCCGCAGGGTGCGCCGGCCGGGCCGCACGGCTGGACGGCGAGCGCTCCCGGCGCGGCCGATGGCGCCAACGGGGTCTCACAAGCCGGCGCCGGCGCCGCCCCGGCCGCCATGAGCAACGGCAACGGCAACGGGCACCACGCCGGGAACCCGCTGTCCACGATGGACTTCCCGGCGGCGATGTCGTTCGCCGGCAGGGTGATGGGCGACCTGGGCGCCGCGACGACCAGCCTGCTCACGGTACTCGGGGTGCGGCTGGGCCTGTTCGGCGCGCTGGCCGGCGGCCCGGCCACCAGCACCGAACTGGCGGACCGCACCGGAATGTCCGAGCGGTACCTGCGGGAATGGTTGTGGGGCCTGCACAGCGCCGGGTACCTGCGACTGGACTCGAACAGCCGGCGCTTCAGCCTGCCGGTCGAACACGCCGCGGTGCTCGCGATCGAGCAGTCCCCCCTGTACCTGGCCTCGGCGTACGATCTGCTGCCGCCGATGGCAGCGATGCTGGACGAGGTGTCCACGGCTTTCCGCAGCGGGCAGGGCATTTCCCCCGACCGGTACCCGGCCAGCCTGTTCACGGCGATGGAGCGGATGAGCGCCACCTGGCTGGACACCGCGTTGCTGGGCGAGTGGCTGCCCGCGGTGGACGGTCTGATCAACCGGCTCCGCAACGGCGCGAAGGTGGCCGACGTCGGCTGCGGCGGCGGGCGCGCCCTGATCACGATGGCGGGCCAGTTCCCCAACAGCGAGTTCGACGGCTTCGACAGGTACAAGCCCAACGTGTCCCGGGCGCAGGCCGCGGCCAAGGCGGCCGGTGTCGCCGACCGGGTGCGGTTCCATGACGCCGACGCGGCCGACGGGATGACCGGACCGCTGGACCTGGTGACCATGTTCGACGTGCTGCACGACGCGCCGGACCCGCACGGGGTGCTGGCCGCCGCGCACGGCGCCCTGGCGCCGGTGGACGGGGTGCTGCTGGTGCTGGAGAGTGCCGCGGCCGCCGACCCGGCCGACAACGCCGGCCCGTCCGGTCAGATCCTGTATGCCACCAGCGCGCTGTACTGCGTAC
This sequence comes from Rugosimonospora acidiphila, assembly GCF_039543385.1. Lineage (NCBI taxonomy): Bacteria > Bacillati > Actinomycetota > Actinomycetes > Micromonosporales > Micromonosporaceae > Rugosimonospora > Rugosimonospora acidiphila. The sequence goes on from NZ_BAABJQ010000002.1 coordinate 258,507, forward strand.
CGACCGCGCTGGCCGACGGCGCCGACGCGCTGGGCACCCTCGGCCTGCCGTACCAGAAGTTGTCCGAGCTGGCGCGCGCCGCCGGTTTCGCGAGCGTCGAGGAGTTGCCCATCGCCAGCCCGCTCAACGCCCTGTTCGTGCTGCGACCCTAGGGGGAATGCCGTGTCGGAACCCACAGACCTCCACGAGGAGCCCGCGCCGCGGGTGCCGGTGTGGCGGATGCTCGTACGCGCCGCGGTGATCGCGGCCATCGTGCTCGGCGGCACCGTCGCCACCCTGTTCGGCATGCTCGGTGGCCTGATCATCGGCGGGCCGAAGCGGGCACGCCAGATCGGCTACCGCGCCATGGTCGGCACCCTGCAGACCCTCGGTCCGACCTTCGTGAAGTTTGGCCAGACCTCCAGTACCCGCAAGGACACCATGTCCGAGGGAATGGCCGCGGCAATGGGCCGGCTGCACGACTCGGTGCGGCCGATGTCGCGGCGCCACCGGGAGCGGGCGCTGCGCGAGGCCAACCTCAGCCAGCTGGTCGAGGTGAGCCGGGACCCGGTAGCCAGCGGCAGCATCGCCTGCGTGTACCAGGGGAAGCTGGCCGACGGTCGGGTGGTCGCGGTCAAGCTCAAGCGACCCGGCATCGACCGCCGGATGCGCACCGATCTCGCGTTGGCCGAGTCGATGATGCGCGGCATGCAGCGGATGCCGAACATGCGCGGCATGCCCATGGCCGACCTGGTCGGGTACGTGAGCAAGGCGATCCTCGGCCAGCTCGACTTCGGCCGGGAGGCACGCAACATCACGCACCTGCGCACCTGCCTGCGCGAGGTCGGGCAGATCCGGATACCGGCGGTGTACCCCGAGGTGTCCGCACCCAACTGCCTGCTGTTCGAATACCTGCCCCAGTTGGACGTCAGGACCCCCAGTACGCTGCCGGCCGACGTGCGCAAGGCGCTGGCCGACCGGGTGCTTCAGGCGGCCAACCAGATGATGTTCAAGGACGGCTTCGTGCACTGCGACCTGCACCCCGGCAACGTGTATCTGACCCCGGACCAGCGGGTGGTGATCCTGGACGCCGGGTACTGCGTGCACCTGCCCGACCGGGTACGGGACCTGATCGGCGAGTTCTTCGAGTGTCTGGCCTTCGGTGAGGGGCAGCGGTGCGGCCAGATCGTGCTGGAGAGCGCGGTCAACCCGGACCCGGCCGACGCGGACGCGTTCATCGCCGGCATGGTCGACATCGTCGACCGGCACGCCGGTCCGGGCAAGGAGTTCGACATGAAGGTCTTCGGCGACGAGGTCTTCAAGCTCCAGCAGAAGCACGGCATCTACGCGGCCTCGGACTTCGCCTTCCCCCTGATGTCGCTCAACGTGCTGGACGGCACGGTGCGGGGATTCTACGAGTCGGTCGACTTCCAGCAGGTGGGCGTGGCCGGACGCAGCGCGCCCCGGCCGTCGCCGCAGACTCGGGTCGCCTGAGCCGGTCCGGCACGGCAAGCGCGGAGCGGGTCGTCCCGCTCCGCGCTGTCGTCGTGAATCCGTCTCAGGCCATGCTGGCGTCTCAGCCCATGGCGGCCAGGACCGCCTCCGGGAGCAGACCCACCTGCTGCATCAGGTGCAGCTCGTCGGTCACGCCCCAGTGCTCGACCAGTTTGCCGCCCGCGACCCGGGCGATCCCGAACACCGAGCACTCCACCGGCTTGCCGGTGGCCGGCATGCCCATGTACTCGCCGGTGTGGGTCGCCCGCGCGATCATGCGGCTGGCTACCCGGTCGCCGTCGGCCACCAGGTCGACGATCTCGAACTGCAGGTCCGGGAATGCGGTCATGAAGCCGGACACGATGTTCAGCACCGCGTTGAAACCGTGGCTGCCCATCCGGGTGTGGTGCACCATGTCGGGCGACCAGAACTCGGCCATGCCCGGCAGGTCGCCCCTGTTCCAGGTCTCGATGTAACGCCGGACCAGCGCCTTGTTGTCCTCAGTCGACACGTGTCGCCTCCTCGTGCATCGGGTACCGGCCCGCCGAGGCGAGCGGTGGTTTTCCCTCCTCTGGGCATCGTCGCGGACTGGCACGACGCGTGCTTCTTCCGGCTTGCTTGTCCTGCCGGATCAGCGCAATGTGGAGGAAGTCAACCGATACCCGTCAAGACCACACTGACGGGCATACAGGGAAGGAGTTCCGCAATGCCGATGCAGGACGAGCAACGACGCGCGTACCTGGAGCGCGCGGGAGTCACCCAGGAGCAGATCGACCAGACCGTCGGCGAGTTGCCCATCCACGAGGGCAGCTACCAGGCGCGGGGTCTGTCCCGCGACCAGGCCCACCGGGTACGCGAGGCGGTGCGCCAGGTGGTGGCCGACGCGGCGATCATCGCGGCGAAGTACAGCACGATCGCCAAACGCGCCGACGGCGACGTCGGCCGGGAGGTCGCCGCGGACGAGCTGGCCACCGACCGCAGGCACCTGGACGAGCTGTTCGCCGACGAGTACACGCTGCACAACCCGTTCGGGCAGGACGAGGGCAAGGAACACGTCATCGACGCCATGCTCAAGGGCATGATCAGCTATGACGGCATGGGCAGCCAGGGCTTCGAGGCGTCGAGCCAGTCCCTCCAGGTCCACGGCGACAGCGCGGTGGCCATCGGCGACTACCGGATGCGCGCCACCGGCCGGGCGAAGGACGCCGAGAGCGGTGAGGTGTACCAGCAGGACCTCGGCGGCACGTACCGGATCACCAACACGTACGTGCACCGCGATGGCCGGTGGCAGGCCGCCACCTCGCAGATGACCGCGATTCCCGCGGAGCACAAGTTCGTGCTCACCCCCGACTCGTAGATCGACGACCACCGCAGATCCGAAACGGATCGGTGCCCAGCCGGGATCCGGCTGGGCACCGACCCGTTTCGGGGCTGTGCCGTCGAGGCGTCTCAGCCCGTCGAGGCGTCTCAGTCCACCGAGGCGCTTTTTCGGGCCGTCGGGGCGTTGTCGGGCCCTCAAGCGGGGCGGACGCCGGCGGTCCGGGCGCATCGCGCAAGCCGCAGGAAGCGCACTTGCCCGGGCGCGCGCCAGGCTGACCGGGGTACCCGTGTGACGACCCCGGAGGTGTGTCGATGCCCGTTCCTGAGATCCCGGGTCCACGAGCGATGCCGGTGATCGGTCACCGCGGCAACTTCGCCCGGTTCGCCTTCGACGCGGTGACCTACCTGCGCCGGCTGCACGAGCAGTACGGCGAGATCGCCTCCCTGGTCCGCGGCCGCGGCGACTACGTGTTCGTGTTCTCCCCCCGCTACAACCAGATCGTGCTCACCGAACCGGCGCTCTACGAGAACCTCGACGCCGCGTCCTCACCGGTGCGGATGGGCGAGGACAGCTCGCTGCGCCGGCTGTACGCGGGCCTGACCAACATGAACGGCGCCCAGCATCGGCGCCAGCGCAAGCTGATGGGCGCGGCCCTGCAGCGCCGGCACGTCGAGGCGTACGCCCCGGACATCAACGCGCTCGCCGAGCGGCAGTTCTCCGGCTGGCGGCTGGGCCAGCGGCTGGACCTGCTGCAGGAGATGCGCGCGCTGACCATGGCGGTAGCGGTGTCCACCATGCTCGGCCTGCCACCCGACAACCACGGGCGCCAGATGGGCCGGCTGCTGCAGGACTGGATGGACACGGTGTTCTCGGTGCGCGCCCTGGCGCTACCGGTGGATCTGCCCGGCCTGCCGTACCACCGGCTGCAACTGCTGTCCGACCGGCTGGAGCGGGCCGTGCGGGGGCTGATCGACCGGCGCCGCGCGCAAAGCACCGGTACTGACGTGCTGTCCCGGCTGATCCGCGCCAACGACGACGAGGGGCGTGGACTGACGGATGACGAACTGATTGGTCAGACCACGTTCCTTTTCATCGCCGGTCATGCCACCACCGCCAGCGCGCTGACCTGGACGATTTTCTTGCTGTGCACCCATCCGGGAATCATGCGCGACCTCGTAGACGAGCTGACCGGCACGCTGCGCGGCGACCCGCCGGAGGTCTCCCGGCTGCAGGACCTGCCACTGCTGGACCGCGTCGTCAAGGAGAGCCTGCGGCTGCTGCCGCCGGTGATGTGGTGGAGCAAGGTAGCGGCCGGTCCGGTGCGGCTCGACCGGTACCCGCTGCCCGCCGGCGCGCACGTGGTGTTCAGCTCGTACATCACCCACCGGCTGCCGGAGCTGTACCGCCGTCCCGACGTGTTCTGGCCGGACCGATGGCTGTCCTGCGACCCGACCCCGTACGAGTACCTGCCGTTCTCCGCCGGCCCGCGCACCTGCCTGGGCGCAGGATTCGCGATGATGGAGATGAAGCTGATCCTCGCCGCGCTGCTGCAACGCTGGCGCCCCGAGATGCCCTCGGGCAGCCGGGTGGATCCGGGCGGCCTGATGGTGTCGCAGCCCAAGCACGGGCTACCGGTCACGCTGGCCCGGACGGTGGGTCTGGCCCCCGAGATCGAGGTCTCCGGGAGCATCCGCCGGGTGCTGGATCTGACCGGCGCGCCCGGCTGATCCGCGGTGTCCCCACGGCGTCGCGAAACCTTGTGCCACAGGGTAGTGGCGGGCGGCCGGCGAGCAACGACGAAGAAGTCCCGCGATCGGCACCGATGCGAAACTGACTGGCAAGTGCCACCCCTCCCGGGAGGATTCTATGAGCGCAACTGACAAGCCGAGCCAGGCCCCGCAGGGGGGTACTGCGCTCAAAGAAATTCAGGGCCGCTGGTTCGAGATGCAGAACGCCTTGGCCAAAACCAACGGCAATACCAACGCGGGCACCGACCTGGCCGTCTCCGAGTCGCAGGAGACCCAGCCCCCCAAGGGCCTGCGCGACGGTCTGTCACTCATCCAGCGGCTGCCGGCCGGAGCCCGTGAGCAGCTGTTCGACCAGTTCCTGGCGACCGTCTCCGCGCGGTTCGACGGCACCATCACGGTGTCGCAGCCCATCAGCGAGGACCGCCGGCAGCGGAACATCGACATCTTCTACAAGTACATCGAGTACGAGAACGCCCGGAACTACGAGGGAATGGCGAAACTGTTCCACCCCACCGAGTTCCGCAGCAAGACGTACTTCGGTAACGACCCGATCAGCCCCGAGGCGCACAACCGCATGCTGCGCGGGCTGTTCCGGTCCTTCCCGGACTGGTTCATGGTGATCAATGAGATCATCTCCGCCGACAACGAGGCGGTGGTCGGACTGATCACCGGGCGCGGCACCCAGTACGAGGAGTTCGCCGGGCGCCCACCCCGCGACCACCAGATCGCGATCCCGACGCTGCACTCGATCAAGGTGCGCGACGACCTCATCATCGAGCACCGGCACATCAACCCGTTCGAGGACATCTTCGCCAACCAGATCATGGCGCCGCTGACCGAGGACATCATGGCGGTGCGGGCGCAGCAGGGCTTCGACAGCAAGCTGGCCCAGCGTGCGTACGAGGCGGCGGTTGCCGCCGGGGCGGACGAAAGCAAGCTCAGCGAGCTACGCGCACTCATCGAGTTGAAGCGCCGCCAGTGCCAGGTGCTGCTCAAGGGCACCCTGCGCCGCTGCGCCATGATCGCGCCAATCGGCGAGATCTACTGCGAGCACCACCAGAAGCACGGATACGGCATCGACGGGTTGGAGTAGGCCAGCCGCCAACCAACCGGCCGCACACGCAACGGGCCCACGGGAGCGGCCCGGATGAGGAGAACGACGATGACATCCGCCGAACACAGCGCCGTACAGCAGCAGGACCCGGTACAGGGGCAGATCAACGAGGCGGCCAACCGGCTGCGCGAACTGCTCGGGCTCGACGTCAGCACCGAAACGGTGGTCAGCGCGGTCGAAGACCTCAAGCGAATCGAGGAGAACAAGAAGGTTCTGCTGCGCTTCCAGCGCGAGGTCTTCAACGCCAGCGACTGGAGCACCGAAACGCTGCAGCGCAACCTCACCGACGACTTCATCGACCACGCCGCGATGCAGGGCGACCCGCCCGGCCTCGAGGGCGTGCAGATGCGCTTCTCCGCCTGGGCCTCGGCCTTCGACGAAGCGCTGGAGGAGAACGAGGCGATCGTCGGGCAGGGCGACCTACTGGCCGTCATGTACACCCTGCACGCCCATCACCGGGGCGCGTTCATGGGCGTCGAGCCGACCAACCGCGAGGTCGCCATCCCCGGCATGGAGCTGGTACGCATCCGGGACGGGAAGATCGCCGAGCACTGGGGGATCTACGACTTCCTGCGTACCGCCGAGGAGATCAACACCAACCTCGCGTTCATCCCGCGCGGCGGAACCGCCGACCCGGCCCGGCCGCAGGTGCCGTGGGCGATCAAGATGACCGAGGAGGACGCGGCCGGTCTCGGGACCGCCGCCGAGGATTATCTGCGCCCGCGCGAGGGCGAAGAGTCCTGAGAGCAGCCGATCGCGCCGCGCCGGTCGACCGGCGCGGCGCGTCCGCGCGGGCGCGTCCGCCCCGCGCGTCCCCGGTGCCCCGCGTCCTGGTTCCCGGTTCGCCCCACACCCACGGACACTTTCGGTCTAGTATCCACCGTGGATATATTCCCTCTAGGGAAGCGTTGGGAGGATCAATGATCACCAAGGTGAACACCGTCGCCCTCTACGTTAACGACCAGGAGGCGTCCCGTAAGTTCTACGTGGACGTGCTCGGGTTCGAGGTGCGCACGGACGCGCAGATGGGTGAGATGGGCCGGTGGCTGGAGGTCGCGCCGCCCGGTGCGCAGACCGCGTTCGTGATCTCGGACGCCAAGGGGTTCGGCAAGCAGGACCGGGTGGGCGACTCCGCGGACATCACCCTCACCTGCGACGACGTGTACGCACTGCACCAGTCGCTGGCCGCCCAGGGCATCTCGGTCCCCGAGCCGGAGAAGCAGGACTGGGGCACCTTCCTGCGCGTCACCGACCCCGATGGGCACACGTTCGTCATCAGCAGCTGACTCGAGTGGGCCGGCCCTCGCGCCGGCGTGGTGGGGCGAAGCCATGTCAGAACCGTTGACTCCGGCAATGTTCGCCCTGCTGCTCGCCCTCACCGAGTCAGAGCGCCACGGGTACGGGCTGATGAGCGACGCCCAGCGGTTGAGCGGGGGCGCGCTCACGCTCGGCCCCGGGACGCTGTACCGGACGCTACAACGCATGCGCGTCGAGGGGCTGATCGAGGAGGTCGACGCCGATCCGCTGCCCCCTCGGGCGGATCGGCGCGCCGAACGGCGGCGCAGCTACCGGATCACCGATGCCGGACACGTGACGGTCAGGGACGAGGCGCACCGGCTCGCCGCGCTGCTGGACAGCGACACGGCCCGGGCACTGCTCGAGCCGGATCCGGCCGAGCGCGACCGGTCCCGGCGGCTCCGGCGTGAGCCGTAGCCAGGCGCCGGCCCGGCAATTTCGAAGAATTCGCGTCCGGGTGCGGACCCTATCCTCCGACTGAGCGAGCAGCTCGCGTCGACGGCGAAGGGACCGCCATGTCAATCGCGGCAGCCAACCGATCCTCGGGAGTCATCACCGCCCTCAACGGCCGCTACCACCGCTGGCACTGAACGTCTTCATGGTCATTGTGCTCGGGCACTGGGCCGAGCACGTGGCGCAGGCCTGGCAGATCTGGGTACTCGGCTGGCCCGTCCCGCAGGCGCGCGGGCTGCTCGGCGAGCCGTTCCCCTGGCTGATCACCTCGGAGTGGCTGCACTACGGGTACGCCCTGGTCATGCTCATCGCGCTGTTCCTGCTGCGTCCCGGATTCACCGGCCGGGCCCGCACCTGGTGGACCGTGGCCCTGGTCATCCAGTTCTGGCACCACATCGAACACCTGCTGCTGCTGATCCAGGCCCAGACCGGGCACTACTTCTTCGGCAGGCCGGTGCCGACCAGCATCCTGCAGTTGGCCTTCCCCCGGGTCGAGCTGCACCTGTTCTACAACTCGATCGTGTTCATCCCGATGCTGATCGGCCTCTACTTCCACCTGCGTCCGGCCCCGGCCGAGCTCGCCGGCGCACGCTGACCCTTTCCGCGTCACTGTTTGCCACGTTGGGTGAGGGGCGGGGAGTGGACGGCCGTTTTCGACGTGGAGGAGGACGAGCGCGGCGCGGGCGATGTCCCCGATGCGCCACGGGTCGAGGCTGATCAGCTGCAGAGCGGCAAAGGTTTCCTTCAGCAAGGCGTTGGCGCGTTCGCAGATGCCGTGGATCCCGCGGATGACCTTGTTGTAGGTGCTCTGATCTGTAGTGAGCTCACCACCGGCGGGTTTTTTGACCGGGTGGAGGATCGCTGGGGACACATCGATGTAGCCCAGGTCAGTCAGCGTAGGCATGCCGTCGTCGGCGGCGACCTGAAGGCCTGGCAGCAGGCCGTCGGCGGCGCGGGCGCAGGTGGTGTCGTGCTCGCGTCCCGGGCGCACGTCGGAGGTCCAGATCAGGAAGCCGGCCGTGTCGGAGAGGACTTGGATGTTGTCGCCGTGGTCCTTGCTCTTGCCCGACCACCACAGGTCGGCCCCGTTCGGGCCGGGAGTCGCGACCCGGTCGGTGTGGATGAGCGTGCCGTCCAGGTTGACGTGGGTGTTGCCTGCGACTTTCGCCGCGGCCAGTGCCGTGTGCAGGTCCGGGGCGAGCGCGGCGAGCACGTCGATGCCCTCGTGCAGGTAGTCGTAGGCGGTGCTCTTGGAGATCCGGTTGTCGGCGGCGAGTTGGCGGACACGGGCGTTGTCCGTGAACCAGCGCAGCACAAGCACCGCCTGCGCGAACGCGCCCAGTGCCCGGGTGTCGCGCCGGGTGCCGATCTCGGCGCGATGCTGCTGCAGCAGCCGGGCCAGGAACCACACGGTCTGCCTCCGGACGGTCAGGGCGGCGGTGAACACGACGGGATCGTCTGCAAGACTGGGCACGGCAAAGCCTCCGGCACGAGACAGGTATCAGTATCCGTACTCATACCGGCGACTTCGCCGTCTTGCTTCACTCGCGATCAGGGAACTGATCGAACGCGGCCGAAGGTACGCACTGCCTGATCGCTACCGTACGTCACGATCATGCTGCGGAAAAGGCCCAGCGGATCCTTGATATCCCTTGTCTGGCAACACGGTCAGGCCGACCGCTGCCGGGCAGGGTAGAACAACACGTGAAACCTCTCGGTATGCAGCAGATCATGAACCAATCAGCTGATCTACCAGGAGGTCTCGCCATCTCCGCGCAGCGAGGACGGGTGTGGTGACCCGCCTACGTTCCAGGAGCGGGTGAGCAGCCACTGGGTGAGCAGCTCCAGCTTGGTGGGCCGCATGGTGGTCTCGTGCACGATCGCCATGCGGCCCGTAGTTCCAGACTCCCGGAATCAGCGGAGTTTGCGGAAGAATTCGCGCAGGTCGCCGATCATGAGGTCAGGGGCCTCCATCGGCGCGAAGTGGCCGCCGCGGTCGAACTCCGACCAGTGCACCACGGTGTTCTGCTTGTCGGCGATGCCGCGGATCGTGTTGTTGCCCGGGAAGACCGCGATGCCGGTGGGCACACCGGAATCGGGGAGCTCCGCGCCCCAGTGCCGGGATTCCTTGTACAACCGCATGGACGAGCCGGTGGTGTTGGTGAACCACAGGACCGAGAGATTGGTGAGCAGCATGTCGCGGTCGATCGCGTCGGAGGGCGTGGCCTTGGCGGGATCCTTGAACGTGTTTACCACATCCAGTACCCACGCCAGCATGCCCGCGGGCGAGTCGGCGACGGCCGGCGCGAGGGTCTGCGGGCGGGTGGCGTGCATGCCCGCGTAGCCCGAGGTGTCCTTGCTGCTCCAGTCCCGCATTCGCGCCAGCTTCTCCTGATCGCTTGCGCTGTAACCGGATCCGTCGTCGCCCCAGGAAGGAATGGTGATCGGATCGTTGAGGTGGACACCCGCCACCTGCCCGGTGTCGATGCGGCCCAGGTCCGGTGCGATGAACGAGCCCGCATCGCCGCCCTGTGCGCCGTAGCGCTCATATCCCGACTCCGCCATGAGTCTTGCGATGAGCTCCGCGCTGCGCTCGGTCGACGCCGCACCTGCCGCGTGTGTCGGGCCGGAGAAGCCGAACCCCGGGAGCGTCGGAATCACCAGGTGGAAGGCATCTTCCGGAGCACCGCCATGCGCAACCGGATCGGTGAGCGCGCCGATCATGGCGGTGAAGTCCTCGAAGGGCCAGCCGTGCACCAGGACCAACGGCAGCGCATCGGGCTCGGCCGAGCGGATATGCAGGAAATGCACACGCTGCCCGTCGATTTCGGTCACGAACTGCGGGTACCGGTTCCGGGCCGCCTCCTGCGCCCGCCAGTCGAAGCCGGTACGCCAGTACTCGGCAAGCTCCCGCACATAGCCAGTCGGGATGCCGTAGGTCCAGCCGACGCCGGGCAGCTCCTCGGGCCAGCGGGTGGCGGCCAACCGCCGGTACAGATCCTCGATGTCGGCATCTGGAATGTCGATGCGAAAGGGAGCGAAAGTCGTCATGCCCTCAAAGTAGGAGGACCTTAGGACAGATTCCTTCCTAAGCTAGTGAGATCCTCGGATCATGCTCGAAACCTCGGCTCGGCTCCTGCGCCTGCTGTCCCTGCTGCAGATGCATCGCGACTGGTCAGGCGGCGATCTGGCAGAACGCCTCGGCGTCAGCACCCGGACCGTGCGCCGGGACGTGGACCGGCTGCGCGAACTCGGCTATCCGGTAGACGCCGTCCAGGGCACGGCGGGATACCGGCTGGCCGCGGGCAGCACCCTGCCGCCGCTGCTGCTCGACGATGAGGAGGCGCTGGCCGTCGCGGTCGGCCTGCGCACCACGACGGGCGGCACCGTGGCCGGCTTCGAGTACTCCGCGCTGCGCGCCCTCACCAAACTCGAACAGGTCATGCCCTCGCGCCTGCGGCACCGTCTGCAAGCCTTGCAGCGCTCCTTGATCCGCGTGGAGGCGACCGCTCCACGCGTGGAACCCGACACCCTCATCGCCATTTCCGACGCCTGCTACCGCCACGAGCGGCTGCGCTTCGAGTACACGAATTTCCAGGGCCGCCAGTCGATCAAGGATGTCGAACCGCACTCGGTGGTCAACTTCAACCGGCACTGGTACCTGGTCGCGTGGGACACGGCGGCCGCGGACTGGCGTTCCTACCGGGTGGACCGGCTGCACCCTCGGATACCCGCCGGCCCGCGCTTCCCGCCCCGCGACGCGCCGGAAGGCGATGTGGTCACCTATCTTGCGAATCAGCTCTCCGCTCGCGCGTGGCCCTACCGTGCCACCGTCACCCTGCACCGCTCGGCCGCCGAACTGGCCGACCGTATTTGGACGGGTATGGGCGTGCTGGAGTCGATCGACGACGCCAGTTGCCTGCTCCATGTCGGCGCCGACTCCCCGTGGGCGCTGTCCTGGATGATCACGTCCATCGACACCGACTTCACCGTCACCGATCCCCCGGAGCTGGTCGAGCAGATCGAAATCCTCGCTCGCCGTTGCGCAGTCGCGATCCGGGCCTGAGGGAGGTCAGTCGGGCGAGCCGCCGGGTGCCAGGGAGATGCCGAACGCCCCAATTCGCCATCGCGTCCAGCACCCGGCCGAAATGTGCGGCGCCACGCCGCCGCGGCACTGTTCGCCGTGCTGTTCGCCGCGGTGCTGGCCGGCACGGGCGCGCCGGCGTGGGCGGGCCCACGGACGGTCGCCAGCACCCCGGCCGACGGCGCGGTACTCTCCGCCGCGCCGTCCGAAGTGGAGCTGAGCTTCACCGGCACACCGGATCCGGACTCCTCGCACGCCGCCGCGCGCACCGGGTCGGGCACCACAGTGCCGTCGGGGCCGCTGCGCCGGGTCGGTCGCCACGGGCTGCGCCTGCCGGTCACCGTCACCGCGCACGGTGACTACCTGGTCGCGTACCACGTGGAGTTCACCGACGGTACCGACCTGGTCGGCGCCGTGCGTTTCAGCGTGGGTACCGCCGCGCCGCCGGCCCTGGCGGACGCGGTGACTCAGGGCGCTGAACGCCAGGTGGCCGCCGCGCACCACCACGACATCGATCCGCTCAGCGCCACCCTGCTGGTGGTTGACGGATTCGTACTGCTCTTCGTTATCCTGCTGCTGCGCGTGCGCAGACCACCGCGGCGTTTCGACGAATCGGGAGCGTGACCTGATGGCACACATCGATCTGGGCATCGACGAGACGGAAAACCCGGGCATCCGCGGACTCATGAGGTACCGGCCGGAGACCGCCGGCCCGCTGAACGCGCTGGCCGAGGCGCTGCTGCGCGCCCCGAACTCGCTCACCTCAGGCGAGCGCGAGCTGATCGCGGCGTACGTGTCCGGGCTCAACGAGTGCGTGTACTGCTGCTCCTCGCACTCGGCATTCGCGGCGGCGCAACTGCCCGAGGGAATGCCCCTCGTCGACCAGGTGCGCACCGATCCGGACGGGGCACCGATCTCGGCCAAGCTGCGCGCGCTGCTGGGCATCGCCGCCGTGGTGCGCGACGACGCGCGCAAGGTGACCGGGGAACTGGTCTCCGCCGCACGCGCCGAGGGCGCCACGGACCTGGAAATCCACGACACGGTCCTGATCGCCGCGGCGTTCTGCATGTACAACCGGTACGTCGATGGGCTGGGCACCCTGGCGGCGGATGACCCGCAGCGCTACGTGGAGAACGCCAGGCACATCGTCGAGCACGGGTACGGCCGCTGAATCGGCCCGCACCGCCCCTCGCGCCGACCAACAGGGTGCACAATCCCGGTGGGTGGGGGTTGGCTTCAACGGGATGCGACACGGCCCCCTACTCGGGCACGCTTGTCGGAGAGACGCTGAATCAGCAGCAGAAGCTTGCAGTCGGCCTCGGCTCGGCGGGACAGTTTCGCCGATTCGGCGCCGAATAGCGCCGCCGGAAACCTGGCTGTCGCCACCCGCCCGAACATTCCCCGGGCTGGCTGGGAGCATCGAGCCCGGCGGTGCGCAAGTCGGGCGGCCCAGGTCAGACCGCGCGGAGGGTGGCGCGTTGTGGGCGGTGACGCAGCTGATCGACTGCCGCAGCGGTCGCTTCGTCGGCGGGCAGCCAAATGACTAACTGTTGGGCATCCGGGCTGGGAAGTTCAAGCACCTCCCGATCCCATCGCAGCTGATTGGCGCGGGGGTGGTTCATCGTGAGCGGTACCCGAGGCGGGGTGAGGTGGCGGTGTAGCCGTCGGGTGAACTCGGCGCCCGCGACGGGCGCGAAGTCGGCTGTGAACCATTCGAAGCTCTCGGTTGAGGGTCCGAGCCACAGGTTGAAGACCTGCTCGTCCGCCACCTGATGCCAGTTGACGAAGGTGGCCCTGGCCTGTGGGTGCGTGAAGACGTATCTGGTGACGTTGGGCATTTCGGCGTCGAGCAGCCCGGTGTCGCGCATGACCACGGCGAAGCTGCCGGTGTGGGCGACGCCGTGCTGGTGCAGGCGGATGACATCGCGGCGCGTGCGGACCGGCTAGGGCAGGGCGCGTAGGTGCACCGTCTGAGCGTTTGCGGCGCGGGGTCGCGGCCGGCGACGACGAACGGTCCCTGCCCTGGTGGGAGGGACCGTGTGGCGGTCGCGTCGCCCGGTCTGCCGCCGGGTCGGGGTGTGGTCAGTGGGCCTGGTCGGATTGGTTGTGCCGCAGGGCTTCTTCGAGTTGGTCTTCGAGGATGATGATCCGTACGGCGGACGCCATGTCGGTGCCGTGGTCGCACATCTCGCGAGCGCGGGCGGCAAGCCGGATCTGGTAGCGGGAGTAGCGGCGATGGCCGCCGCCGGAGCGGTGCGGATCGATCAGTTTCGCCTCGCCGAGCCTGCGCAGGAACTCCGGCGAGCAGCCGATAATCTCCGCCGCGCGGCCCATCGTGTAGGCCGGGTAGTCCTCGTCGTCGAGCATGTCATCCGATTGGGCCATGCACACCTCCATCACGAGGGCCCCGGCGCCGTAGCGCCGGGGCCCAAGGGTTACGGGTCAGAAACACCATTCACCGACAGGGACGTCGGTCTGTCATGTCCGCACCAGCCGCGCGAGTCGGCTTCGGGTGCGAGGATCGCGTAAGTGTGACCGGAGACCACCTCTCGTTCGATGGAAACATCGGTGTCCGCGCCCAGCCCAGTCGATGGGGCCGGCAGCGGGCGATCCAACGGTGTGTAAGGCCCTCCCTTTCCTCTGACTTCTTCTACTCGTACTTGCGTGCTGTCCGCCGGTGTCGGAACCCCACGCGATCTCATGGCCCCGAACACGTACGACGGAACGGTTACTGCTAGCAGCGGAACCCCGAAAGTTAACATTGGCCCCACCACTTCGGTGCGCCCGGGCGCCTGTCTCACAGCCCGGGGTACTGCCGACTTCACTTCCACTACGAGGTGCTGTTGGTGCTGTCCTTCACTTGCGTGGTGCTTCTCGTGCTGAGCGGGCCGTGTAGTTTTGCTGGCCCTACTCCTTCGCCTCGTCGGGCGGTTCGTCTGCGTCTTTGTCGTTCCTTCGCTCTCAACAAGAGAAACCGTAACCGGTGACGGCGAGCATGTCTACTAACTCGCGCATAGTTTTTCTCCGGCGGGGCACGTAGCGTTCAGGCTGCTAGAAGATCGTCAGAAGAGGTACGGCACCGGCCAGGCCCGGCAGCAGCGGCCCGCGCTGCTCCCGGACCGCCACCGTGGTCACGACGGCGTCCGGGTGCAGCGGCACCGACAGGTCCGGGGGTCATGGCGCCAGAGCGCGTGGATCAGCACCGCAAGCACGGCGATCGGCTCAGCGCCGCCCATCAGCCCGGCCGACTCGGCGAACGAAGCGTCAAACTGAGGCAGCGACCTTCGAGCAAGATCGACAGTTACGCCGCGAGATTGTGCACTATCTTCGATGCCGCCCTTCAGCGAACCCGGCAAGCCTGACCTCGCACTGGTCACCACCGACCTGACCACCCCCGCCGCCGCCGTCCTGGAACGCTACGCAAGCCGCTGGGCCATCGAGGTCGCCTTCCACGACGCCAAGAACACCACCGGCGTCGGCGAAGCCCGCAACCGCACCCGCGAAGCCGTGGAACGCACCGTGCCGTTCGGGCTCTACACCCAAAGCCTCGTCATCATCTGGTATCACCTCGCCGGGCACCACGCACACCTCGTCCGCGACCGCCGCGACCGCGCGCCCTGGTACACCACCAAGAAATATCCGTCCTACCTCGACATGATCGTCAAACTACGACGAGTCCTGATCGCCGCCCAATATGACGAGTCCTGATCGCCGCCCAATATCAGGCCGAAGTAACTGGCCAGCCGACACCCGAGGAAATCCACGCCGTACAACTGGCCTGAGCCCAGGCAGCCGCGTAACCGCGAAACTCGAGGTCACCCATGGAAACCCGAGAATTGGCACATTTGTTCGTTTTGGCCGGCCCGCGCGCAACGCGACGGATGCGTGAGTGAGCCGAGTCTTCCGGGTTCCGCTCAAAATCTCTTCGGGCGCTGTCGAATTTCGAGGAACCCGATCGACGTACTCGAGAGATCCGAGCACGGCCGACACCGGGAGACCCGATGAAGCTCACCGTACAGACGTTCCTGACCCTCGACGGAGTCATGCAGTCGCCGGGCAAGCCCGATGAGGACCCCCGAGGTGGGTTCACGCACGGCGGCTGGCAGTTCCCGCTCCTGGACGACGACGCATTCCGGTACAACTCAGGGGTGATCGGCAACGCCGACGCGCTGCTTCTCGGCCGTACCACGTATGAGATCTTCGCTGGGCACTGGCCGCACGTCACCGACGAGAGCAACACGGTCGCCACGCGCCTCAACACGATCCCGAAGTACGTCGTGTCCACCACGCTCAAGTCCACCGGCTGGCACAACTCCACGGTCATCAACGAGGACATCGCCGGCAGCATCGCGAAGCTCAAGGCCGAGCCGGGCAACGAACTTCAGGTGCACGGCAGCGGGAGGCTCGCCGCGAGCCTGATGGCGAACGACCTCGTCGACGAGTACCGCCTGTGGATCAACCCAGTGGTGCTCGGCTCCGGGCAGCGGCTGTTCACCGACACGAAACCGCTGGGGTTCCAGCTGACCGACGTCACGACCACCGGCCGCGGCGTCATCATCGCGAGCTACCGGCCGGCCGGAGCCCCGACCTACGGCTCTTTCTGAGCGGAATCGCCGACTTCCACGAGCGGCGTCTCGGGCTCGAACCCGAGCCCGAGACGCCGTAGATGACCGAGCAACGGAAGCCGAGAATCTCGCGGCATCCGCTGAACTTGTCCATGAGGAAGGCGTGCAGGCCGTCCACGTCCGGTATGGCGACGTGGACAAGGAATTCGTCGCCGCCGGCCACGACAAACACCGACAGCACCCCGGGCAGGTTGAGAGCGGCGAGACCGACCTCGGCGTGGTACCGGTGATCACGCCGCGTTCACGCAGCGCGCGCACGCGTTCCAGGCAGGTGGACGGCGCGCTGTCACTGCTGGGGCTGATCCGACACCTCGCCGATGTGGAGCGCCGCTGGTTCCGCTGGGTACTGGCGGGTCAGCACGCGCCCGCACGGTTCTCGTCCCACGCCGATCGAGGAGTACGCCCGCCACAACGGCCACGCCGACCTGCTGCGCGAACGAATCGACGGAACCATCGGCATGTGAGCCAGCCCCGCCCCCAAGATCAGGAGAACCCGGAAATCGCACCCGCGCTGTACCGCATCGTTAGTGGAGGCCGGCACCCACCCGATCGAGCACCTTGAAACCGGGCTGCCCGCTGTGTACACACGGTAATTTCGCGGTATGGGCTTCGGCGGAGGAATAGCCTGCTGCGTTGTGATCGTCGCGCTAGTGGTGATCATCCTGGTCTGGGTCTCCCGGAAGCGGCGCGGCCCGAAGCCACCGCCACCACCGCCGCCACCGGACTATCCGACGCCGCCGCAGTACCCGCCCGGCCGACGCTGACTCGACGACCGACCGGTCCTGGTGCGGCGCCGACCGCTACCACCCCTGGACCAGGTCGTCGGTGAACCGGGGGCCGCCTCCTCATTCGATACCGCCGCATTCGATACCGCCGGGCGAGATCGGAAGGGCCGCTCCCGCGACCGCCCGAGTCGCCCGCCAAGACCATCGCCCGGCTCGCCGGCGGGTGGAACGACTACCGATGGGGCGGCGTACACCGACGTGGTGTCGGCGCACGCCGCCCTCGGGCGCGAGAATTCGCGGAAACGGCCCACGCTGTCCCGGCGATTACTTCGGGTCGCGGTTGAACTTCGAGGCCGACCAGACGTAGCCGAGCACCGCGAGACCCAGGCACCAGACGACCGCGAGCCACCCGTTGTGGCCGATCTCGCTGCCGAGCAGCAGGCCCCGGAGGGTTTCGATGGCGGGCGTGAACGGCTGGTACTCGGCGATCGGCTGGAACCAGCCGGGCATGGCGTGGACCGGGACGAAGGCGCTGGACAGCAGCGGCAGCAGGATCAGCGGCATCGCGTTGTTGCTGGCCGCCTCGGCGTTCGGGCTGATCAGGCCCATGCCGACGGCGATCCAGGTGAGCGCCGTGGCGAAGAGTACGAGCAGCCCGAACGCCGCCAGCCATTGCAGGACCCCGGCATCCCTGGACCGGAAGCCGATGGCCACGGCGACCGCGCCCACGAGGACCACGCTCATGACTGACTGCAGCACGCTGCCGACGACGTGCCCGACGAGCACCGAACCGCGGTGGATCGCCATCGTACGGAAACGGGCGATGATGCCCTCGTTCATGTCGTTGGCGACGGAGACCGCGGTCCCGATCACGGTGCTGCCGATGGTCATCAGCAGCAGGCCCGGGACGAGGTACCTGATGTACTCGGAGCGGCCCCCACCGCCGTCGCCGATGCCCGAGCCCATCACGTCGCCGAGGATGTAGACGAACAGCAACAGCAGCATGATCGGGGTGAGCAGCAGGTTCAGGGTGAGGGACGGATAGCGCCGGGCGTGCAGGAGGTTGCGGCGCAGCATCGTGGACGAGTCGTGGACGGCGAGGGACAGGGTGCTCATCGGACGGCCTCCATGGCCTGGTTGGGGACGCCGGCGCCGCCGGTCAGGGCGAAGAACACGTCGTCGAGGTCGGGGGTGTGCACGGTGAGGGTGTCGGCGTCGATATCGGCGGAGTCCAGCCGGTCGAGGATGGAGCGCAGCGCGCGCTGGCTGCCGTCGCTGGGAATCTGCAACGCGAGGGCCTCGTCGTCGCGGGTGGCGTCGCGCAGCGTGAGGGCGGCGCCCTGGTACTTGGCCGGGTCCGTGAAGCAGAGCCGGACGTGCCCGCCGGGGATGAGCCGCTTCAGCTGTTCGGCGGTGCCCTCGGCGGCGATCTTGCCGTCGTTGAGCACGGCGATGCGGTCGGCGAGTTCGTCGGCCTCCTCCAGGTACTGAGTGGTGAGGAAGACGGTGGCGCCGTCGGAGACGAGCTTGCGGATGATCTGCCACATGTTGTGCCGGCTGCGGGGGTCGAGGCCGGTGGTGGGCTCGTCGAGGAAGATGATCCGCGGGTTGCCGACCAGGGTCATGGCGAGGTCGAGGCGGCGCCTCATGCCGCCGGAGTAGGTGGAGGCGGGCTTCTTCGCGGCGTCGGTGAGGTCGAAGCGCTCCAGAAGCTCGGTGGCGGCGTGGCGGCCCTCACGCTTGGACAGGCGGTGCAGGTCGCTCATGAGCAGCATGTTCTCCTCGCCGGTGATCAGGTTGTCGACGGCGGAGAACTGGCCGGTGACGCCGATCGCGGCGCGGACCGCTTGCGGGTCGGTGGCCAGGTCGTGGCCCCCGACGCGGATGTCGCCGGAGGCCGGGTCGGGGGACATGAGGGTAGAGAGGATCTTGACCGCGGTGGTCTTGCCGGCACCGTTCGGGCCGAGCAGCGAGAAGATGGTTCCTTCGGGGATGGCCAGGTCGACGCCGTCGAGTACGAGCTTGTCGCCGTAGGACTTGCGCAGCCCGTTCGCCGCGATGGCCAGATTGGTCATGATGGAGTGCTCCTCAGGGGGCTGTGGGCGACGGTGTCGCCGTGGGCGGTGGTCGCGGGGGTGTTCCGGTCGGCGGCGCCGTCAGCCTGGGCCGCCGCGGCACCGGGATTTCCGGCTATTCATGACAAACTCCTCTCACCTGGCGCGCGTGGTCACCCCGAATCGGGTTGGGTTGGGGTTGGGGCGGGTTACGGCAGGACGAGCTCGTAGAGGCGAGTTCGCCGGATGAGGTGGAAGCCGAGGTGCTCGCGGGCGGCGAGCAGGTGCGGGTCGTCCAGGGCCCTGGCGGCCTCGATCTCGTCGATCTGTGGATGGACCTCGCGCAGCCGCTGGATCAGAGCGGCGTTGACCCAGAGGCCCAGACGCCGTCCGCGATGGTCAGGGAGCACGGCCGGCCCGTACTGGCGGGCGCGGGGCGGGGAGAGCGCACCGACGACCGCCACGGCGTAGGCCGCCAGGTCACCGTCCGCGTCCGCGGCGGTCAGCACGGCGTTACCGGGACGGCTCGGGCTGGCCAGCAGTTCCTCGACCCGGGGCGCGCGGGGAAGGTCGCCGGTCCAGTGGGTCAGGCGGTAGCCGGGGGGCTCGGCGTCGACCAACTCCCCCAGCCAGGCCTGGTGAACATCGCAGTAGGTGAGCAGGTCGTGGCGTCCGGACCGGGTGTGCCGGAAGCCATGCCGCAGGCAGAACGCCTCCCCCGGCGAGCCCGCGGCCACGTCCGCGACCAGGAGCGGCTCGGTGGCATGGGCCCGGACGGTGGCCAGGAGCCGGGAGCCGATCCCGCGACGCCGCCACTCCGGCTCCACGTACAGGCTCAGCTCGGCGGCACCCGGCTTCACGGTCTGGGCCGGATCCGGCAGAAATTCGTGCCCGAACGAGACGACCGGGCGCAGGCTGGCGACCCCCGCCACGAAGCCGCGCGGCGCCACGGCCTGCCACCGCGAGACCCCGGAGTGATCCGGCAGCGCCACGATGTCCATCGAGTGTTCGGTCATGGCACTTACGATCACCCCGACCACCCGGGTGGAACAACGCGCAAGATCGAACCGCCCGATAAGCCACCGGTTATCGGTTGACACCACACGCGGCCCGCGATGGTCGCTCCGGCCCGGGTCATGATCGCGGAGCGGCGCCCGCAGCCGTAAACTCTCGAACCGAGCAGGTCGGGGACGGGACTCGTACGCGCGGTGACCGGAGGGAGAGACGGCCAGGTGGAGCTGCGCGACATCGAGATCTTCCTGGCGCTGGCCGAGGAGCTCCATTTCGGGCGTACGGCCGAACGCCTCAGGGTGTCCCAGGCGCGGGTCAGCCAGTCGATCAAACAGCAGGAGCGCCGGATCGGCGCCGCCCTGTTCGAGCGAACCAGTCGCAGCGTACGGCTCACCCCGCTCGGCGAGCGGCTTCGCGACCGGCTCGCCGCGGGCTACGGCGAGATCATGGCAGCCCTCGACGAGGCTGCCGCCGCCGCTCGCGGGCAGGTCGGCACTCTGACCATCGGCACTTTGGGCCCTCACCACCCGGGGATCGCGGCCGTCCTCGATCTGTTCCGGCAGCGGCATCCGCAATGTGAGCTGCGCATCCGCGAAATTCTGCCCACCGACCCGTTCAGCGGGCTGCGCGCCGGCCGGATCGACATCGGACTGCTCTGGCTGCCCATCCGCGAGCCCGACCTCGCCGTCGGGCCGGACGTCTACAGCGAGGAACTGGTTCTGACTGTCGCCGCCGACCACCCCCTAGCCAGCCGGGTCCAGGTCGCAATGGAGGATCTCGGCGATTACCCGGTGGTGTATCCGGAGGGGCCGATTCCGGAGTATGTGTGGGAGGCGCACACTCCATCCGTGACGCCGGCCGGGCGACCCATCCGGCGCGGAGTCCCCGTGTCCACCCTCGAAGAGGCCCTCACGGCGATCGGCGGCGGTAGCGCCGTATCCCCCGTCGGGTTGTACAGTGTCGCCTCGCGGCTACGCCAAGACCTCACCTTTGTCCCCATCACCGATGGGCCGATCCTGCGGTACGCGCCGGTGTGGCGCAGCGCCAGTGAGACCCCGCTGGTCCGCGCCTTCGTCCAAGCCGCCAGGGACGCGCGGACACCGGGGCAGCCGACTCGCAGCCGGGGACAGGATCTCGGTACCGGAGGCGATCGGGAGGGCGCGCGCAGGTGAAATCGCTCTCCGAGTGGGAAGCGATGACCGAACGGGAGTACTTCGCGAGCATCCGCCAACGCCCGGGCATGGTCATAGGCGCCCCGCCCTCCTTCCACAAGCTGACCGCGTTCCTGATCGGATACGACCAGCACGCCCTTCGGCACGGCGGACCGGGACTCGCCGGCTGGCACGAGTGGCTCGTCGCCCGACGCGGCCGCGGCTGTAACCACGCGTGGCCCGGCCAGGTCTTGCACATCGCGCTTCCGGACGGCTGGAAGACCCGGCAGCTTTCGGCCGAGGACGACCAGCGCGCGGTGAAGACCCTGTTCGAGCTCCTCGGCGAGTTCGCGGCCGAACGCGAAGCTACAGAAGGCGCACAATCATGGACCGCTGGTCGGTCGGGGTGAGTTGAACGGTGAATATGCGCTCGCGAAGGTGAACTCTTCGGGATACGTTCACGGCGTGGATCATCCCGACCAAGTGGCCGCACTCGTCGCGCGGACCGAACTGAGGGAGGCGAGCGCGCCGGTACCGCTGGCCGCCGGGGCCTGGTCTACAGCCTACGCGCTGACCGTGGCCGGGGAACCCATGGTGCTGCGGGTCGGCCGGCACGGCGCGGACTTCGCTAAGGACGCGGTAGTCGCGGCGGTCGCCGGCAGCACCCTGCCGGTACCGGCGGTCACCGCCCGCGGCGAAGCCAGCGGATGGGCGTACGCCGTGTCCGAGCGGGCTACCGGCACCCCGCTCGACGATCTCGACGCGGACGGTCTCGCCGCCGCCCTGCCCGCACTGTTCGACGTTATGGACGGCATCGGTCGGATCGATGTCGGCGGCTGCAGCTACGGCCAGTGGGAGCCGGATCGCGTCGGTCCGTACCGCTCCTGGCCGGAGGCGCTGCTTGCGATCGAGCGGGAGAAGTCTCGGGTCCCTGGCTGGCGGGCGGTCTTGGCCGCCTCGCCGATCGGCATGGAGCCGTTCGAGCGGGCGCTGCACACCCTGCGCCGGCTCGCGCCGGACCTGCCGGACTTGCGTCGCATGGTTCACAACGACCTGCTCGCCCGCAACGTACTGGTCCAGGGCGACCGGATCATGGCCGTCCTGGACTGGGGCAACGCCTCCTTCGGCGATCCGCTCTACGACGCCGCCTGGCTGCTGTACTTCTGGCCCTGGTACCCGCAATGGTCGACGATCGACATCGAGGCCGCGATCCGCCGCCGGTGGCGGCCCGACCCGACCGCCCTTCTCGCGTACCAGATCCACATCGGCCTGGATTCGATGGCGTACTGCGCGTCGCGCGGCCGCATCGACGACGTGGCCCGCAACGCGGACGCGCTGCTCCGGCTTGCTTAAGCTCTGTACGAGCGACCACCGCCACCGCCACACCGTCGGCCGCCCGCCCATGCCCAAGTTGGGCTTTGATTTCGGCTCAGCCCGAAAGGTTTGCCGCGCGCCGGTGTTTCGCAGAACTTTGGTGTTGGGACCGGCAAAGGGTGTCTGTCTACCACCACTCGGGCCCGTTTAGAACGCGTTGGCCACGCGGCCAGGGAAGGTCGCCTGGAAAGGAGTTCATCGCCCTCACGCGATTTCGCGCGATTCCGCAGATGAACTCTTGCGCCAGGTCTGACCCTGAACCCCTTCGATGGAGGAGATCGACTTGTACGAGAACGGCAACCAACCCGCACCCGCGGCCTCCGCGGGCGTCCCCGCCCCGAAGCACGCCCTCGGACGCCGGGTCCTCACCGGTGTCGTGGTGGCCTCCGCCGCCATGCTGGGTTTCTCACTGATCGGCATCGGCACGGCCTCGGCCGCGACCCCCGCGGCCGGACACGTCGCCGCGAGCCCTAACGGTGGCGGTGGACCCGGCTCCGGCGGTGGCGGCGGCAACGGCGGCGGTGGCAACGGCGGTGGCGGTGGCGGTGGCGGTGGGGGCAACACGTGGGACCAGACCAAGGTTCCGCTGCCGCACCTGCCGGGCCAGGCCCCGATTTTCGACCGCAACCTGCAGTCGGCCACCGTGGCCGACGTGGTGGCGCTGGACCAGACCAGTGAGACCGCGGCCGACGCCTCGATGATCGCGTTCTACGAGAACAACACGGGCTGCACCGTCGACACCAACGGAAAGCCCAACGTGCAGGACACGATCATTTGCCCGCGCGGCACGGCGACGACGACGGACGCGCTCGACGGCACCACCTGGATTCACGTGTTCCGCCTGGCGAACTAAGAGTCGGGTCGGTCACCTGGCACCAGTTCGGTGCGCGCGCCTCTCGTCGGGGCGCGCGCACCCCGTGCTACGGCGGCCCGGCGGACGTAGGTGCCTCGGCCGTGTCTCCAGAAACGAGCCCTCGGTAGGCGCGGGCTTCCCGGCTCACAGAACGTTGGTCAGCCGATACACCTTCGAATCACGGAGCTCAAAGCCAAGTCGCTCGTACAACCGGTTCGCCGCCTCTCGCGACGGCCGCGACGTCAGATCGACGGTCCGGGCGCCATCGGCACGAGCCAGCCGGACAGCCTCCTGGGTCAGAGCAGCCCCGATACCGCGTCCCCGCGCGGCTTCGTCAACAACGACGTCCTCGATCCACGCCCTCATGCCCGTCGGGATGGGGAACATCACGAGCATCAGGGCACCCATGATCTCGCCGTCCACGCGGGCGACAAGAAGCCGGTTACATTTCCAGGCCACCAACTCGCGCAGCGCGTCCTCGTCGAAAGGCTTCGCGGATTGAGACAACTGTGGGAGCAACCGGGTGATCGCCCTCGTCACCTCGTCGCTGATGGCCCGCACGACCTCGATGCCAACGCTCATGGCGGCGACTTTACAACTCTCTACACGTAGCTGGTAAGTCGCTGGTGTTCGGGAGGCACGTCGGAGTGCGGCGCCCATGCGGGTCATGCCGCCGTACAGGTCGGTGTGGGTGATGAATCGCTGCCATTCCAACTGCCGAGGAACCCGAACTCCGTGCTGGCCGCGGCGCCGAGCGTGCCGTTGTAGCTGACGTTGCGGGCTGGTCCTGCGCCGCGCCGGGCTGGTCATGAGGCTGCGCGAGGGACGGCAGGTGATCTACACCCGAACCGCGAAAGGGGACGCCCTGACGTCGGGATGATCGGCCCCGCTCAAGCTGACCGACCCGGGCCGGTACGCGATCACCGTCGATGGCCGTCCCGCGCACCTGCCCCCGGCCGAGCGGAGATGGCCGCCAGCATGTCCTCGGCCTCGTCGAGCCGGTGCAGGAGCGTCGCCACGGTCTGCTGGCGCCGCACCCAGAACCGGTCGAGCGCGTCCTGGAACAGCCCCGGGCGCAGGTAGTGCTCCCTGATGCCGTAGACGCTGCGCAGCAACTGCAGCAGGGCCACCCGCGCACACGCGCGCACGTCCCCGGCGCGGACCTCCGGGTGTGCGCCAAGGTATCCCGCGACGAGCGCCTCGGCACCCTCCAGCCATGCCGGATCGGTGGCGATCGTATCGGGGTTGAACGCGATCCGGCCCAGTTCGTAGGCCAGAAGGAACGGATCGGGTGGGCGGAAGTCGACGACCGCGCTGAGCCGATCGCGGTCGAACAGGACGTTCACCAACGTGAAGTCACCGTGCAGCAGCTGTGTCGACAGGTCCGGCAGCGCTTCGACCAGCCGAGGCAGCCGGTCTATCATCCCGCGCCGCTCGTCCAGGGTGCGCGCCGCCACCTCGTCGAACGGTTCGGACGGGCCGGACCTGAGCCGGCCGGCCACGATGCCGCGAAGCTCGTCGATTCGTGCCGTCAGCGCGTCCGGGCGCAGCTTGGCACGCCAGCGCGCCACCTGATCGGGCGCCGCGGCGCCTCCCGGCAGCGCGGCGAACACCCGGTGGATGCGCCCGAGCGTGGCACCCAGCTGCTCGTACCGGGCGGCCGTCAGCCCTTCGATGACCACCGACCCGGGCATCCACTCCCAGACCGAGATCGCGGCGGTGCGCTCGATGACATCGCCGTCGACGGTTGGTACGACAGCCGGCACGGGTACCTCGTGCCGCGCCGCGATCACCGACTGCCCGATGGCGGCTTCCTCGGCCACCAGGTCGGTCCCGGGCGGGTAGCACTTGACGAAGACCTGACCGTCCCCGTACCGGGCGCGGTAGTTGACCGTCCCCTGCCCGATCGGCAACTGGGTGAGCTGCTGGGTGTGGAGCCCGTAGCGCTCGGACAGCACCGCGCTGATCGCACGCTGCCGTTCTTGAGACTTCTGGTCCGCCGAGCGCACGCCTCTCGCCTCCGTCTGCCAACCAATGGTGCCGGTGCGCCTATCCTGCTACGGCGACGAAGCGCATCGGATCCGCGTCCCGGTGGGGTTGCTGTCGCCCTGTCCTGGACCGGCGCGCTGGCTGGCTACGCGGCGATCTCCCGGTGCAGGTACTCGCGAACGGTCCTCAGTGCGTAGAACGATCGCGAGCGGACCGTGCCCTCCGGGATCCCGATGCCCTCGGCCGCCTCGGCCACCGACGCGTCCCGGTAGTAGAGCGCCACCAGGACCGTTCGGTGCTCGGGGGTGAGCCGCAGCAACGCGTCGCGCAGCGTTGCCCGGTCGAGCAGCTCTTCAAAGGTGTCCTCGGTGGACCGAACCCACGTCACGTCCTCGCCGCAGACCTCGACCGGCCGGGACAGCTTAGCCCGGGCCGCGTCGATGGCCAGGTTGCGGGCCACGGTGAACAGCCATCGGCGGACGGATTCCGCATTCTCCGGCAATTCCTCCAGCTTGCGCCAGGCTCGGAGCATCGTCTCCTGCAGGAGATCCTCGGCCGCCTCGACCAGGCCGTGCGTCTGGCGCAACAGGAAGCGGCGCAGCGGCCGGGCATTGGCTGTGAAGATGGTCTGCATACGGCGTTCACGTTCGGCCGCGTCCAGGCGTCCGGCGGAGACGTCGCCGAATTCCTCGGCGGGCGGTGGGCAGGCATGCGCGATCATGGGTAGCCTCCTCGCGTCGTGCGCTGGGATCAGGGGACCGGCTTCGACGAGGAAGTTAATGACTGCGAGGTCCCGGGCGACTGAGTCGAAAGGCCCAGGAGGGCCCAGGCCCGGACCCGGTTTACGCAGGTACTGGCGGGTAACCCACGCCTGGTCGGAGTACGGGAGACCCAGGCGAGGGTGACGAATCACCTCGCGGCGCTTGCGCCGGCCGCCGTGCCACCGTCGGAGGCCAGGAAATCGGTCAGCGGGACGCCGCCCGAACCGGGCACCGAGCGCCAGCTCAGTCGCCCCGGCGCCAGCACCTGCAGCACGGTCACCGTGTCGTAGTCGCGAGCCGGCAGGATCAGCTCGATCTTCTCGCCGTTCAACGCGCCGGCGCAGGACAGGACCGAGGAGAGTTCGGCGAGTTGGGCCGTGACCGCGCGCACATCGATGGCCCGCCGCCGGGGCACCCTCAGCTGCAGCAGCCGGTGCCCGGCTTTGGGCCGCGGCTTGCCGGACAGCATGGCCAGCGCGCCACCGGCGGCCGCGACCCGGGAGCCGGGCAGGAGTGCGTACGCGGTGGTGTCGGCCGCCCTCGGCCACCGGGGCACGTCGGCGGGTAGCCCGTCGATCCCGTGCCGGGCTCCGCGGCAGCGCAGCCGCAATGGCTGCTCGCCACCGAACTCGGGCCCGGGCCGGTACCCGCCGGCCGGGTCGGTGAGGTAGCCGGCGAGCAGCCGGGTCCGCTCCAGCAGCCCGCCGGGCAGCAGGTAGGACTCGCCCCAGCCGGACAACAGCAGCTGCAGCGTGGGCGGCACGTGCACGTCGATCGAGGACAGGTCGACGGCGCCGGCTTCGCCCACGCGTACGCGGACCAGGTTCTCCCCTGGGCGCAGTGAGTCCGGCGCGGGCGGGCGGAGCAGGCCGACCGCGAACAGGTGCGGCGTCGGTAGGCCGTCCTCGGCAACCTGATCGGGGGTGGCGCCGCAGATGACGTAGAGGTCGATCGGGTCGGCGTTGACCCGGGGACGATCGGCCAGCCAGTAGATGCCGTGCTTCAGCCGGGAGCGGGCGCTGTGCAGGCGCGGAGTACTGCCGGTGGGCGGCATCGGGAACGGGTTCCGGGACGGGACTGGCCCCCCGGCAAGCGCACGCTCGACCGGCGGCTTCTCCCCGGTAAGAGGATCATTGGGCGCGGCGTCGGGGTCGCACTCCGATCCGTCGCGGCCGGTGGCGGCCGGCGCCGGGTCCGGGACCACCTCGGACGTACGCCGAACCGGTCCTTGTCCTTCGGTCGAGCGTGAGCCGTCCGGACGAACGTCGGCCGGAAGCAGGATCCCGTCGGCCGAGCGCCAATGGGCGCTGTCCCCGTCGGCCAGCCGCTCCCAGGCCACCGGGCGGCCCTGGCGGTCGAGCGCCCGTGGAATACCGTTCCGCACGGCGATATCGGTCTCCGCCGGCAGCACCCAGATCCCGGCCCCCAGATCGTCGGCCAGCCACCGCCCGTGCCGCCGCAACCCCTGCCCGGCCCCGGCTGGGTAGGAGGCCAACAGCATCAGGTCCTCGCCGCGCCAGCCGGTCGACCGCAGCACCCTCTGGAACTCGCGCGGACCGAGCACGTGTGGGCCGGATCCGGCGTGCTGCACGGCCCAGCGGCCATCCGGCAGCACGGTCAGGTCGACCGCGAACAGACCGCCCCGCGGGGCCACCTCGGCGTACCAGTGCCTGGCGGCCCGCCAGCGGTCCGGTGGCACGCTGATCAGCGGTACACCGTCGGTGGAGCGGGTCAGCAGCTCACCGGCCGGAGAGAGCCGCCCGTCGGCGTCCGACTCAAACCGGGGGATGCCGGCCAGCGTAGGCGAGTAGACCCGCCAGGTCGCCGGGCGACCGTCCCGGGCGCTCACGCTCAGGTCGCGGCAGCCGTCGAGCACTTCGGTGGTGGCTTCCGGCGCCGGCGCCCACACGATGGCACCGGTGGTCTCGGCGAAGTTGCGCAGGTTGCGGTCCAAGCGCTCCTGCTCGTCGCGGTCGGCCGGCCAGGCGATCCACATGCGGACCTCGGTGCCGTACAGGGGCAGCTCGGCCAGCGACGCGGCCAACCGTCGGCCGTCGGCCACCTCGTGCCCGCCGGCATAGTCACCGACCACGAACCCACCGGCCCGGACCGCGGCCCCGATCGTGGTCAGTTCGGCGTGGCCGGGCAGCAGCGTGGCCGCGGCGGCCCGGCGGGCCACGAAATCGGCCCGGGTGGCCAGCATCAGACCGCCGGGCAGCGGCAACGTCACCGTGCCGGTACGCTCGCGGACCACACCGTCGCTGGTGTCGTACCAGCCGGGCAAGTCGGTGGCCATGGCCGGCGGCTGCACAACCCGCCAGTCGGCCGGGCAGGCGGTGGCCGCATCGACGGGCGTGGCGGCGTCGAGGGATGGGGCGGCGTCGGCGCGCCCGGACGGCCAGCGCGTCTCGCCGCCGGCCGGGGTGATCAGCACGTCCCTGCCGAGCAGGCCGGCCAGCTCGGCGAAGACCGCCGCGTGCCGCCCGGCGCCGGCCATCACTATGCGGACGTCGTCCCCGGCCCCACCGGTCCGCTGGACCAGTTCAGCCAGGCCGTGCGCGTCCATCGGCGTGCCGCTCCGCGGGCCGCGCAGATCGCCGTCCGGCCCGGGCACGAGTTCCACGTCGAACAGACCGTCCAAGCGCCGGTATGCCGTCGGGGGTCGGCTCGTCGCGAGCGCCGGCGGCGGGCCGGCCGGGGCGCTGAGCCCGCTGGGACCACTGACCGTCTGCACACCCCTTTCGACGGATGAACCGGCCGACTCTTCTCAACCGAACTGGTAGTTGCGTTGAACACCGCGACCGGGGCGATCGTCGTCGAGAGAGAGGAGGTCGTCGTGGGCGGAAGTCGGGTAACGGTTGCGATCGTGTGCGAGCAGCCGATGGCGCGGGCCGGCCTGGAGCAGGTCGTTCAGGACTGCCCCGGGGTTGCTCTCTGTGCCTCCGTGCCCAGCGTCGAGGACCTGGAGACGGCCCGGCCGCTGGAGGACAATCAGGTCACGATCATCGACCTGCCGCAGGTGCCGTACCGGCCGGCGCTGGAGATCATCGCCAAGCTGGCCGTGAGCGGGCCGCCGCTGGTCTCCTCATCCTGGGATCAGCCGCCGACGCTGCTGGCCGCGATCCGGGCCGGGGCGCGGGGGCTCATCACGCGTTATTCGGACCATCGTTCGGTGACACAAACACTGCTGACCGTGGCCGACGGCGGGGTGGGGGTCTCGCCAGAGCTGGCCGACAGGTTTCTGGCCGAGGTGTCCCGCCCGGCCGAGGTGGACGACAGCGGGCTGGCACCGCGCGAGGTGGAGACGCTGCGGTGGATCGCGCTCGGCTTCACGCACACACAGATCGCCACCCGGATGGGTCTGTCGCCCGCGACGGTGAACACGTACGCCAAGCGCATCCGGGCCAAGCTGAACGTCAGCAACAAGGCGGAGCTGACCCGCGTGGCGATCGAACTCGGGCACCTGGCTCAAGGCCAGCGCCGATATCCCGCCCGCTGAGGGCCTCGCCGCGCTTAGCAGCTGGACGGGCGCGGTCAGGTCGGGTTGACGCGCAGGGCCCAGCGGGATCGGGCCACCTCGCCGATGATGACGGGCGTGGGACCGCCGGAGGCCCGGGAGAGGCGGGCGGCGTCGGCGTCCGGACCGGTGAGACGGCCGCATACGACGATTCCGGGTGAGTCCAGTCCCCCTACGTCGGCCATGCTCGCCACCCGCCGGCAGCCGGCCGGCAGCGTGTCGCCGAACAGTCCGTCGCCCACCACCGCGACACCGTGACCGCCGGCCAGCACCTGCCGGATCAGCCGCAACGCGTACTTCTCGCAGTCCGGTAGCGCGCCGGTCACGGTGAACACGTCGGGACAGCACCCGAGGTCCAGGTGCAGGCGACGACCGTCCCGGTCGCCGAGCACGACCGGCAGTGCCGCGGCCGGCGGCGCCTGTCCGCCCGACCGCCACCCGTAGGCCCGGTCGGGACGGTCGCCGGCCACTCCGACCAGCGAGACCGCCACCTGGCTGCCGTCCACGACCAGGTCCGCGACGAGATGGCCGGTCGGAGTGTCCTCGTCGGAGGGCGGCTGCCCCCCGACGTTCGTCCCGACCGAGCCGCCGCGCCCGGCGGGAGGCGGTCCGGTCGGGGACGGTTCGGCTTCGGGCGACTCGGCCGGCGCCGGTCCCGCGGACGATGATCCGCCCGGTTCCGGCACGTCGACCTTCCCGACACCGCCGGCGCCCTCCGAGGACCAGGCAACGTCGGGCTCGCCGGAGCCAGAGTCGTTGCCAGCCGGACGAGTTGGAGCCCCCGGGTGGCCCGCCGCGCCGGAGCCAGCAGCAGTGGCCGGTCGCGTCGGAGTAGTCGGAAGGGAATCCTCCGCCGAAGGCGTACCGCGCTCGGCCGGACGGGAAGACTCGCGGTCGGCGCCGCGCTCCCCGTTCTCGGACGGCCAGTCCGGCGCCGCAAGCCGCGCTGGCGGCTTCGACCGCTCCGGTCGCGCGGGCCGAGCCGGTGCACTCGGCCGCGCAACCGGCGATCCCGGCCCGGCCTCGCCCGGCCGCTCCGGTCCCCGGGGCCGATTCAGCGACTCCACAAGACCGTTCCCCCCGGGAGGAGGCGGCGACGCGGGCGCGAGCGGCGCAGCCGTTGCTTTCTGCTCCTCCCTCGCCCGCTTCGGCGCCGCCGCGCGCCGCCCGCCCCGCACCACCACCACGGCGGCGATGAGCAGGACGAGCGCCGCGCAGACGCCGCCGAACAGCACGAGCTGTTGCTTCTTGCCCGCGCCCGCCGTCGAGGCCGTCGACGAGGTTGCCTCCGACGGCGCCGGCCCGGCCGCCGGCGGCGACGCTACGGCCGACACCCTGGGTAACAGTCCAGTATGGACACCCGTACCCTTGGCGTCCGGCGGCAGAATCAGAATCCAACCCGGTGACAGTACGAGCGGATCGGTCAGCTTCCCGCCGTCTGGCTGCGTGCGCCCCTCGTTCAGATCGAAGATCTCTCCGGACCGGTTGCCGTTCCCGAGCGTGTTGGCCGCGATCTCGTAGAGGGATTCCCGCTGGCCTCCGGAAGGCTTGGCCACGACGTAATACCTCCCGGTCCCCGAAGGCGTCGGGCTCGGAGCTGCCACGGCCGCCCCCGCACCGAGTACCAGGCCGGCGAAGACCAGCGCCAGCAGGACGACGCCCGCGCGCGCTCTGCGACCCTCAGCCACCGCAGGTCACCCGCAACGCTGAGATAGCGATACGGTCGCCCGGCTTGGCCGGCACTCCGCGGTCGGTCAGCCGGACCGCGAACTCGCTCCCGCGCAGCGGGAACGTCCCCGCCGCGACCCACTGCCCACCGCTGCTCGACTGGTCGATGGTGAAGTCGGCGTAGGCCGCTCCGGCCCGGCCGGCCATCACCGCGTAGTGCACCGCGGTGGCGCCGGTGTCGGCGGCCGTGGTGCTGCGCGGCACGTAGAGCTCCACCCGGCACTGGCTTCCGGTCGTCGGCACGAACCACCACTGCACGTACTGCGCGTTGTCGTCCGTCGTCGCCTTGCCCGACATCGGAATGGTCTCGAACGTGCTGCGACAGCCGCTGGCCGACCAGCCGCCCTCGGCCACGGTCCTCCACTGCGCGCTCCGCCCGATCGCCTCGAAACCGTGATCAGTGGCGCCGGTGCAGTCCCAGCCGGCCACCGCGGTGTAGACGGCGGCGCCCGCCGAGGAGGATGCCGTGACGGCGCCGGCCGAGACTGGCTTGACGATATTCCAGAAGACACCGGCGACCACGGTGAGCAGTGACACGACCGCGGTGACGGTGATCAGCGTGGGCAGGGTGACGCTCCGCCGTTCGCTGGCCGGCACCGGACCGGCGTGTTCCACGAATGCGGACACGAACTCGGTGCGCCGGCGCACCGCCCGCCGGGCCGGCGTCTCGGCCGGCTCGCTGGTATCTATCATCAGTCGGGTACGACGGACGGGGCCCCGGCCGCGTTCACTCACCCGTCGCCTCGGCGTGCTGGCCGAGGTGCCCGCAGCGGCGTCGGGCCGGCCGGGGGCCTCGCGGCACAGCTGTGGAGATGCAGGCCGTGCAGTTCGGGATTTTCTCGGTGAGCGACATTACTCGGGATCCGGTGTCGGGGCAGACCCCGAGCGAGGCGGAGCGCATCGACGCCGTGGTGGCAACGGCTTCCGGCGTCGTTGGTGGGTGACCCCCGGCTTGCCACGAAGTGCCGAATACCTGAATTTCCGGCAGCGCACAGCCGTACCCGCGTGGCCCCTGGTGGGTGTCTCACCGCGACGACGGCGTTCGTTCGACGCTGTCCCCATGGGACGGTCATGCGACCACTGACCCGCGACAACGGTCGACGTGTGTCTCTTGTGGACTGACCTGATCCGTCGACGATCCGGATAGCCTCCGGCAGAGCGGGACACTTGATCAAGGCGCTTCGTCGCTCGGTGCCTCTGGCTATGCTCTCCCGTATCGACAGCCTGTGAGCTACGGGAGGCAGTGCGGTGCCCGGCGGTTGCGATGACATCCTGTTGAGTGCGACGCCAACCGGGGCGCTGGTCCTCACCGGCCAGCTGACTCAGACCGGCCATCCGGTGGCGGCGGCCATCGCGAACTCCGCCGATCCGGCCGGCGCCGCCAGGCTGGTCCACCTGGTCGAGGAGGATCCGCTGGCCGGGCACGGCCAGCGGTATCTGGGCGGCCAGCCCAACGGGAACGCCCTGGTGGTGGTCTCCTGGCTGGACCAGGCCTACCCCGACGAGGTGGGCCTCGCCGACCACGTGGCGCGGGTACAGGCGCGGGCGGATTTCTACGGCCTGCCGGTGCAGATCCCACCGGTACCGGCGGGGCTGCCCGACGGGCTCCTGCGGCAATCGCCGCGCCTGGTTCCGGTCGACGTCCGTGGCGAACAGGCGCCGTGGGAGGCGGCCCAGGCGGTATGGGTGCTGCCCCGCGCCCGGGCGGCGATGCGCGAGGCACTGCACGAGGCGCTGGACCTCGCCGCCGACGCGGACGGCCCCGAGCCGTCCGGGCAGCGCCTGGCGCAGTACCTGGAACGGGTGGCCGAGATCCGGCAGTCGCACGGGCTGTCCGGTCCGACCGGAGACGATGAGTTCGACTTCGCCTTCGGGGCGTACGTGGCGCGTTACGGCTTACCCGCCGGGGCCGACGCGGACGCGCTGCGACGCTCGGTGCTGCCGATGACGCCGCGACAGCTCGCCGCGGCGACGGGCGCCACCGACGGTTTCCGGCAGGTCGACGCGGGGGCACTGCTCGCCGCGCTGCGGGCCGCGCCCGGTTCGGTGGTTCTGGTGTCGCACCAGCTCAACACCATGGCCCGTCCTCGGGTCTCGATGCTGGTCTCCGGTGGTCTCGGCGCGGGGTTGCGGTGGGTGGAGCCGCGCGGCGGCAGCGCGGCGGTCCGGGTGAATCCCGCGGGCGACGACTGGCGGATGGTGGCGCTGAGGGACCGGGCGACCCGGGTCCTGGTCTTCGACCCGTCCGGCGCCCTCGCCGCCGAGGTACCCGTACCACCGCCGCCCGCGCCCGCGGTACCCGCCGATCGCCAGGCCGGAAGCGAGCCGACCGAGCCGCAGGCGCCCAGCGGCCCGCGACCGGCCTCCGGCGGGTCCTTCCTGGGCAAGAATCTGCGGCGGGTCGTGTACCGCCCGCCCCGCGCAGACGGGTTCGTCAAGGGCGGCAGGGCCCGCAAACGGGGTGCGCTGCCGCCCGGCGACCAGAACCGCGTGGCGCGGCTGCGGCGACGGTTGGCTGAGTTGCTCGCGCCGCGCCCCGATGCCGGACCTGGCATCGGCCCGGCCGACCTGGTCGCCGACCTGGCCGGCATGGGCGTGCTCAGCGACCAGGGCAGCCCGAAGGCGATCGCCGCCCAGGGCGACGCGCTGATTCGCCGGTTACCCGCCACGAGCGGCCCGGCGGTCGACCTCGTCTGGGCCCGGTTGTTCGACTCGCGCGCGGACACCAGCAGCGAGAAGGTCGTCCAGGCACTGGAGCTGGCGACCAACTCCTTCATCGATGTCACCCCCGACCTGCTGGGCGCCGAGGTCACCGCCGACGGTGAGAACCTCACGTTGCACCTGCTGACCGAGTCGGGGACCGTGCGGACCGCGGACCGCGAGGGTTTCGTCGCGATGGCGATCCGGCTCATCGACGACCCGAACGGGGAGATCGGTGCATCCCGGACCTCACCGGTCGAAGTACGGCGCCAGAACGACCAGCTCGAGCTGGTGGTACGGCGCGACGCCAGCGACGCGGCGCTGCGGGTGGGCGTGGCCGGGGCGCTGGCCCAGTGGCTGGCCACCCAGCCGGCGCCGGGTGCCGGCGCGGCGGCCCCAGCACCCGCGACACCGGACGACAACGAGGCCGCCGCGCGGCGCCACATCGCCGAGCTGACGGCGCTCAAGCAGCTCGGCAACGCCCGGTCCCGCTTCGGTCGGGCGCGCCGCGCGGTCTTCCCTGCGAAGTTCCACAAGCAGGTGATCGATCGAGCGGCGCGGGATGTGCTAGCCCGTGCGCGGACGTTGTTGGCCAGCCAGCAGCTCAGTGAGGGCACCGCCCGAGCCCTGGCCGACGCGCTGCACGGCCGGGTACCCACGTCGACGGCGAGCCCGCTGTCCACCGATCCCGGATTCGACCTGGCGCTGGCACGCCGGATGCTCTCGGCCATCCCATCGGTCGCCTCCACGGTCGTGTCCGGTCAACTCGCCGGCCGGAGCGCGGGTTTGACGGCGTCCGCCGCGGGGAGCAGCGGGGTCGGCGGGCTCGCCCAGGCCGGGGCCGACGCCGTCGCCCAGCGGCTGTTCAGCGGGGCGAAGCCGTCCGGACCGAGGCAGGAGTCCGAACCCGGGCTGGTCAGCCGCGCCCCGTTGCGCCAACCGGCCCGCGCGGGGCTGGTCGGCAACCTGGTCAAGCAGGCACCCGCCGGCCTGAGCCGGGCGCTGGTCAGCCTCGTCGCGCTGGGGGCCACCGGCTCGCCGACGGCGGGGGCGGAGGGGCTTCTCCTGACCTTCGGATCGGGTGGCGGCATGGGCCTGCTCGACTACCTGATGTTCCACGAGACCGCGGTCGGCGCGAAACGGTTCAAGCATGAGCTGGAACGGACCGTGGACCACGTCCGCAACGACGCCGTGGAGCGGCTGTACCACCTGGTGCGGGAGCTGATCCGCAGGCAGGAGCAGCGCAACGTGGCCGGCCAGGGCGGGGATCGGCCGGTACTCACCGCCCGGGAGCAGCGGAGCCTACGAGAGGCCCGGCTGCTGGTGGCGGACATGATGCGCGGGATCCAGCAGGAGGTGACCAGCCTGCTGGAGGAGAGGCAGGGGCTGCTCCGTCGACCGCTCAGCGAGTTCGCCTGGCTGCGTTCGAGGCGGACCGCCGGGAGCGGATCGGTCGAGAGCCCGCAGGGCCTGCCCGTCGCACCCGGCGCCAGCAGGTACGGCCCGTCGCAGACCTATGACCAGATGGTGCGGGGTGTCCGGCGCGAGTCGACGAACCCGTTGGTCGACGCCACCTGGTGGGGTGGATTGGCGACGGCGGGGCAGGTACCCCAGCTCATCCTGGGGATGCTCGAACAGAGCGCGGTCGGTCTGCTCGACGTCAACGTAGTGTCCGCCGCCATAGCCTCCGTCATCTACGGAGTGGGCTGGGGCGCCCTGCGCCCCGTGGAGGCGTTCCTCGCGCAGGTCGCGATGTCCTGGGACACCCGGCAGCGACTGTCCTACGTCGGCGACGGACTGAGGTACCTGCTGCAGGCCTACGGCGACGAACAGCCGGCCCGGTTCGACCGTGGCGAACGGATCGACGTGACCGAGGACGGGGCGAGCGCCTCCGTGCCGGGCACCGCGGCCACGCGCCCGCCGGGACGGGAGAAACTGGCGCCGCCGGTGCCCATCGATGAGACGGTCAAACTGAAGCAACGCCGGTACATGCGGCGGCTCGGCGCCGCGACCGCCTACGGCCGGGCCCTGCGAGAGGCAGGAAGGCCGGCGGAGGTCTCCAACCGGCTGCAGCTGCTCTACAAGCACCTGCTGTCGACCATGGTCTACGCCCCCACCTCCGCGCTGTTGGGCACCCTGGTGTTCCCTCTGGCCGGCCCGGTGCTCGCCGCGACCGTGGTGGGCGGGGTGGTAGGCCGGATCACCATGGCCGCCGGGGAGAATCTGGTACGGACCAGAGTCCCCACGTACCAGCTCTTCAAGCTCAAAAACACGATCGAGGAGCAGAGACGGCGACCGATCAACCGGTCGAAGATGGTGGCGCAGATCGAGGAGCTGGCCCAGGTCGCCGCCGAGGCCCACGAGCAGATCCAGCCGGTGGAGCGGGTGCCACGGTCGACCCGGCGATTCCTGCGGTGGACGGTGGCCCCGTACGCGCAACGCCGACTGCGACAGGGATACGGCCTCATGCGGTGGGCCGACCGGCGGGTCGCGGACGCGCTGCGCCGCCAGGAACCGCCGGTGCTGTCCCGGGGGCCGGCCCCGGCCGGAAACCTGCGGCTGGCTCCCCGGGACGTGTCGAACGCCTGGAAACTGCGGGAGTTGGCGCGCGAGTGGGACCGGGTGGGCGCCCCGGGGTACAGCGCGCGGGCCGACCTCGACCCGCAGCGCATCGGCGAGCAAGCCGTCGTCCTGCTCGACAGGCTGGGTCTGCGCGCCGAGCAGGATCCAGACGCGCGGCGGTGGAACGCGGCCGCCGCCTACCTGCGCCGCGGCCGGCTGGGCCACGACATTGACCGGTCCGGGCTGCGCGAGCTGCGCGGCCTGCGACCGGGCAGCCCGGCGGGGCAGATCGCCCCGGATGGCGTCGGGGCCGACGGGCTGGTGGCGGCGATCAATGCCGCCCGGGCCGAGGACCGGCTCGCCACCCAGTTGTGGGCCGCCATCGATACCGGACACGCCGGGCCGGCTCAGTTCCACGTACGCGGCGGCGGCCTGGTCAAGGTCTTCCCCCAGGGCGGGCACCGGTTCCTGCTGTCGGTGTCGGCCGGCACCGCTCAGACCGACAACACCCGCGCCGTGCTGCGGCCCGCCCACGACGACCTCCTGCACATCACCACCGGCACCTACCGCGACGAACCGCTGGCCCTGTCCATCAACCCGCGGGAGCTGGAACAGCCGGCCCGGTTGGCCGAGACCCTGGACTGGGCGGTGCGGCAGGCCGTCGCCGACCAGGCCCGGTCCCAGCGGGTCAAGGCGCTGCTGGAGCAGCCGGAGCCGGAAGACGTCCTGCTGTGGCGCACCGATCCGCAGGGCCAGCCGATCCCCGGCGGGGTGCACCTGCCCTCCTCCGCCCAAGGCACCCCCGCGGATTTGATCAGGGCCCAGGCGATCGGGGCCCTGCCGACCTTCGAGGGCTGGCGGGTACTGTCCGCCGACTACGATCCGGTCACCCGGAGGGCGAACCGTACCGTCACCGACCTGGACCAGCAGGGCCGCTCGGTGACGAGCCAGCAGACCATGACCGAGCAGGAGTTCATCGACTGGTACGCGAGCCTGCCGGGCAGCGCGGATCACCCGGTGATCCTGCTGCTGAGCAACGGCGCCCGGTACCGTGACCACCATGGCTCGCTGGCTCGCCGCTTGGGCCAACGGATCGGCCAGGACGTGGTCGCCAGCGCGGATGACGTGCTGCTGGACGAGGACAATCGGCTGCGCGCGGTACGGGTGCGGCCCCGGACCGGCGGCTCGGTCGACCCGGCGACCGCCCGGCCCGGCATGTGGTGGCACCTTCCCGCCGACCGCGGGCGCCAGGCGCCGCTGGGCAGCGAGCTGGCCACCGGCATGGCAGCGGTTCTCCACGTCGCCTCGCACCTCGATGACGTGCCGGCCACGCATCCCGCGGTGGCCTGGGCCGCACCCGACGCCCCACCCGAGACGCCGCCGCCGGGCCCGGGGTTCTTCCTGGACGACGCCCAGCGGGTACGCATCGGCACGCCCGCCGGCGTGCCGGTCGGCTGGTACGCGATCGGGGGCGCCTCGGCGCACCTCGCCCTGCGCTGGCTGTGGCTGGGCGGACCGGCCCGGCCGGTACCCCTGAACGAGCTGGCAGGCGACGACCTGCGCTCCCCCGGGCTGGACGCGGCGCAGTGGCCGTCGGGCCCCGACGAGCAGGTCAACCTGCTGCGGGCCATGCTCGCCCGGCGCACGAGACGCCCGGTGACCGTGCATCCGCACGACGCGCTGCCCCCGACGCTGGCCGAGGGTAGCCGGCTCATGTTCGCCGGCGTGGGCGGGCAGGTGGCCGCGGCCCTGGTCCGATCCGGCGGCGCCCTGCTGGCGTACCGGCCGGCGAGCCCGGACCGGGCGGCCATCGAGGTGTCCCGGGACGGCTTCGTGGCCGGCAACGGCCCCGGCCGGTATCTGGTGCTGGACCCGGTGCCGGGCCTGGCCACCGACCCGGACAGCGTGGTCCTCCCGTCCTGGTCGGATGACGGGCCGGCCGCCGGCCACGCGGACCTCGACCACACCCTCGCCCCGGCCGTGATGGCCAAGCGGGTCAAGGAGCACGAGCAGCCGGCGGGCGGCATCGACGTCAAGGGCGCGCTGGTGGCCGGCACGGAGGTGAGTCTCAATCCGGCCTGGATGCCACTGTCCGACTTCGCCCGGGAGGTGTGGGAGAAGCGCCCGGCGGCAAGGTGGCTGTTCGCCGTGACAGACAACGGCGAGCCCTTCATCGGCGTATTGAAGGCCGATGAAGCCCTCCTGCCGGAGGAGCGCGACGCGCTGCGGGGTGCCATCGACCCGGACCTGGACGAGTACCTCGGTTACGAGATGGGCCACGTCACGGTGGGTGCGCGCTTCGACGAGGCGGCTCTCGAACCGGACCTCGCCTTCGTGGGTAGGGTCCGGATCGCCGGTGAGCTGCTGCGCCGCGACGGAGCCTGGGTGATCAACGACCGGTCCGGCCGGTACATGCATTTCAAACTGCGCCCGAACACGACCCGGGACCAGGCCGTGGGGTGGCTGCGCGCCGTGGCCCAGCAGGTGGCCGACCAGACCGACGAGCCGGTGCGGCTGGAGTTCGTCCGGAACGCGGAGCCTCGCATCATCGAGGTGAGCACATACCTGCGGGGGCGATCGGCACTCGACGCGTCGCGGCCGGACGGCTCTGGGCCGCAGACCGTTGTGCGCTACCGGTTGGCGGCCCAGCCGAAGCTCTGGACCGCGCTGTTCAAGGTACATCTCGTCGCCGGCGACGGCGTCGGGGAGACCGAGCTGGACCAGGTGCGTCGCGATGCCCTCAGCGGCGTGCGGACGTTCCTCAACGCGCCCCGCTACAAGGTGGTGACCGGCGCCGACGGCACGAAGGCGTCGCTGAACATCCAGCTGGACTTCGTCGACGCGGCCGATGAGGCACACGCGGTGATCGACGTCGGCGCGGGCCAGGCATCGGGCAGGATGACTCAGCGCCGATGGTTGCCCGGCGCCGCGCCGGAGGCGTACGCCCAAGCCGTCGCCCTGTACCTGGGGATGCCGCGGTTGCCGCTGGGCGAGCTGGCCTCCGTGCAACTCGCCGGATTCCTCGACGTGGCCACCCCATTCGTCGCGGCTGACCCGCCCCCGTCCGCGCCGGCCGCCGCGGTCGATACCGGGGCCGTCGCTCCCGAGGTCGTCACACCGCGGGTTCCCACGCCCGAGGCGGCGCCGTTCCCGGCTCCCAGGGGCGCCAGATTGCTGGACGGCGTCATGCTGGTGGGTTCGCAGAGCGCCTGGGAGCCGTCGAGCAAGACCCAGGCGACGATCGTCGCGGCGGCCCAGGCATCCCGGCGACCGGTGATCGCGGTCAAGGTGCAGCCCGATGCCACGGTGGAGGAGCTGGAACCGCTCGACGAGTTGCTGCTGCGGTACTCGCGGTTCGGCACCCGGCCGGTGGTGGTGACCCTGGCGGAGTCGCGGGAGGCCCTTCGGGTGATGCAGCGGTACGAACCGGTGCTGATCCGCGGCCGGACCTCCAACTTCGATGAGTGGTGGGAGCTGCCCGAGCCGGACGGTACGATGCGACGCGCCGGACGGGGCCGGATTGACGAGCTGCTCGCCGCGGCCGACCCGGTGGTACCCGACGTGCACCGCCTGGCCCTGCCTCCGACGCTGGCCGGCCTGCTGGCCCAGAACAGCTGGCCGGAGCGGGAGCGGTACCTGCGCGCGCACGCGGACGACCTGCTGCAACCGGACGTGACGGACGCCCTGCGGGTGCTGCGCGACCGCTATGCCCGCCAGCGCGCGGAGTTCGTCGAAGAGCACCTGGACGAGATTCTCGACGGCGCGGCCAGCCAGGGGCGCGCGGAGTTCACCGACGAGCACCGGGCGGAAACCGTCGATGGCGCGGCCGGCGAGAAGTCGCAGCGGCTCCGCGAGAAGGCCAAGCGGATCAACCGCGAGCTGCGGCTGCACGACGTGCGGGCCGGACTGGTCGGGGCGACCCACGCGATCCTGCGACTGG
The DNA here is from genome assembly GCF_039543385.1 of Rugosimonospora acidiphila. Taxonomy (NCBI): domain Bacteria; kingdom Bacillati; phylum Actinomycetota; class Actinomycetes; order Micromonosporales; family Micromonosporaceae; genus Rugosimonospora; species Rugosimonospora acidiphila. The sequence goes on from NZ_BAABJQ010000002.1 coordinate 298,986, forward strand.
TAGAGGCGGCGGGCGGGGTCGCGCCCGCCTCGGAGCCGAGGTTCGTGCTTCCGGAGGCGGCAGCCACGGCGCACACCGCAGCGCCGCAGGCCGGAACGCCCCGGCCCATGCCGAGAACGCCGCTGCGCGAGACATTCGCGTTCGACTTTCTCGCCTCGCCGCGCCCCACCCGCGCCCGGTGGTACGAAACCCTCCTGCGGGTCACCGCGGAGGGAATACTGACCGCCGCGCAGATGGCCGATCTGGCCGGTGGAGTCGTCGACGCGGGGCCGGACGATCACGGCCTGACCCACGCGAAGGTATTCCGGGCCATCCACCTGGTGATGCGGATGACCGAGCCGGAGCTGACCGCCCAGGGCTCCGGGGACCTCGTACGGCGGGAGGTCAGCGGTTGCCGGCTGACGCCGCAGGAAAAGTTGGCATGGGTGAACCAGATCGACGATTTCATCGCCGCGACCACGGGGGTCAGACCCCCCGGGTTCACCGGCTCGCCGCAGGACTCGAAGAAGACCGTGGACGCCGTCGGCGGGGCGCGCGCCGAACTGCTCAACCTCATCACCGAAACCCTCGCCACCTGTTAGCGAACGGCCCGTCGCATCGAGTGGAGGCACAATGACGACGACGCTCCCGCTGCTCGGGCTCGGCCTGAGTGACCTGTGCGGGGACGGCCGCACGGTGGTCGGCGAAACGGCGCTGCTTCTGCTGAACGAGCCGCCCCGGTCCGGGGACACCCGGGTACTCGCGCGGGACCCGGGCCTGTCGATGCCGGCGGTCTCGCAGTTCTCCCTGGTCGACCTCGCACCCGGCGCGGCGCTGGTGCGGCGGTTCCTCGAACTGCGACCGGTCGAGTCGCTGGATCGGCTGGTGGAGACCAGACCGCCCGCGGAACCGACCGATCTGGTGTCGCTGGCCGAACGCGCAGACCTGCTCGGGGTCCCGGTTCAGACCCGGGCGTCGAACCTGCCGGCCAACCGCGAGGCCAAGCCCCCACTGGCCGCGCACCGCGTCATCGATCTGGATGACTCGGGAACGATGACCGCGCCCGGCACGGGCGACGTGGTCCGCGTCGTCCCCACGAGAAGCCTGATCAGCCGACCCCCGTTTGCCGACCAGCCGGATGAGGCGATGGCCATCATCGCGGCGAAGCCGTACCTGTCCGGCCGGATCGCGTTCGTCGACCACGGCGTGGAGCTGGGCCTGCCGGCCAGACTGGTGGACAACGCGCATGCGGAGGCGCTGCGCCGGCACGGCATCGACGACGTGGTCCGCGGCCTCGACGGCCGGTTCGACGAGGTGTTCGGGCTGGCCGGGGTCGCCGGCGAGGCGCTGGACGGGTACGTGGACCTGCTCTACCGGATGGAGCGGGCGCCCGTGGGTACCCACGGGCTGGTCGCGGTGGAGGACGGCGACGACGCCCGGGTGTACCTGGCCGTGCGCGACCCGAACGGGGTGTCCGTCATCGATCTCGGAACCTCGTGGGCGGCCAGCCTCCCCACCGATCCGACCCGGGTGAGCCTCGCGATGCTGCCGGAGTCCCTGACGGTGGCGCAGCGGCTGGACTCGCTCGCCCGTGCCTGGGTCGATCCCCAGCGCAGCGGGTCGCGGTCGGGCGACCGCCCGGCGGGTGTGGAACTGTTCGGCTGGACCAGCGGTGACAGCCCCCGGGCGATCGAGGTGATCGGCTCCGTCGCCGATGAGCCGGCCGGCCTGATGCAGAAGATTGCCGAGGCCGCCGAGCAGATCGACCAGCCGGTCATCGTGTTGGGCGCACGGCGGTCTGGCGAGGCTCCGCAGGCGGATCAGCTGATGCTGCTGCGCGAGCGCCTGGAGGCGTTCGTCGGCCTGAACGGGCAGATGCCGGTCGTGGTCACCCGCGGCGCCGAACCGGACCGGCCGGTCGCGGGGTCGGAGGCCACGCTGGTCGACATCCTGGACCTGTACCAGGTCTCCGTGCTGTACCAGACGCCCACGCCCCCGGCGGCGCTGGGCGAGCGAGGTCCGGGCGCCGGTGCCGGCCTACTGAACCTCGGCAACTGGTGGGTGCTCCGGGAGCCGGGCGAGGCCGGGCACACCGAGTCTGCCGACACCTTGACCCCGGGTCTGCTGGCGCGCGGCGCCGCTCCGGACCGCCGTCCGGCCTTCGCGGTGCCCAGCCGGTCCGTCTCCTCGTTCCTGACCACCCCGCTGAGCGATCTGGCGGCGCTCGAGGCCAGCCTGGACAGCATCATGGCGAACTCGTCGGCCCGCCGTGCCGAGGTTCAGGCCGCCGTTGCGCGGGTACCGACCAAGGACGCGCATGGAGCCCTGGTGGAGTTGGCCGTCCTGGGGCAGGGCGAGGCCGCACTGAACGTGGTCCGCGCGAACGGGGGCCGGGGCGACGAGATCATCGAGCCGCTGCTGAACATCGGGCACCCGGACCCACAGGCCCAGGACGACAACACCTTCACGGAGGTGCTGTCGCAACTGGCCACGGTGGCCGGCGAAGGGCTCAACGACTCGGTCAGCCAGGCCATCCTGTCCTCGATCGCAAAGTTGATCGCGAAGACGATGACCGAGCCCCAGCTGAAGGTCGAGATCGCCAGGCACAGGGACCAACTGCCCCGCGAGGGGCACGTGCGGCCCGACTGGGTACGCCGGATGAACCGGCTGATGCGGTCCTGGCCGGCGCACCAGGAGATCCTGAGCTGGGTCGCGCAGGCCATCCTGGAGTGCCCCTAACCTGCGACTACGGCTAGATGGCAAGGGTCAGGAGGCGGCGAACGTCGGCGGCGCTGCATACCGTAACCGTGCGGCGGCCACGGGGGCACGGGTCCGTCGCGGCGGTGACGCCGAGGGTGTGGGCGGCTTGGCAGAGCATGTCGGCGGCGTACCGGACGGGGATGTGTAGCACGAACGCTCTGCCGCCGGTGGCGTTGCCAAGCAGCAGGGCCATCCGCCACAGCGCCACGGCCGCCGTCGGGTCGGCTGCGGTGGCCGGGAGCTCGGTGAAGTCACGGCGGTAGCGACGCCACGTGCCGGTCAGGGCGCGGCCGACCCGGTGGTAGTCGGCGCGGGCCACACCGACCCAGGGGCGCTCAGGACCATCGGCGACGAACGCCCAGGTGAGGCCGGTCAGGACGCGGACCAGGCGGGTGGCGACAAGATCGTTTTCCGGATACGCGATGGGTAGGTACGCGGGGGCGGTCGCGCCCCGAGCCATCGCCTCGGCCAAACGTTCCGCCTCCGCGCCGCGCGGACGCAGGTGCTGCCAGGCGAGAACGGCCTCGGCCAGACCGTGCTGGCCGACCGGCGCGTGGGCAAGTGCGGTCGAGGTCGTGCCGGGCGTGGGCAGGCGGGAGGGGACCGGCTCGACGATCGGACGCGGGCGGGACCGGGACAGATCGACGGGCGGGACGACGGCGGTAACGGTCATGGCGGCGGCCCTTCGGCTCAGCTACGGAATGGGACGGTCCGCCACGATGGCGTCGCCCCGGACCCGGTAGGTCCAGACGGTGACGGATGAGCCGACCAGCTCACCCGTTGCGGTGAACCGGATGGTGGTGGTGATGCCGGGCTGGTCGTAGCTGCGGACGTACGCGGCCAGCGAGGTCCGGCTGAGGTGGCGCGACCCGATCCCCCGAAGCAGAACCGTGGCCGCGTCGTACGCCTCGGCGCTGTCGGTCCCCGGCTCTAGCCCTCCGAACGCCGCGCGGTAGGCCCACGTGAACGTGGCCGGCAGCGTCTCGGGTGGGCGGCACGGGCACGTGATGATGGCGTTCTGCGCCGCGTTCAGGCCGGCCCGGGTCAGGAAGCCATCATCCTTGACGCCGTCGCCGGCCACGAACGTCGCGGTCACACCGGCCGCCCGGACCTGGCGCAGCAACAGGCCGGCCTCGTCGTAGTACCCGCCGAAGAAGATGGCGTCCGGGCCGGCCGCCTTGATGTGGCTGACGATCGTGGCGAAGTCGTCCTGCCCGGCCAGGACGGTGCCCGACTCCACCACCCGCTCCCCCAGCACGTTCATCACCTCGGTGGCCAGGCCGTGCCCGTATTCCGAACCGTCGTCGATGACGAAGACCTTGCGCGCCTTGAGCACGGTGGCGAGGTAGCGGCCGGCTGCCGGGCCCTGCACGGCCTCGCTGCCGATCAGGCGGTGGAACGTGGACCACCCATGGGCGCTGAGGCTGGTCTCGGTGGCCGACGGCGTGATGCTGGTGACCCTGCCCTGATTCAGCAGCGGCACGGCCGCGTCGGCCTCACCGGAGAAGGCCGGCCCGACCACGCCCAGGATCCGCGGCTGGGCGACGAGTTGCTGGGCCAGCCCGGCGGCCTGCTTCGGGTCGCCCTGCGAGTCGAAGTCCACCATGCCGACCCGGCAGTCCGGGTGGACGGCGTCGTACTGGTCGACGGCCAGCCGGGCGCCGTCTTCGAGGTTCCGCCCGAGGTTGGCAGACGCACCGGTGAGGGGCCCGAAGACGGCGATCTGAGCGTTGCAGCGGCCCACCGCCGTCGTTCCGAACGCGTCGGCCCGATCCCCGCACCCGACCAGAGGGGACAGCACAAGCAGAGCCACGACTGCCGAAGTGGCCGTGCGACGCATGTCACCCTCCCTTGCGCGAGCGCTTTGAGACATGGTGAACGAGGGAGGATGAGGTTTTCGTGATGTTGGTCAACCGTGCGTTGATTCCGGTCGCGGTCGTCGCCGCGCTGTTCCTGAGCGGTTGCGTCGAGTCCACGGTGCCGGTCGAGACACCGACACCGGCGCCCTCGTACGTCCGGGTGTCCGGGCTGTTCGCGGTGGCCACGAAGATCGAGGGTGACGTGGTGATCGACGGGCGCGGGTACGTGCTGTACCGGTCGGCGCTCGACCGGTCGTCGCCCACCCGATCGGTCTGCACCGGCAGCTGTACGGATCTCTGGCTGCCGGTCCCCTCGGCACCCAACCTGCGGCTGGAGGGGATCAACCGGGAGCTGGTCGGCACGTACCGGCGGCCGGATGGACGGACGCAGCTCACACTGGGTGGATGGCCGCTGTACGAGTATGCCGGCGACCGTACCCCTGGCGACACTGGCGGCCGAGGCATCGCCGGCAGCTGGTGGCTGGTCAGGCCGGACGGTTCCCTCGATGACGGTCACTGAGCTCGGGCAGGGTGAGCACGGCCGCCGCGCCGCCGCCCGCGGCCGTGCCCAGGCGCAGGCTGCCGCCGTGCTCCGCGGCCACCCAGGCGGCGATGTTCAGGCCCAGTCCCACACCGTCGGCCGCCCCGGTCCGGAACCGCGGTCGTGAGGCGTCCAGCGACCAGTCGGGCAGGCCGGGCCCCCGGTCCTCGATGCGCACCTCGCCCGGCCGTACCGTCACGATCAGCTCGCACGGCGCAGCCCCGATCCGGCCGTGCCGGATCGCGTTGGTCACCAGGTTCTGCAGGGCCATCCGGATGAGCGTCGGGTCGCCGTTGACGACCGCCGGAGCCGTGTCCACGACCGCGACGTGCGGTTCGGTGACGATTTCGGCGACCACCTCCTCGGCCAGCTGATCGAGCCGGAACGGCTGCCGTTGCAACTCGCGCAGGCCGGCCACCAGCCGGGCCCGGACCAGCAGCGCGTCCACCGAGTCGGACAGCCGCTCGGCCGAGCCCAGCACCTGTTTGAGAGTCTGCGGGCGCCGGGCCAGGTCGGGGTCGGACAGCGCGCCCTCGGCCAGCGCCCGGATCACGGTGAGCGGGGTGCGCAGCTCGTGCGCGGCGTCGGCCAGGAATCGTTCCTGCTGGGTCAGCGCGTCGGCCGCGGGCCGGGTACCGCGCCGGGCCAGCAGATGACCGCCGACGCCGGCCACAGCCATGAAGACGGCCCCGCCGATCAGCAGCCCCAGGGCCAGCTCGTGATGGGCCCGCTGGCCCGGCCGCGGGTCGCCGGCCACCACCACGGTTCCGGCCACGTTCTGCGTGACGGCGTTGCGAAACGGGACGGCGAGCAGGCGTACGCGATCGTGGTCGACGTCCGACACTTGGAGGCTCAGGTCTGCGCCCGTTTTCCACACCTGACGGGCCGGAGCCAGCAGGGCGGCCGGCGCGATGACCGGAAGGCCGGCCGGATGGGCGAAGACCAACGTCACATCCGTACGCATGCCCTCATAGACGAACACGCCGGTCGAGCCCTGGGCGGCCGGATCGGTGAACAAGTTGTCGAGATGCAGCGCGGCCGAATCGTAGGACAACAGCGCGACGGCCGTGCTGGCCGTGCGCTGCAATTCCGCCGCCTCGACCTGGGCCCGCTGCTGCCCGTCGATGACCAGCGCGACCGCGCCCATCCCGGCCAGCCCGGCCACATTCAGAACCAGCAGCAGCACGGTCAGCCAGACCCGCAGCGCCGCCAGCCGCGCCGCGGTCTGCAGCGGGATCGGCCGGCGCCGACGGTCCGCCACGGTCACGGCACGGAGAGCAGGCGGTAGCCGGCGCCGCGCACGGTGGCGATGAGCGCGGGCTCGCCCAGCTTGCGACGGAGCTGCGCGACGATGACGTCGACGACGTTCGAGGCCGGGTCGGCCAGCTCGTCCCAGCAGTGCTCGATGAGGTCGGCGCGGCTGACCACCGCCGGGTCCCGGAGCATCAGCATCTCCAGCACGGCGAACTCTTTCGGCGTGAGGATGAGCAGCACGCCGGCACGCCGAACCTCACGCCGGGCCGTGTCCATCTCCACGTCGCCGACCCGCAGGATGGCCGGGCGGGTGACGCCTCCGCGCCGGCACAGTGCGCGTACCCGCTGGACCAGCTCGGTGGTGAAGAACGGCTTGGCCACGTAATCGTCTGCGCCGGCCTCGAAGCCGCCCACCCGATCGTGCTCGTCGTCCAGCGCGGTCAGCATGAGCACCGGCACGGTCATCCCCTGCTGCCGGCGGCCGTACAGCTGGCCGGCCGAGTCGCCGTCGGTCAGGATGCGGTCGAGGATCAGGCAATCGTACGCGTTGACGGTCAGGCTCAGGTCGGCGTGCGCCCAGTCAGCCGCCTCGTCCACGGCCAGCCCGGCCGATCGCAGCGCGGCCGCGACGGCCGCCCGGACCTGGGCGTCATCCTCGACTATCAGCACCCGCATCGCCGGAGGGTACCGTCCTGGTCCCGCAGGGGTCAGGAAGCCACCAGCAACCAGCGCTGATCCTTGGCGTATGTCTGCAAGTCCCACTGCTCGACCAGGTAGCCGTTCCAGGTGCCGTCCGGGTTGGGCGCGCCCAGGTCGTCGCCGAGCAGGTCCATCACCTTGCCGGAGTGGTGGTTGGTGATCCAGACCTTGCTGCCGTCACCGGAGGCGGTGAGCTTCCATTGCTGGTTCGGGTCCGCCTTGTCGGTGTCCTCGACGATCAGCTTCGACTCGTTGCTGACCGAGTCGTTCTCCACCGCCAGCGACTTGTGCAGGAAGTTGTCCGTGATGATCACGTAACCACTGGCCGGTGCGGCCGAGATCTTCCAGTACTGGTCCGGGGCGTGCTGGTTGGTCCAGAGCTGGACCCGGGTGCCGGACGGCAGCGTGCTCACGTTGTCGCCGGGCAGATCCAGGATCGCACCGGCCCAGCCGTCCTTGATCTGGTACGTCTTGGACGGGTCGTAGAGCAGCTTGGCCGGCGGAGCTGGCGTGGCCTTCTTCGTGGCCGTGGCAGTGGCCGTGGCTTTGGCTTTGGGTTTGGCCGTGCGCGACGGCCTGGCCGTGGCCGAGGCCGGCGGTTTGGCCGACGGCGTGCCCGACGGTGACGCCGACGCACCCGGTGAGGGCGAAGCCTTGGTGCTCGGGTTCAGCTGGCTGTCCTTGCGGAAGACCGGGATGTACTCCTGCACGGCCTTGGTCAGCTGGGTCACCGTGCTCTCGGGCACGCCCCCGGCCTGCCGGACGGTGTCGGCCCCCCACTGGAAGGCGGCCAGCGCGAGAGTGTACGGGTCGGACCCGACGAACCCGGAGAACTGGCCGGCCAGGTCGCACATCGCGGAGCCCAGCACGGCGATCGACTGGTTCGCGTTCCAGACGGACTGGCTGCCGCTCGCGTACTCGTTCCACATGTTGGTGCTGAACTGGGCGATCCCGTCGCCGTTGTCGGTGTGCAGGTTGGCGTTGAAGTTCGAGGTGGCCTTCAGCTGTGCGGCGATCCGGGCCGGCGTGACCTCCGGGCAGATGCTGCCGGCCGCGTTGATCGCGCGGACCAGGTCGGACGGCGCGGTGACGGTGACTACGGGCGCGGTGGGCGCCCCGCTGGGCTGCGGTGACGGCGCGGCATCGACATCGAACTGGGGCTGGTCCGCGTACCAGGCCGCATACCCGGTGGCCTGGTTGACGAAGGTCTGCTGCGCGTCGGGAACGCCCTTGGCCTTGATGACCGCGTCGATGCCGCCGCGCTGGGCCGCGATTGCCGGACCCCACAGGTCGCCGTCCAGGCCGGCCGCCCGCAACTGGCCGACCATCTCGCAGGTCTGGTGACCGAGCGCGAGAATGTTGGCCTCGGGGTCGTCGCGCTGCGCGTCCGCCGCCGGCTTCCAGTCGGACCAGTCGGTGTCGGTCACGCCGGCCAGGTCGGAACCGGTGGCGGTGTCGATAAAACCGGTGAGCGCCATCAGTTGGCCGGCCACTCGTGCCGAGGTGAGCGTCGGGCACGACAGCGAGGCTGTCACGACCGAGGTCAGTTCGTCGGCCGGTACCGGCTTGCCGGTGATCTTCTGTGCGTCCGCGATGGCCGGCGGCACTCCGATGGCCACACCGGCCAGCAGGACGACGACCACGCCCAGGGCGGTCAGCTCCAGGCGGCCACGCCGGGCGGCGGTCAGCTGACGCCAGGCGCGCGAAAGGTTCCGACGACTCGTCACGCACGGTACGACGGGTGAGGAATCTTCCGCGTTCAGGGCTTCCTCGAGAATCTGCTCGGACCGTGCGCGGGCACGCGTCAGAACATCGTGCGGCCCATCGTGAGCAGCTTGCCGAAGACACCGAACACGCCCATTGCCAGTGGGGTCATCGCCATGGTGGCGATCACACCGAATACGTCCATGGTGGAGCGCCGGACCGGGCCGGGCTTGCCGGGACCGCGCGGCGGCTCACTGCCGACCTTCGGTGTCAGCAGGCACAGCGCGGCGCCGAAGCCCACCACCACAATGCCGGCCAGCACCAGGACCGTACCGATCCCGCCGGGCCCCACCCCGAGCTCCCGAGCGATCGCCATCAACAGGCCGAAGCACCCGATCGCGGTGGAGGCGCCGATCGCCACCACCTCGCTGGTGAACGCGGAGTGCCGGACCCGGACCAGCAGCACCAGACAGACCGCGGCGGTCAGGGCCAGCGCGAACGGGCCGCGCGACGCGGCCAGCATCGGTAGGGACACGGCCAGTGCGGCGGCCGGCCCGGCCAGCACCACCGCGAGCACCTGGCGGGAATGCCCGACCAATTCCACCGTCAGGTCGTTGCGCGAGATGCGGCGGCCCTGCTGGCGGCGCCGGCTCCACGAGGCCACGAACGCGGCCAACCGGCGGGCGATCGCCAGCACGCTCATGGCCACCACGGCGGTCACCGCGGCCGCGCCGACTCGGTCCGCGGCCAGCCCCCGGATCAGCAAGGCCGTCGCCAGGCCCAGCAGGAGCTCGATCTGGACGGCGAGCAGCGCACCCTCGGGCAGCGTCGCGAACGCCAGCAGCCCGGCCAGGTTGGCGCCGATCAGGCCACTCTCCCACGGGTATCCGTCGGTGGTGAGAATACGGCCGGCCAGCAGGCCGCCGGCCGCCACGATCGGCACCGCGGTCAGGGCCACGCAGAGGCGCAGCGCGTGCGCAACCACGTCGCGCTGCTGAGCCAGACCCCATGCGCCACCGATGAGCAGCACACCGGCCACGATCAGTGCGCCCGAGGCGCCGGCGCCACCACCGGTGCGCCACGCGGTCACCACCGCGGCGGCGGTCAACCAGAGCAGACCGGCGGCGATAGTCGCCGGGCCCGCGTGCAGTTTGGTCCCCCGCAACCGCTGGGTCTGCTCGGCCACCACCTCATCGACCTCGGCGACCACCGGCGCCTCGGCCGGTTCCCGGGCGGTGTCGCGCAGGTAGAGCACCTGGCCGTCCACCACGCCCACGTCGGCCAGCGCGCTGTCCAGCGGGAAAGCGGCCTCGCCGGCCACCGCGAGCGACCAGACCGGCGGCATCACGTCACTGTGTTCCTGGCCGCAGATGGTGGCGAGGCGGGTCGCGTACTCCCCGATCGGGGTCCAGGACGGTACCGCGACATCGACGCGCCGGCGGTCACCGACCACCGTGATCCGGCTCTGCTCACTCATGCTGGATCCTCGCTCCGCTGCGGTCCAACATGAGGCACGACCGCCCCGCAACTCTGGTTCGCTCGCTGGCGCTCGCTCACTGGTCCCCTTTGTCGTGCTCGGTATCTGGCGCGGCGTCGGATACCGCGACCTGGATGAGGCGGTTGGGCTGGCCCCGGTTGATCAGCACGCCCCGGCCGGGTGGGCGGGCCTCGGCCCGCTGGTCACCCAGGATCACGCCCTCGCGGTGGTCACCGGAGAGGATCAGGCCGGTGCCGCCCATGTCCCGGACCCGGGCGACGACGTGGTCGCTGACCGTGCGGCTGTTCCCGGTGACCCGGCGGGTCAGCACCAGGTGCAGACCGATCTCCCGAGCCTGCGGGATGAACGCGGCGAACGGGTTCATCAGCGCGTTCGACCCGCCGGCGACCAGGTCGTAGTCGTCCGCCACGACGTAGATCCGTGGGCCCTCCCACCAGGACTTCTCCTTCAGCTGCTGGGGAGTCACGCCGGGCGGGGGCAGCCGCTCCTTCAGCTTCTCGGTGACCTGCTGGATGTACGTCTGGGCGGTGGTCGCGTCTCCGGCGTACGCCCCGAGATGTTCCTTGGGCACCACGTCCAGCAGCGAGTGCCGGAAATCGAACAGCACGATCCGCACGTCCCAGGCCGACTGTCGGGCGGTCAGGCCGCTCAGATACGTGCGCAGAAACGTCGACTTACCCGACCCGGCGTCCCCGTAGACCAGGAAGTGCGGATCCTCCCCGGACAGGTCGAGCCACACCGGCCGCAGGTCGTCCTCGGCCACGCCGACCGGCACGGCGGTCGCCGGCTGCTTGCGGTCGATGCCCAGTTGCCGTACCCGGACCATCGCCGGCAGGCGCCGCACCTGCGGGGCCGGCCGGCCCGACCAGCCCGCCGCGATCTTGCCGAGCATGTCCTCCTGGGCTTCGCGCAGCCCGTCGGCGGTGTCCTGCCCATCCAGCCGAGGCAGCACGAACTGGCAGTACACGCCGGGGCTCATCAGGCCCCGGCCGGGCACGTTGGCCGGGAGCCGGGCCGCCGCCCGCCGGGCCACCTCGGACTCGGTCGGGTCGTTGAGCCGCAGTTCCAGCCGGGTGCCGATGCTGTCCCGCAGGGCCGGGCGGATTTCCATCCACCGACCGGCGGTGATCACCAGGTGGACGCCCGCGCCGAGGCCCCGGGAGGCGATCTCGGCGATCGCCGCGTCGGCCCATTCGTGCTCGGCCCGCATCGCGCCCCAGTTGTCGATGAGCAGGAAGACGTCGGCCGCCCGGGTGCCGGCCGGCAGTTTGCCGTCCCGCCGCTTCTCCCGGAAGTCCCCCACCGACTCCACGCCCAGCGTCTGGAACAGCTTCTCCCGCTCGATCACCAGGCGGCGCGTTTCGGCGACGACCCGGCTGACCAGTTCGGGGTCGTTGCGGCCGGCGACCGAGCCGACGTGCGGGGCGGTCGCGTACGGCTGCAGCGTGCCACCGCCGAAGTCGATGCAGTAGAACTGCATCTCTTCCGGGCTGTGGGTCAACATCGACGAGAGCATGATCGTACGCAGCAGCGTGCTGCGCCCGGTCCGCGGCGCACCGACCACGGCGAGGTGCCCGTGTGCCCCGCCGAAGTCCATCATCAGCGTCTCCTGGTCCTGCTTCAGCGGCAGGTCGACCAGCCCGATCGGGACGGCCAGCGTTCCGGCCACCGGCCAGTGCTTGGCGCCGTATCCGCGGTCGGCCTGCACCGAGACCGCGCCGAGCAGGTGGTCCAGGGCCAGTGCGGTGGGTAGCGGCGGCAGCCACACCTGGTGCACCGGGCTGAGCGCCTTCATCCGGTCGACCACGACCTGCAGCTCGGTCGGCCCGTCCCCGGTCGGGAACGGCGGCTCCTCGGGCTCGGCGGCGGCCGCTCCCCCGCTGGTCCGCAGGTCGAACGGCACCACGGTGTCGTCCACCTTGTTGGCCTCGGCCCAGCGCTGCTCGGCCGCGATGTACGGGGCGGACACGTGGGCGACCCGGAGCCGCTGGTAGATCGTCTCGTCGACCTTGAGGTAGGCCGAGCCGGGGATCGGTGGCAGCTTGTACGCGTCGGGCGTGCCGATCACCGTACGGCTCTCGGCCGCGCTGAAGGTGCGCAGGCAGATCCGGTACGACAGGTGCGAGTCGAGCCCGCGCAGCCGGCCCTCCTCCAGCCGCTGGGTGGCCAGCAGCAGGTGCATGCCGAGCGACCGGCCGACCCGGCCGATCTGCACGAACAGCTCGGTGAAGTCCGGCCGCCCGGACAGCAGCTCGCCGAACTCGTCGACCACGATCAGCAGGTACGGCAGCGGTTCCAGCGGCTCGCCGTTCGGCCTCGTGGCCCCGGCGGCCCGGCGGATCTGGTACTCCCGGACCGTGTCGAGGTTGCCCGCGTCGCGCAGCATCTGCTGGCGGCGTTGCTGCTCGCCCATCAGCGCGGCCAGCACGCGGTCGATCATCGCGGCGTCATCGGCCAGGTTGGTGATCAGGCCGCCCACGTGCGGCAGCCCGGCCAGCGGGGCGAACGCGGCCCCACCCTTGAAGTCGATCAGCACGAAGCTGAGCAGTTCGGGCGAGTGCGTCAGGGCGAGGCCGGTGGCCAGGGTACGCAGCAACTCGCTCTTACCCGAACCGGTGGCCCCGACGACCAGGCCGTGCGGACCGGAACCGTGCTGGGCCGACTCCTTGATGTCCAGCACCACCGTCTGCCCGTCGCCGTCGGTGCCGATCGGCGCGCGCAGCATCCGCGGGTCCCCGGCCTGCACCCAGTGGCTGGTGATGTCCACCGCCAGCACATCGCCGCCGAGCACCATCTCGGTCAGCGACGTGGTCCGGGTCAGTACCTGCTCGCGCTCGTCGGACAACCGCAACGGCGCCAGTTGCCGGGCGATGAGCTCGGCCAGGCCGGGCGTGACCATGTCGGGCAGGCAGTCGTCGGCCGGGATGGCCACCAGGTCGAGGTGGCCCTCGGGGGCCAGCCGGCCGTCGTCGCCGACCCGGATCCGCAGGTCGACCCGGCTCGGTTCGTCGGCCTCCTTCTCGACCAGGAAGATCAGCGTGATGCCGGTCCGCGGACCGGCCGCGGCGACCAGCGCGGCGAGCACGTCGGAGCGGCCCCACTCGGAGACCGGGGCGAAACCGGTGAGCACGACGACCAGCCGGGGCAGGTCGGGCGGGGCCTGCCGGTCGCCCAGCGGCCGGCGGTTACCGGCCAGCTCGACCCGCTGGCGCAGCGTCTCGCCCAGGAAGTCGATCAGCCCGGCCGGGTCCTCGGCGACCAGCGAGACCACGCCGGCCGCGGCCCGAGCCTTGGGCTGGATCGTGTGCGGCAGCCACTTGGCCCACTGCCAGCGTTCCTCGCTGCCCTCCACCCGCTGCTCACCGCTGGTCTCGACCGCGATCAGCACGTCGTCCGGCGCGTGCAGGGTGGCGATCTGGCAGAGCAGCGCCCGAGCCGTGTTCTCGGTGTCCAGGGCCGGGCCGAACAGGCTGACCACGCCGGCGGCAGCCAGGTCGATCACCATCGGCTGGTCCTCGACCCGGCCCAGGCCGTCAACCAGCCGGCGGGCCGAGCGCATCGACTCCCAGTCGTAGTCGGTCAACGGGTCCAGCTTCGGGTCCAGCTCGATCGGCGAGGCCAGCTCGACCAGGCCGCGGCCCAGCCGTACGCGCAAAAAATCGCCGTCGTCGCGTCGGCGCTCCCAGACCCGGTGCCGGTTGACGCTGATCGACCACAGCCGGCCCGGTTCCGGGTGCGCGATGGCGGCCACCTGGCGCTGCGCGGCGGAGACCTCGCGCGCCTGGTCCCGGGCCAGATTGAGGTGCGCCCGGTACCGGATCCGCTGCTTGCGGGTCACCTTGCCGCTGGCGCTGCGCTGCCGGATCCGCATGGCGACCACGGCACCGGTCGAGACGAGGAAGAACATGACGCCGATGATGATCAGCGCCGGGCGGCCGAAGGTCACCATGTACGCGGCCATGCCGACGCTGGACAGCAGCGGCAGCACCAGCGTCCAGGCGCCGCCGTTGGGCCCCTCGTCCGGCACCTCGGGCGGGGTGGGCAGCGTGTGCCGTTCGGTCGGCAGCTGCGGGATCAGCAACCGGGCGGGGCGGTGGAAGGCGAGCCGGGTCACCGCGGGTCTCCCTCCGGCAGGTCGATCGCGAGCAGGGTGCTCAGGTCGTCGTCATCGGCGTTGAGCAGCTGACTGATCCGGCTGGCGTGCCGCTCGGTCATCAGCTGGAACACCTTGCGGGCGAACCGGCCGTTGCCGAAGCCCTCGTCCCGGGGCTGGACCGTGAAGTAGGACAGCAGCGCGTCCCGGGCGTCGGAGTCCACCGCGTACTGGAACTGCTTGGCCTGGGTCTCGACGATCTCGACCAGTTCCTCCGAGGAGTAGTCGTCGAAGGTGAGCGTGCGGGAGAACCGCGAGGACAGACCCGGGTTGGCCGCGATGAACGTCCGCATCTGGTCGGGGTAGCCGGCCACGATGACCACCACCCCGTCGCGGTGGTCCTCCATGAGCTTGACCAGCGTGGCGATCGCCTCCTGACCGAAGTCGCTGCTGTTGCCGGCCGGCACCAGCGAGTACGCCTCGTCGATGAAGAGCACGCCGCCCAGCGCCCGGCGGAACGCGGCCTGGGTCTTCGGGGCGGTGTGACCGACGTACTCGCCGACCAGCGTGCTCCGGTCGACCTCGACCAGGTGACCCTTGGTCAGCATGCCGAGCGAGGCGAGCAGCTGACCGTACAGGCGGGCCACGGTGGTCTTGCCGGTACCCGGGTTGCCGGCGAAGACCAGGTGCCGGGACAGCGGCGGCGGGGCCAGGCCGGCCTCCCGGCGCCGTTTGACGATCTGGACCAGGTTGATCATCGTGCTCACGTCCTGCTTGACCCGCTCCAGCCCGATCAGGTCGTTGAGCTGGGCCAGCAGCGACTCCAGATCGGACTCGGCGGCGGCCGGCCCGGTCGGGGTCTCGGTGCCGGACGCACCCGGACCGGCCGGGGCACCGGTCACGCCCGGGGCGGCCGGGGCCGCAGAGGGGGCCGGGGCGGACCGGGCCGGCGGGTCGGACTGCGGGATGTTCACCTGGCCGACCCCGGTGCTCCAGCAGCCGGAGAACGTGGGTGCGGCGCCCTCGGCAAGGTTGAGGTCCTCGTCCACGTCGTGCACGTGGACCCGGTGCAGCAGCGGGTCGGCCCCGCCTCCGACGAAGACCGCCGGGTAGCGGGTCTTGGCGATGTCGCAGTCGATCAGCCGGCCGTGGGCGCCATCGGCCGCGTAGACGCCGTTCTTGGCGCAGCCGGTCACGGTCAGCCCGCGGATCTCCGGGGCGGCGCCCTCCCAGATGGCCACGCCGGTGCCGTCGACGCCGCGGACCGTGCAGTCCTGCAGCATCGGAGTGGCGCCGGAGTCGACCAGTATGCCGGTCCCGCCGACTGTCTCAATCGTGCAGCCGCGCGCGACCATCGACGCGCCCGGCGCGATCTCCAGGCCGCTGCGCTTGACCTCGCGGATCTCGCAGTTCACCAGCAGCGGCCGGTGCGGGGTATCGACCCTGACGCCGACGCCCGATCCGGTGACCGCCAGCGCCTGCATGGCCGCGTCGGCGCTGCCGTCCACCTGGACACCGCCGTAGCCGGCACCGCTGATCTCGCCGCCGAAGACCCGCAGCAGCGACCGGTCCGACGCCCGGATGCCGAACTCCGGGGTCTGGTCCACCGTGCACCGCAGCAGCGCGGCCACCGCGGTCCCGGTCAGGTGTACCGCGCTGTAGGCCGAGCGGCGCACCTGGGCACCGTCCATCAAGACCCGGGATTCGTCGGCGGCGAACAGCCCGTTGCCGGCCGAGTCGGTCAACTCGCCGCCGGACATCCGGATTTCGGCCCGTCCGCGCAGGGCCAGCGCGGTCTGCTTGCCGGCCCGCAGCGACGTGTCCAGCAGGGCCAGCCGCGCGTCGGCCAGGGCCAGCGCGCCGGCGCCGCCGCTGCCCTCGACCGTGCTGCCGATCAGCGCGACCTGTCCGTTGCCGCTGACCGCCACGCCGGTGCCGGCCGCGCGGGCGATGGTGCAGCGCTCGGCCCGTACGCCACCGGCCGCGCCCTCCTGGCCGGTCTTCGCGTCGCCGCCGCGCTCCGGCCGCAGCGGCGTCCACCAGTCCGATCCGAACGGGGCGCTGCCGGTGACCCGCAACCCGTCGGCCGCCGAGTCGTGCAGCACGCAGTCGGACATCCGGGCCTGGCCCGACTCGGCCACCTCCAGCGCCGCACCGGTCGTGTAACCGATGTCGCAGCCGGTCAACGTGACCACGGCGGACCCGGTGGCCAGCACTCCGCGACCGGCGACCTTCTGCATCCGGACGCGGTCCAGCGCGACCCGCGCGGTGTCCTGGGCGACCACCGCGTCGCCCCCGATCTCCTCCAGGATCAGGCCGGCGGTCTCCACCTGGGCGCCGCCGCCGACCCGGACCGCGGTCCCGGTCGTACCCCGCACCTGGCAGTCGGCCAGCCGGGCCGCGGCATTGCCATGTACCTCGACCGAGCCGCCGCTGACCACGGCCGACTCCAGATCGAGCCGGCCGCCGTGCACCGCCACGGTGACCCCGTCCGCCCCGGCACCGCGCAACGTCAGGCCGTGCACGGTGGCCGAGCCGGACCGGACCGCGACCGCCGGCCCCTCGCTGGCGACCAGCTCCACCGTGCCGTCGTCGCCGTCGGCCAGGACGGTCACCGATTTGTCGATCACCAGATGCTCGTGGTAGACGCCGGCCGCGACCGCGATGATGCTGCCGTCCCTGGCCGCCCGTACCGCCGAGCCGATCGTGCGGTGCCGGCTCCAGGCCCGGTTCGAGACCCGTTCCATCCGGGCTCCCGCGGAAGCGGCGGCCCTCCGGAATCCGGTGCCGCTCACGCCGCGCCCACCCCGCTCTCCACGACCAGCTGTCCCCTTCGCCGAGTCCCCTGTTCGGGGGATCACGCGATATCCGTCCACGGGTGCGGTGCACCGTTCTGGACGACGGGGTCGCGGGCCACCGCGTTCATCAGATCCGGTGGTCGGCTTCGGGCCGTGGGCTCAGCCGCCGGGCGCGTCAGCGGGTACGCAGGCCATCCAGCGCGGCGGTCAGCGGCCCGGTGCGCTCGGCGGCCCGGTCCCGCAGCTGGCCGGCGGCGTCACGCAGCGCCGTCAGCAGGAGCCTCTCCAGTTCATCGGCCTCACACTCATCGATCAGCGCCGGGTCGAGGTGCACGGACAGGAACTCGCCGCCCGCGGTCACCGTCACGGCCACGTCACCGCCGGCCGCCGTCCCGGTGACCTCGGTCCGGTTCATCGTCTCCTGGAAGTTGGCCACCTCGGCCTGCAGCGCCTGCGCCCGCCCCATGAATTGGCTCAGCTGTTCCCTGTTGATCGCCATGACCTCTCCCAGCCGCTCGGCAGTGCTGTCGCCACCGTTTCACCGCGCCCGGGGACGTCGGCCAGTCCCTGATCGGGGACGGCCGGTCAGCAGGTCACCAGCGCGACGCCGATTTCGCTCAGGGCGGCCCGCTCGGTACCGGTCACCGAGCGCCTGACGAGGGCGTCGATGAGCGGCTCGCGGGCCGGCATCTCGTTCTTCCAGGTCGCATGGATCTTTTCCACGGCCTCGGCCACGTTTCCGGTGAGCGCGAGGTGGACCGCCCCCACCGCGACCGAGACCGGATAGTCGCGCTCGGGGTGGGCCGAGACGCCCCTGATGAGGCGGCTGAAGGCGAGCAGCGTACCGGTCGGAGCCTCACGGACCGCGTCGACCAACAGCCGCTCGCGGTCGGACGCCTCGACCGTGTCGAGGAAGGCGACGCCCCGGTCCAGCCACTCCTCGCCGTGGTGGGCCAGGCTCTGCAGCGACCAGTGGACCGCCGCCCGCTCGCCGTCCAGGCTGTCCGGGAAGTCCTCCACCGGGGCGGGCGCGGGCACGGAGCCGAGCCGGTCGTACAGGTCGGCCCGGAACAGGTCCTCGGGATCGACCTCGATCGAGCCGGTGTCCAGCTCCAATCCGGACGGTGCCTCGGCCGGAGGCCGCGTGGCCAGCGGGGTGAGCTCGACCGGCGGCAGCGTGGTCGGCAGGTGCCCTATCGCATCGGAGGTGGTCGTGCCGGTCGTGGCCGTCGAATCGGCGTTCGGCGCGGTCTCGGAGGCCGGCGCCACGTCCGTCTCCACCCCGTCGACCTGCACCCCGAACAGCAGCGGCAACCCGGCCGCGACCGCACGCAGCGTGTCCGCGTCGTCGGTGAGCAGGCCGAGATCGACCGTGACGCCGGCCAGCGAGGTCGCGCCGGCCGCCGACTGCAGGTACGCCATGAGCAGTTCGAGCGACCCCGGCCCGGCCACCACCCAGAAGTCGCCCTCGGTGGCGGTCGGCCGGGCCGGCGGCCCGAGGTCGGTGCCGGCGGCCAGGTAGACGCCGTCGGCCGTAGGAATCAGCCGGCCGCCGGGCGCGTGGCCGGCCTTGGTGAGCTCGGTCCGGGCCGAGCCGCTCGCCTTGGGCCCGCTTTGGCGAGCCTCGGCGGCCACCGCGGCGGCAAGGACCGAGCTGGTCAGGTGGGCGATGCCGACCGAGGTCTTGCCGGCCACCTCGCGCAGGAACCGCTGGCGCAGCGGGTCGCCGACCCCGAGCCGGTCAGCGCCGGGCAGCGCGTCGAACTTGCCGGTGGCCGCGGCCAGCGCCTCGGCCAGCCGGCGCTCGTCGGCCAGCCGCTGCGAGAGGTCCCGGAGGAGCCCCTCGATCCGAGACCTGGCCTTGTCCACGGCCCGCTGGCCGAGGGCCGGGACGTCCGTCGCGTCCACGTAGTCGCGGAGCCCGCTGGAGATGATCGACTCGATCTCGGCGCCGACCCGGTGCAGCGCGGCCTGGTCGGCCTTGTCCGCGCCTGCGCGCCGCGTTGCCAGCCGCCGCCGGGCGCCCTCGGCCAACGCCTCGATCGGGTTCGCACGCTCCGGCGCACTCGCCTGCTCCGGAGCGACGGACTCCGGCTCCTCGGCCGTCTTCCGGTTGATGAGTTCGGCGACGACGTCGCCCTGCTGCCTGGCCGCCAGGTAATCGGCCTGGGCCAGCCGCTGGTCCTCGTCGGCCCAGGCGGACTGCCGGTACGCCCGATCGAACGCTTCGGCCACGGACGCCGACGCCTCGGCCGCCCCGGCCTTCCGTTCGCTCTCGCTGCGCCCGGCCTCCCGCGCCCGCTCCTGGTACGCGGTGGCCGCCCGGGTGGCCGCCTCGGCCCGGGTCTGGGCCAGCTTCAGGTGCGCCGGAAGGCTGTCGGCCAGCTCCGACTCCAGCTCGGCCCAGCGGTCGAGCCGGCCCAGGTCGAAGGGCCTGGTGTGCAGCAGCCGGTCGATTTTGGCGGTCGCGTTCCTGGTGAAGAGAGCCACCGCGGCTTCGGCGTCGGCCGTGGCCAGCCCCGCCGCCTCCGCGTCCGTCCGCAGCTTCCCGATCGCCGCATTGAGCCGGGCGATCTGGTTCTGCCGCATCACCGTGGTCCGCAGGCCGTCCCAGTACTGCCGGGACAGCTCGTCCCAGCGTTGCGCCGCGGCGTTCCAGTGCTCGGAGTCGACCGCCGCGCCGACCTGCACCGCGTAGTACCACACCCGGTGGTAGAGCTCGGTCAGCTCGCCCACCACCCGGTTCCGCCAGCCGAGCAGCTCGCCCGGGCCGAGGGCGTCGAGCGTCCGGAGGCGGTCGAGGTTGTCGTCGCCGACCCGGTCCCGGATCTCCTGGGTCTGCTCGGCCGCCCTGGTCACCGCGTCCGCGAACTGCCCGGCGAAGTCCGGCCTGCGGGTGGCCACCTCACCTGCGGTGGCCACCCGCGGTTTGTACTCGGTGATCAGCGCGTCGGTGGCCTGGGCGGCCTTGGCGCTGAACTCGGCCGGTTGCCGCTCCTGCTCGATCGACAACGTGGCCAGCCTGGCGCCGAACACGTCGGTGTCCGCCTTTTCCCGGTCCAGCCAGGCGTCGTACGTCTCCGGCGCGAGCCCCCGGCCGGTCAGGTACTGGTACGCCTTGTCCAGGCGGAACAGGTCGGCCAGCGCGGCCGAGGTAGCGGCGTCCGCGCCCGCATTGAGCGTGATGCGCCGGAGGTCACCGGCCGCGGACTCCAGGACCCTACGCAGGTCGTACGCGAAACTCAGCTGGTCGCGCACCCAGTCAAGGCTCGCCTTGAGCGCTTCCGGCCAGGGGGTCGGCTCCCGCTTGCGGGTGGCGTCGGCGATCGGGTCGGCCACGACTTCCAGGTACGCCACCTCGGACCGGAACGAGCCCGGCGGCACGTTCGCGAAGACCTTCGCGTAGTCGGCCTGCAGCCGCTGCTGGAACTGCTCGCGGTACCAGCCGGACTGGGGCGGCTCGGGCACGTCGCCCCGCTGGTCGCCACGGTCGTAGGCGACCGCGTCGAGCATCCGGCCGAACCACCGGCCGCCAGCCGACCGCACGAAGAGCTGGTCGCCCAGCCGCGCGGCGGCGGTGTCCATGGTGGACGCCCACTCGGCGGTCGGCGTCCAGCCGTCGTTCAGGCCGGCCGTGCCCGCGGCCGCCCTTCCCTGCTCGGTGAACGAGTCCCGCAGCCTGGCGTAGTCCTCGTCGCGCAGGTAGCGGCCGCCGAACAGGTCGCCGCGGCGGAAGTCGCTCACCACGCCGTCGAAGCGCTCGTTGCTCAACTCGTCGACCCGTGGGCCGGGCGGCGCCTCGATGGTTACCGGGGCGGTGTCCGCCGGCTTGGGACGCACGGCCTCGGTCAGCTCGGGACCGAGCGCGTCGACCTTCTCGGCGAGGAAGCCGGCGATCATCGTGCGCTGGTCGGCGGGCGACGGCAGCGTCTCCCGGACGGTGAGGA
This sequence comes from Rugosimonospora acidiphila, assembly GCF_039543385.1. Classification (NCBI taxonomy): domain Bacteria; kingdom Bacillati; phylum Actinomycetota; class Actinomycetes; order Micromonosporales; family Micromonosporaceae; genus Rugosimonospora; species Rugosimonospora acidiphila. Next base: position 320,118 of record NZ_BAABJQ010000002.1, read on the forward strand.
AGTGCTTGGCCGCGAGCCGGGCGATGCCCTCCTGCAGCCGCGCGATCCGGGCGCCGTCGAGCGTCGCGGCCAGCTCGGGGTGCTCCGCCCGCCACTCGTCCAGCTTGGCGGCGAATCGGGAGGCCAGATCCTCCCGGTCGGCGCGCAGGTCACGCTCCAGGTCGAGGTACGAGTTGTACGCGGCCTCGGTGGCGTCGATTTCGTCGCGCTCGGCCAACTGCTGGCGCATCCCGGCCTGGCCGCTCGTGGCGGGCTCGGCCACCTTGGGGACGCGGCGGGTGACGACCGTACCGTCCGACTCGAACACCTCGACCTCGGCGAAGCCCTGTGCCTCTTCACCGTCGGCGGGCTTCGGCGCCGGGGGCTTCGCGACTTCCCCGGCGGGTGGCGGCTCCTCCGGAGACTCGTTGAGCCGGCGCAGGCGGCGCATGAGCTCGGCGGTCGGATCGGAGTTGCCGCGCCGGCGGATCCGGCCCTCGGCCTGGGCCATCCGGAAGGTCTCCTCGTCGAATCCGTCCGGGTTCGGCGCGGGAGGCCCGTCGCCGGTCCAGCCCTCGTGCGGGGCCGTCTCCGGTATGTCCGGCATCTCGCGCCGCAGCGCCTCCAGCGAGCGCGGGGCGACCGGGTTGCGCGGATCGGTGTCCGGGACCCGCAGGGCGGGATCGGCGCGCAGCGCGTCGACCTCGGCGTCCTCGTCTTTCAGAGCGGCGAAGCGGTTCTGCAGCACGGCCAGCGCGGCGTCGTCGCCCGGCTCCCCGGCGGTCTCCGCGCTCTCGGTCGGGGTCGACGGGGTCTCGGTCGGGGCCTTGGGGATCTCCGTGGGCTTCGCGGCCGGTGGCGTCACGGGCTTGCCCGATGGGGCGTCGGCCCGCTCCAGCCGCGCGAAGCCGGCCTCCAGCATGGAATCCTTGAAGCCGTCGATGGCCTCGGCGAACGCGCTGCCGTCGCGGGCGGCGAGCGCGTCGGCCATGACCCCGACCGCCTTCTCCAGCGCGGCCTTGCCCAGGCCCGACCCGTGCGCCTCGTCGTCGGCCCAGGCCCGGACCATGCCGACCAGGTCGTCGTCGCCCATGGGTACGGCCGGCAGTGCGGCGAGCCTCGCGTCGGCGGGGTTGGCGCTTTCCACCGGCACCTTCTGATAGCCGGCCTCGCTCAGCCGCCGCTCGAACGCGTCCTGCTCGTCCAGCGAACCGACCGCGTCGAGCTCGCGGTCGTACGCCGCCGCCTGCTCCGCCGTGATGACCGGGACGTCGTCCCGGATGACCCGGTAGCCGTGCCGGGGCACGAACCGCTTCAGGATCGTCAGCTGCTCCTCGAACGACTTCGGCGTGACGGGTGCCGCCGCGGCCATCAGCTCGTCCCGGCGGGCGTCCAGCACGGCGTACGCCTCCTCCAGCTTCTCCGGGGCGGCGGCCTGGGCGATGTCCCGGCGGAAGCGGTCCCGTTCCGGCTTGGGAACGATCTCGTACTTCTCGTCGAAGGCGTCGAGCTGTCCGGCCGGCTGCGGCGCGGCCGGCTGCGGCTCCTGGACCGCCGGCCTGGGCCGGGCGGCGGCGATCCTGGCGGCCTCGGCGGCCTCCCGTTCGATGGCGGCGATCTCGTCGAACGTGGCCGCGCCGTCGATGCGCCGGGCGAACTCGTCGGCCCGGTTCGCGGTGAGGTCCGGGAAGCGTTGCGCGATCGACGGCTTGACCCGCTCGGCCATGGCCGCGTCCACCATTCGCTGACGGATGGCGGCCGACTTGTCCGGATCGTTGCGGAAGGTGAGCCACTCGGCCCAGAACTTCTCCCGGATCTTGTACGGCAGCGGCTTGGCGCTGTCCTGGAACCAACCCTCCAGCATGCGGCTCAGGCGTGCCTCGAGATCCCCGACCTCCCTGGTAATGGCCGGCGGCGGCAGCTTGGACAGCTGCTCCATGAGCTCGGAACCGGTCAGTGGCTTCGGGGTCGGCACCGGGTCGGGCAGGTCGACCGACGGGAACTCGGGCGGCGCGACCGGCTCCTCGGCGTGCGGGTTGAGCTCGCTCGCGGTGTCCTTGAACCGGCGGATCAGCGCCCCGAACGCGGCCGAGGTGACCCGCCCGGCCCCGGCCCGGGCCCACGCCTCGCCGGCGTCGCGGACCAACTCGGCCAGGGCGATGTCGTTGGCCAGCGGGGTGGTCACGACTGCGAAGAACCGCACGGCCAACGCGCGATCCAGCCTGGACCGGTCGGCGTCGTCCGCGGCCCCGTCGAACTTCTGCTGCCACTCGGCCCGCTCCGCCTCGGGCAGCCGTTCGATGCGCAACGCCCGCCGCTCGGCCGGGGTACTCGAATCCTTCAGCGAGGGCAGCTCGGCGAACTGGTGCTCGATCGCCGACGACTCGGGCCAGGTGAGCAGCTTGACCTCGGGGCCGTCGTCGATCGCGGGCCGCACCGGCTCCTCCGGCGGTGTGCGGGACAGCCAGGCGGCGATGTCGACGTCGGCCCCGTCGCCGAGCAGGACGTGGTACTGGCGGACGTACTCGCGCTCGAAGTCCCCGTAGATCCGCTGCTGGACCGGGGCGCGCAGCATCGAACCCGGCCCAGCCGCGTGCTGGTTGAGCGTCGCCACGGCTTCGGTGTCGCCCCGGCGCAGCAGCGCGTCCCGGACCGTGTTCGCGCGGACCCGACCGACCACGTCGCCGATGCCCCGCTCCAGCGCGGCCAGCTTGCCGGCCAGCTCGGACTCGGCGTACCGCTGGTCCGCGAACCGCTCGCGAATGTCCCGGACCAGATCGAACACCGCGGTACGGGCCTCCGACGGCACCCGGGACAGCGCGGCCGCCGGGTCCAGCCCGTGCCGTACCGCCTCGGCCGCGCCCTCGGCCGCGCCGGAGTTGATCTTGTCGAGTGCGGCCCTGGTCAGTTCGGCCGCCCGAGCGGCGAACGCGGCCCGGGCCGGGATCTGCTCGCGCAGGTCGTAGACGGCTCGCCGAATCACCTTGAGCATCGACTCGGTGACCTCGGGCGGCTCCTCCACGAACGGCGTTGCGCTGCTGTCGATGAAGGACTCGGCCTCCCGCTGGGCCATCCGGGCCGCGGCCTCCAGCTGCTCGGTGTCCAGCGGGCGCGGCATTCTCCGCGGCATGTTTTCGGGCCGGGTGATCCGGGCCATCCAGTCGAGGATCTCCTGGGTCTCGTCCAGATAGGACAGCCGGGTACGGATGGCGTCCGGGAACTCACGGAACCGGGAGTCGGCCCTCGCCACCATGCCGCCCAGGTCGCCGACGGCCTCGTAGATGCGGCTCGGGCGCCACCAGCGCAGGTACCGGGCGTATCCGGCGGCGACCGCCTCGGCCCGGGCCTGGCGCACGCGGTCCGGGTCGGCGAACGTCGCCGGCCGGGCGGCCACCAACTCGTCGAACAGGTCGCCGACCCGCAGCGCGGCCCGCTGGGCGCCGAGGTGCATGCCGAGGTAGACGTCGAGGTGCTCGACCTGCCGGGCCAGCGAGCCTTCGGCGTGGTCCCAGTTACGGCCGGCCCGCACCGATCGCAGGATCGCCCCGGTGTCCTCGGTCCAGTGCCGCAGCGCCTCGTTGTAGGCCGACGCCAGGTCGGGGTCGTTGGCCCGCCACCGGTCGAAGGCCCGGTTCGCGGCCGCGTCGATCTCGTTCCGGCCGATTTGCTCGCGCAGGTCGTCACCGAGGTCGCGGACCAGGTCGCCGTACCGTTGCTGCCAGGCCTCCCGCTCGGCCGCGGTGGGCGGGCGCACCTCGGCGAAGGCGGCCGACAGCGTCTCGTCGAACGTCCGGGCGGCCGCCGCGCCGAACCTCTCGAACTGCTCGACCAGTTGCGCCTCGCGCAGGCCGCTGCCGCCCGGGGTGGCGTGCCAGGTGCGGACGAAGTCGGCCTCCAGGTCGGGCACGATCCGGTTGACCGGGGCCGCGTTGCCGAGCCGGGTCATCAGGTCATCGATCATGTTCTGCTCGGCGCGCTGCCAGTCGCGCTGGCGTTCGGGGTCGCTGAAGCGCATGAGGTCGGGGTCGGGCGGCACCGCGCTCGACGGCAGCGTGGTGACCGGCGGCGGCGTGGTGACCGACGGCGGCGTGGTGACCGGCGATGGCTCCTCGTCGACGGTCGGCCTGGGCGCGGTCCGCGGCGGCGTCCCGCTCTCCACCGGCGGCATGCCGTAGGTGCTGCGCAGCGCATTGAACCGCTCGACCAGGTTGTTCGGGGCCACCGGCGTGGTCGAGGCGACAGGCTCAGCCGAGGCCTCATCACGCGGCGTAGGCGGCGAATTCCGCAGGGCCTTGAAACGCGCAACCAGCTCGTCCGGATCCACCGGCCGGGCGGCACCGACCGGCTCGACCGGAGTCTCAGCACGCGGCGCGGACGTCGGGTTCCGCAACGCGGCGAACCGTGCCTCCAGCTCCGAGATGTCGGCCGCCGCGATCGACGACGGCGGCGGCGTCTCGGTGTCCGGCCTCGTCACCGGCGTCGCATCCCCTGTGGTCGGCGGCACGGCCTCCGAACTGACGTCCAATGTGGTGGGTGACGTGGTCTTCGGCTCGGTGTCCGGCGTCTCCGGCGCCGTCTCGGTCGCCGGTTCCGTGGCCCGTGGCTCCACCGGTCGCGGCCTGCGTGGGCGCGGCGGGGGCGGCGACGGCCGGCGGAGCGGGGGTCTCCGCGCCGGCCGCACCGGCGCCACGGAAGGCTTCCCGGCCTCGGCCGCGTTCCGCTCCTCGGCCTGCAGGGCTCGCGTCAGGTCGGTCCAAGCCCGCAGGGCCACCGCCGACGCGCGGGCCGACGCACCGCGCACGGCCGGCTCGCTCGCGTTGAGCAGCGCCTCCTCGCGCTGGTAGAGCGCGGTCTGCTGGAAGTGCCGCAGGGTCCGGTCCCGGGCGTCGAGACCCTGCCGCTGCCAGGCCGGCAGGCGGTCCCACCGGCCGTGCACGGCGTTGTAAGCATCCAGCCACTCGGCCACGGCCTCGTCGGCGCGCGTCCCAGGGTGCGCGGCCACCCACTCCGGGTCGTCCGGCCGTGGCACGGGCAGGCCGTCCAGCCGGGCGATGGCCGTCCGCAGCTCGTCGATCAGGTTCAGTGTCTGCGCGCCGATCCGCTCCGGGTCCACGTCGGCCACCCGCGGCGGCTCGACCAGACCCTGCTCCTGGTACCGCTGGAACAGCGCGGCCTGGCGCGGATCGACCCGCGGAGCGAGCCCGGCCAGCCTCTTGTCGCGCAACGTCCGCAGCAACGTCGGCTCGTTGCCGGTCTCGGGGTCCAGGGCAGCATCGGTGCCGCCGGGCTTGGGTTGGGCGAAGAGTTCCATGGCCCGCCGCTCGGCCGCGTCGATGGCCTTGGCCTGGCGCGGATCGACCCACAACTCGAGCCCGACCAGCCCCTTGTCGCGGAACGTCCGCAGCAGCGTCAGCTCGTTGTGGGCCTCGGCGTACCGGGCGGCATCGGTACTGCTGGCCTCGCGCTGCGGGAACAATGCCATGGACCGCCGCTCGGCCGCGTCGATGGCCTTGGTCAGGTCCATCTTCAGGTTGCCGATGGTGACCCGCTCGGTGGCGATCGTGGTGAGCTCGCCGTCCGCCTTGGCCACGTGCGGGTCGGCCACGAGTCGTTCCGGTGTGATGTCGACCCCGAGCCGCTGTAGCGCGGTGGCCCGCGCCGGAATGCTCTCGAAGGGCTGGGCCGCGTAGTGCCGCCGCTCGCCGCCGAGGTACTGCCGGCGGATGGCCTCCCGGACCGCGTTGCGCTGGGCGGTGAGCCGGTCGAGGACCGCCTGCAGGTCGCCGGCCGTCCGCGCCTTGGCCGCGTAGTCGGCTCGCAACGCGTTGAGGTCGACCGACTCCGTGGTACCGACCTGGTCCAACCGGCGGACGGCCTCGTGCGCGCCGACCGTACCGATGCCCGGGGTGAGATCGCCCCGGTCGACGCGCGCCTTCCACTCGTCGTGGATCTGGTCCCGGATCGGCGATTCCGGGTTGTTACGCAGCCAGGAGTTGGCCCGGTCGAGCTCCTCGTTGCCGATCTTCTCGACGTGCTGCTTGACCGCGGCGGCGTCCGGCGGGGGCCCGTCCTTCGGCCCCCGGGCGAACCGGGTCACATCCTCGGCCACCTGCCGGCCGGACCGCGGCGGGATCGGTCGCCCGTTAGCGAATCCGCCGCCCTCCTGGCCCGGCCGCACGCCGTCGCCGACGGTGGCGCGCAGGTCGGCCTCCTGCTTGGCCATCGCGTTCCAGGCCCGCTCCCGCAGGCTTCCGTACGGATCAGCCTTCGCGGTCGGGTCGGCCACCGGATCGTCGAAGCGGTCACCGCCGGACCCCTTCGGCTCGGGCTGCCCCACCCGGCCCAGATCCTCCACCTGCTGGGCCACCGCGTCCCGCCGCTCCTGCCGGATCGCGTCCATCTCCCGGCCCACCCCGTCCATCGGGGTGTCCAGCGGCTTGGGCACGATCAGCCGGCGCTCGACCAGGTTTTCGGCCAGGTAGCGCGCGATGTCCTCGCGGCTCAGCCCAGGCGGCGGGTCGAGCCGGGCCGTCTCGTAGTCGGGCAACTCGTCGCCCCTGAGCATGTCCCGGTACGTCGGCGGTTCCCCGGTACCCGCCGGCGGCCGCACGGCCCCCTCGTCGCCTGTGGCTGGTGGCCGGCCCACGTCGCCGAGACCGTCCAGATCGGACTTGACGCTGATCCGGATCTCGTTGGCGGGCCGGACCACGTCGCCCTTTGCCGGCGGCAACTCGCCGAGGTGCGGGCCTGCGCCGAAGAGGTTTCCACCCTTGCCGCCGCGCAGCAGCTGATCGGGGTTGAACCGCGGCGCGTCCACCTCGACGTGAAAGACGTGGAAGTCGTTAGAGCTGGAGATCGAGGTCAGGTCGGAGACCGAGTCCCGGCCCCGGACCGAGGTCACATCGGAGACCGAGGCGGCATCGCCGTGCGGGTCCGGGCGCGGCTCGGACCGGGGCGCGGCCTCGGTGGCGAGGATGCGGTCGGCCTCGGCGCTCCGCGTGGACGCGTCGTCAATGACGGCTCGGCGGACTCCCCCGGTGATCCGGTTGACCCGGGTCCGCAGGATGTTCATCGACCGCTCGATTTCGGACGGCTTGAAACCCTCCTCCTCGAGCCGGTCCAGCTCGCGGGTGAACACGCCCCGCAGCCGCTCCTGCGCGCTCGCGATGGCCCGGTCGGCCGAGCCCACGTGGTTCAGGCCGCGTCCGAAGGCCTCCGCCTCCCCGGCCGAGGCTTCGCTCTTGATCGACGCCTGGGCGGTCTCGAAGAGGTGGCCGGCACGATTCCCGAGTCCGGTGCGCGCGGGCACCGACCGCACGAACTGCCGCAGGTACGCGTTGGCGATCACGGCCGGCCTCGGATGGATCTGCGCGGCGTAGTTGCCGGAACGGCTGTCAATCACTCCTTCGGCCTGGCGCATCATGGCGTCGTTCTCGGCCATCTGGTTCGGGTCGGTGTGCGGTCCGGTGGAGCGGATGTCCGCCTCGGCCTTGTCCAGCGCCGGCTGCGTCCGCTCCAGGTAGTTGAGCCGGACGTGGATCAGCTGATCGCGCTTGAGCAGCCAGCGCGCGGCCCGCTCGTCGAGCTTCTCGACGCCGGGCTTACCCCGGTGGAGGATCGACTTCGAACCCCAGCGAGCGAGATACGCGTTCCGGGCGGCGTCTCCCAGTTCGGCGCGCTGTGCGCTGACCCGGTCCGGGTCCGCCCGCACCGGCGTTCCCCGGTCGGACAGGATCTTGTCAAACCGGGCGACCGCCCGGTCTGCGGCCGCGTCGGCGCCGCGCTGGGCGGCGAGATAGCCGTCGAACCGGCCCTCCAGCGTCTTCAGGTCGCCGTCCAGCCGATCCCACCTGCCGGCCTTGACGGCCCGCTTGACCAGCCCCTTGGCGTCCGCGACCCAGGCATCGACGGCCCGCGTCACCTGCGGGTGCGGCTCGCCGGTGACCGGGTCCCGGTGCTGGCCAACGAACCTCTCGCGCAGCCGGGTCGCAGCCGCGTCGATCTCGTGCTCCGCGTGCGGCCCGCGCGAGCCGGGCGTGCCGCGATCGGGCAGCGGCGCCTGCGTGCCAGCACGCTCGGGCGATCTCGGTACAGCGGTCCGCGGTACCGACTCGTGCGGCGTGACGTGGGTACCGGCCCGAGTGGAGACGTGCCCGGTCGATCCACCTTCGGCGCGCGGCTTCGGCGACGACACCGAAGTCTCGGGGGGGTGCTCGTGCTGGACCGGCTGGTGGTCGTCCAGCCCCGAGGCCTCGGAGCCCTCGATAGTCGGCGGCTTCCGCAACCCGCCGCCACCCTCGGGGGTGGTGGTCGCAGGCGGCTTCCTCACCGGGTCGGCACCAGCGCCCCTGACCGTCGGCGGCTTACCGGTCGCGTCCGTGTTCTCGAACTTCGGCTTCTGCGCGTCGACGCCCCCGGTCTTCACCGTTGGCGGCCTGACGTTCGGGTTGGCATCGCCGAGGTGCTGGGACTTCGGGTCGGGGACCTGGTTACGCGGCGTGGCCGGCTGCGCCGACGGCTGGTTGCGCGGCGTGGCCGACGGCGTCGGGCCATGCCTACCCGGCGCCGGCTCGTTGTGCGGGATGCCCTCCGTGCTCTCCCGGATCTCGGGCGCCCGCAGCTTCGGCGTCGCCGGCTGGCTGGTATTGGGATGGGGCGCATTGCCGGCGTTCCCGGCCGGCGGCTGGGTCAGGTTTTCCAGGTGCTTCGTTGTGAACCTCGCGGACGGGTGCCCGCTGGCCGGGTTCGGGGTGGGCGGCGGCTCCGAGTGGACGCCGGCCGGCGGGCTGACCTCGGGAGTACCGTCCGGGATCTTCGACATGGTCGTCGACTTCACGGTCGGACTCTTGACCGACTCCGGTGGGGCCTGGTTGTGCGGCTTGAGGTCCGGAGTCCGGCCGTCGGTGCCCCCGATCTCGTCTCGCGGTACCGTGTCGGCCGGCGGCTTCGTGGTCGGTGGCTTCAGGGTCGGTGGCTTGAGCCGGACCGGGCTGCCGCCAGTCGGGCCCCCGCCGTGCTCGACGGTCTGCGGCGTGGTCTGGTGATCGAGGTCGACCGGCGGGTTCTTCGAGTTGGTGACCGACTTCGGGGTGACGGGGCGCGAGCCGCTCGGCGGTGGCACCCGCGGCGCGACCACACCTTTGCCGTTGCCCGGGTTCGGGTGGACGGTCTCGTTGACCAGGTTGCGTCCACCGACCGACCCGCCGCCCGGCGTACCGTCACGCGTAAAGGAGCTCTCGCTGATCTGGACGTCCGGCGGCACCCGCGGTTTGGTGCCCAGGTTGGCCTCGCCGTTGCCCAGGTCGGCAGTGGCCGGCGAGAACGTGATGGCGTCGGTCTTACCCAGGTCGGTGGTCAGGTCCGACCCGACCGGGAGGTTGTCGCCCGAGGTGAACTCGACGCCGTGGCTGCCGCCTGGGCCGTCGAACCCGCCCAAGCCCTCGCCGCCGAACCCCGTGGCCTCCGGATGCGTGTCGACGGGCGTGGTGATCGGTGGCTCGCCGACCTTGCCGTCGCCCCTGAACGGCAGGCTCTTCAGGTCGGCCATTGCCGCACCGCCGAGTGAGAACAGCCCGCCGGTGAGCGAGGCGACGAGGACGTTCACCCACTCGCTCGAGTTGAGCTCAAACGGCGTGCTCGTGATCGCCGAGGCGATGCCCTCGATGGCCATGTCCATCGCGAACTGCATTGAGCCGAACGCGAGAGCGCCGAGCGTGAACTCGAAAACCAGCGTGAGGATCGTGGCGAAGATCTCCGAGGCCCCGGCGATGGCGGCGGCCAGGGCGGCCGCGATGGCCGCGATGACCGGTCCGAGCGCCCACCCGACGAAGAGGCCGGCGAAGAGGCCGAAGATCGACGCCAGGATCATGATGATCGCGTTCTTGGCCTCCTCGGCCAGCTCGTCGCGAACCTTCTTCGCCATCTTATTGAGGTTGCGTGCCCACCGGCGGGCCAGCTCGGACGTGTTGCTCAGCTGCGAGGAGACCTTGTCCAGCAGGCGTACGGCGGCATCCTGGGCGGACCCTGTCCAGTTGGCATCGCCGATATGGTCCGGGCCGATTCTACGAAGCTTATCGACCTCATCGGCCTTGTTGAACCAGACCGTGGCCAGCGCGTCGAGGAGATCGGGATCGGGGTGGTAGTCGCCCACATCAGCCTGCCGGCCGGCTAGTACTGCACGTTGACGGGCGCGTAATTCCAGTCCTGGTTGGATTTCTTCGGGTCGAACGAGCTGTCGGAGTCGTCATTGCCGCCGTCCCCGCTGTCGTCCGTGTCCTCCGGGGGCAACGGCTTGTAGGGGATATCGTGGTTCATGTCGTCGAACATCTTGGTGTTCGCTTCCTCGACATTGCTGTAGTTCACAGCCGCGCTCGCGGCGACGCTCGACATCTGCCCGATGACGCCCGGCACGTCGCCCACCGGCTTGACGTTCGCGCCGAACAGCCTCTTCTGGATCTTGTTGAGCTGGTCGTTGAGCTCCTGCGCCGCGTCCGAGGAATCGCCGGCCCAGGAGATTTTCAGGCTGTTCCAGGTGTCGAAGATCTTCTGGAAACTGTCCGAAATTATGTTCAGCAACTCCGGGACGACGCCGTAGGCCGCGCCGTCGATCACCGCCTGCGGTTGGGTCGCGTCGGACAGGCCGTGCTCGTTCTTCTGGTAGAACGTGTACTCGAAGACCGCCGTCGGATAGACGCTGATGGTCTGCCCGTTGTCGTAGTTGTCGGGCGCTCCGGTCGGCGTCACGTTGACCTCTTCTCCCCCGCAGGCCTCGGAGTCGGCGGACACCGCGACGCTAACCCCGGGACCCCGGCCGCCGGCAGATCCGAATTCGGTGCACAACGCCGGTCACGCGAAGAGGGACGTTGGCCCGCACCGCCCGGCTTGGTAGAAGTCGGAGAATGGCCACACTCAGCGATCCCGGCAAAGACGGTCAGGTCAACGACTATGCCACGAGCGTCGACTACAAGCTACCGACAGTCACGGTCGAGAAGGGCTACTCCACGCCGCTGTCGCTCACCGGCGACAAGGACGCCATCATCGTCCTGTCCGACAAGCAGGACGACGGCGGCGGCTCCCAGGCCGACGTGCCAACCGCCTCGTGGTTCACGGTGACGCCGAGCGACATCAAGGCGCTCGAGAAGAAAATCATGGATGAGCTCAACACCCAGGTGGACGAGTTCGCCAGCTTCAAGGCGCTGATCGCCGACACCGAGGACTGGATCTTCCTGGTCCAGACCCCCTACGACTTGATCCCGCACGAGCAGGCCACCCCGACCGGGTACACGTCGCTGAGCGCGGGTTACACCCCCGACTCGGATCGCCCCAACTTCACCGACCCCAACCCCGACGACACCAAGAAGATCGTGAACACCCAGAACTCGATGGTCCAGATGGTGGCCGAGTCGTACCGGCTGATGGGTGAGGTCGTCGCGCTGTTCAACAACGCCGCCCAGCAGTACGTCGGCGCCGACAAGGCGGTCTTCAACGACGGTATGAACTTCGACGACCTGCCCGTTCCGCACTTCCCCGGCATCGTGATCGAGTAACCGCCCGCTTTCTACACGAGGAGCCGTGATGGCTGCCCAGACCCTGTCGGACGGCTCCGTAATCGAATACGGCACCGACGGCTCGATCCTCCGGGAATTTAGTCCGGACGGCTCGGTCTACACCCAGTTCGACGCCCAGGGCCGCGCTCACCACGTGCAGGTCCCGCCGTCGGACGACGCCCCGGCGACCTTTGCCGACATCGCCTACGTCGGCGACAACACCATTTACACCTATGCCGACAAGTCAGTCATCACCTACGACGCCAACAACCACATCATCGACGAAAAACTCGCCGACGGCACCGAATATACCCAGTTCGATGCGGACGGCAGAGCCCACCACGTGCAGATTCCGGCGTCGGCCGGCCATTCCGCCACGTCCGCCGACATCGATTACCACGGCACCGACACCGTCTACACCTACACCGACCACACCACCATCACCTACGACAGCAACGGCAACATCACCAACGAAAAACTCGCCGACGGCACCAACTACACAAACTTCGACCACGCCGGCAACCCACACCACGTCGACATCCCACCGGAAAACGGCAACCCAGCAACCTCAGCCAACATCACCCACGTCGAAAACGACACCGTCTACACCTACACCGACCACACCGTCGTCACCTACGACAGCGACGGGAACACCATCGACGAGAAACTCGCCGACGGCACCGACTACACCCGATTCGACAGCAACGGCAACCCACACCACGTCAACACCCCCGCCCACGACGACCAACCAGCAACCTCAGCCAACATCACCCACCACGGCACCGACACCGTCTACACCTACACCGACCACACCACCATCACCTACGACAACGACGGAAACACCATCGACGAGAAACTCGCCGACGGCACCGACTACACAAACTTCGACCACGCCGGCAACCCACACCACGTCAACACCCCCGCCCACGACGACCAACCAGCAACCAGCGCCGACATCACCTACCACGGCAACGACACCACCTACACCTACACCGACCACACGACAGTCACCTACGACAACAACGGCAACACCATCGACGAGAAACTCGCCGACGGCACCGACTACACAAACTTCGACCACGCCGGCAACCCACACCACGTCGACATCCCACCGGGAAACGGCAACCCAGCAACCTCAGCCGACATCACCTACCACGGCAACGACACCACCTACACCTACACCGACCACACGACAGTCACCTACGACAGCAACGGCAACACCATCGACGAGAAACTCGCCGACGGCACCGACTACACAAACTTCGACCACGCCGGCAACCCACACCACGTCGACATCCCACCGGGAAACGGCAACCCAGCAACCTCAGCCGACATCACCTACCACGGCAACGACACCACCTACACCTACACCGACCACACGACAGTCACCTACGACAACAACGGCAACACCATCGACGAGAAACTCGCCGACGGCACCGACTACACAAACTTCGACAGCAACGGCAACCCACACCACGTCAACACCCCCGCCCACGACGGTCAACCAGCAACCAGCGCCGACATCACCTACCACGGCATCGACACCGTCTATACCTACACCGACCACACGACGGTCAC